>NZ_CP158487.1:0-358824 GCF_041006295.1 Candidatus Nanosynbacter sp. TM7-074
TGGATAGTCATGCAGTTTGGCAGGGTGTATTAGGTGAAATTGAAGTAACTGTATCGTCATCATCTTTTACGGCGTGGTTTAAAAACACGAAACTAGAAATAATATCAGATAAAGAAATCTCAATAATTGCCCCAAATATTTTTGCTCGCACTCAACTCGAAAAGCGTTTTCACCCACAAATACTTGAAGCTTTATCTCATAACGGAATAAATTCTCCATCAATCTCCTACCACGTTGAATCCAGCAATAAAAAGCCTCGCATTAACCGTGAAATCACTAAAACTGAGAGCCAGGAATCGTCAGCTCCGCTCATCTTACCATCAAAAAAATCTCACGCCAGCAATCTAAATCCTCGCTACACATTTGATAATTTTATCGTTGGTTCTAGTAATGACTTAGCTTACGCCGCCTGTCAGGCTGTCGCCTCTCACCCCGGAGAAAAATATAACCCGCTTTATTTGTATGGTGGATCTGGACTTGGTAAAACTCACTTAATGCAAGCGGTTGGTAATGAGATAATTAGAAAACAACCATCCGCCCGCGTACTATATATCACCACAGAAACTTTTGTGAATGAATTCCTTGACTCAATTCGCTTTAAGAAAAAGGGTTTTTCGGATAAGTACCGCAATGTTGACGTCCTAATCGTTGATGATATGCAATTTATCGCCGGCAAAGAAAAAACTCAGGATGAATTCTTCCATACGTTTAATGACCTTCATCAGAACAACAAACAGATAATTATTAGCTCCGATAAACCACCGAAGAGTATTCCGACTTTAACTGATCGTTTACGTAGTCGCTTCGAATGGGGTATGGCAATTGATATTCAGATGCCAGATTATGAGACTCGTTGTGCCATAATCAAAGCGAAGGCTGAGCTCAGTAATACCGAATTAGATTCTGATGTCGTAGAATACTTAGCAACTAACTTTAAAACAAATATTCGCGAATTAGAGGGCGCACTAAACCGGCTCTTGGCATATGCGGAAATGCAAAACTTTACTCCAGACCTTATGGCGGCTGAGGGTATTTTAGGCGATATCAAGCGCAGCCGCCCACAGCATATTACCGCCAAGCAGATTATCGATAAGACTGCTCGCTATTATAATATCGACGTAAAAGATATGTGTTCATCCAGGCGCGACAAGTTTATTGCCACACCACGGCAAATTGCTATGTTCCTACTGCGTAGTGAGCTGAAAATGAGCTTCCCAAAAATCGCCCAAGAGCTTGGGCGAAAGGACCACACTACCGCCATGCACTCAATTGAAAAAATTACTAAGGAAAGCCTTACCAATGTAAGTATTCGTGAACAAATTAATGATATTAAGGATAAATTATATGCTCATTAGTTGTGGAAAAGCTGTGCAGACCCTGTGTTTTTTTGGCGGATTACTAACACACAGATCTGTGGAAAGAGTGAATCACTGTGTTACACAGTGGAATAATAGAATAATATCCACCATAAATCCCACAATCAATGCACAGAGTTTTCCACCTATAAAATCGACCAGCTACCTCTGTTTGAACACATTTTTTACCCAGTTTCCACAGCGCCTATTATTACTAAGACTAATTAAAAATTAAGGAAAGTATAATGAAAGTATCAATCACTCAAGAAAAACTTGCAAAAGCTCTTAATCTTATCAAAGATATCGCTTCAAGTCGTAATGAACTACCAATATTAAACAATATTTTACTACGTACTGATGGCGGTAGATTATTGATTGCTGGAACAAATTTGGAAATTGCCTCTACTCAATATATTGGCGCTAAAATTGACAAACACGGCTCGATTACTATCCCTGCTCGCTTAGTCTCCGAGTTTATTTCAAACTTACCAAGCGGTACTGTTGAGCTTGAAGTCAAAAATGAGCATCTTCATATTACTGCAGGTAAATTCTCATCAGTTATCAATGGTGTTGTGGCGGATGAGTATCCGGAATTACCAACAATTGATGAAAAAAATGCCATCAAATATGAAATCGATGTTGGAGATTTAAAGAAGGCTATAATTCAAACGAAAATTGCGGTTAGTTCTGATGTGACACGGGCGGTTTTGACTGGCGTGTATTGGCATAATCACGAAGGCTCGCTATATCTGGCAGCTACTGACGGCTATCGATTGGCAGAAAAAAGACTATCTAAGTCTAATGATGAAGTGTCAGCTATTATCCCTGCTTCGACACTTTCAGAGGTAAGCAAGAGTGTTGGTGAAGAGAAAAAAATCACCGTTCTCTTTGATGAATCTCAAGTGTGCTTCAGAACGGGAGATATGGAAATCGTTAGCCGGTTGATTGACGGAAAATTCCCTGATTATCGTCAATTGATTCCGTCAAATTCAGAGACGGAAATCGTGATTAAAAAAGCTGATTTTAGCAGAGTGACAAAGATTGCAGCATTATTTGCGCGTGAATCTGGTGGCGGAATAACCGTGACCGCCTCAAAGGAGAACTCCCTATTATCTATCCACTCAATCGCATCTGAGTTAGGTGAAAATACTTCAGAAGCCTCAGCAGAAATATCCGCCGATGGTCAAGTAACACTTAATTCGCGCTATTTAACGGAAGTTCTGAATATTATTGATGCTGACGAAATTACATTCTCGTTTAATGGTAAATTATCGCCATGTGTCATCCGAGGGCAGATAAAAAACCCTGATTATACACACATTATTATGCCACTTAAGAGTTAGTGGAAAATGGTGATAACCTAGATGCTGCTTCGGATAAAATTTCTTCTGGAATATTTTTAGTATTATAAGTAGTATTGATTATTTGTGGTCTAGTTTTAATTGTCCATTTATTATTTTCTTTTTTTAATATGACAGTGTAGGCGTCTCCTGAATTTCTATCTATATCCTCTCTTTGATAGGTGGCGGCATACCAATCGATATTCTTTCCTAATATAATTTCCTTTTTAAGTATGAAAGATGATTTTAATTCTGGGTATTTAGTAAATAATACAGCTGAAATCTCATTTTTGTATTCGGCTATTTTATTGGACATAAATTTCTTGCTGTAGCTGGTTTTTATAGATACATCCTTGTCTGATCCTTCGACTGTAAATTCTGTGTAATTTTCATTTATATGTCCAGACTTAGATGAGGTTTTAATTATATATTTGCCATCTGATAATTTTATTTTAGTATCTCCTGCTAACGATATAATTTCGGTGTTATTTTTTGCATTATTGCGATATATTTTAGCCGATAAGTCTGGTTTGTCGAAAAATATCGAAATAGTATATGTTGGTCGAATGAAGAAAAAAGACAATAATAATAGTACGACTATTATAGAACTTATTATTATAATAATATTTCTTCGATTCATAAATTACTCCTTAAACGCATTGGCATAATTTCTAAAAACAATATTTAGTTTTGATGGATCAAATCCTTGTTCTTTAATTTTATTAATAGCAGCATTTCTATATCCTTCTATAGTATCGATCTCTACAATAATACCATTTGGGATATTTGGATCTACTCTATAGCCTATAGAGTAGATCAGATTTTTGATAGGTAATTTTTTAATTATTGGATTTGCATCTTCTAATGCTTTTTGCTCGTCAACAAGTTTGTCTGTTGTAATTTTGTCTATTTCAGCGCCCCTAGAAGATGATTTTAACTCTTTAATTGCCTCTTGAGTAATTGGAATAAGTGAAAATACTATCCTTAGTGGTTTATTTTTCTTTACTTCTACATGAATGGTTTCGCTCTTAAATCCATCTCTAAATGCTTTAAAATCATATGTTCCTGGTTTTAGATATATAATTTGCGATC
The DNA here is from genome assembly GCF_041006295.1 of Candidatus Nanosynbacter sp. TM7-074. Lineage (NCBI taxonomy): Bacteria > Bacillati > Minisyncoccota > Nanosynbacteria > Nanosynbacterales > Nanosynbacteraceae > Nanosynbacter > Candidatus Nanosynbacter sp. TM7-074. Next base: position 3,788 of record NZ_CP158487.1, read on the forward strand.
CGATAATTTTTTTATTTTCTACGGTAATTTCTGCTTTATTTGGTGAGACTAATAAGAATATTGGTACCGTATTAATCCTGGATGTATATATGACAATTCCGTAGGTTAATATAATAAGTGATGATAAAAATATTAATATACTAATTATTCTTTTATTCATTATTTTTTCCTATACCAAGTTACGCTTGGAGAAGTTAAACTTTCACCTCCTGCTTTTGGTGCATATTCGCATTGTGAAGCAGATGCTATTTTTGAATCAAAACCCTCTATATCGCCAACGTAAACAAAGGTATGTCCTGGGCTGTGTGCGACATCACCGGGTTTAAGATCGGCTACGTTGATTGAGCTACCATTACCGAGAGTTTGCCAGTTAGCCTCTGCCCATGCTCTCTGTACGCTAGTTGGGCCAGCCTTACCGTTTTCGCCTCCGTAATTATAGTTCTTATCAAATCCACTGTCATTTAGTATCGTTGTCACAAAGGCGCCACAGTCTACACCCCCCCCAAGGCAAGAATCTCCAATGTATCTGTTCTCGCTTTTTGCCTTTTCTATAGCTTTTGCATATTCAGGTTTTTTATCTGTACGTACAGTTTTTTCTGGCCAGGCATAACGTTTTACATAGTCGATAAAGTCGCCGCCACTTGATGAGCAATTTTTGTCATTTCCTCCTACTCCATTGAATCTTTCATAGATATTTTGAGCGGCAGCACCACGTATGTTTTTAACCTCCTCTTTAGTCATAGCTGATTTTTCAAAATCATCATGCCAAAAAACAGTAGCCTCCTCTACTGTTTTTAAGGTTTTTAGTAGCTCCCAAGAATTTGACGCAGTACCAAACCCAGAAGCAGTAACGGGCCTTTCCGTTCCTTCTTGAACCAGATACTCTAATTCGAAGATTAATAATTTATCATTATCTTCTACAGGAATAGAGTCTATCATCCCTTTTTCGTTGGGTGCGCCACCATATTCTTGACTGTAATATTTTTTTAGATCGGAAGGTATTTTATTAGCTATTAAAGTACGCCTTCCAAATGTCCATTGAGCAAGACCCCAACCTCCAGACTCCCATCCTTGGCCTACTTCGTGCCTAGTAGGACTAAATCCTGACTCTGCTTGAATATTAGCCATCACACCAGCTGTCTGTTCAGCGCTTAATCCTACGTTGCGTAAATACCCCCAAATCTTCTCTTGGTTGTCTGATCCTGACACTCCATTAGAAGATGATCCGGAGCAAGTTGTTGAATCATTTCCTTTGTACCAAAGAATATCGTTTGTTACATATGAATCGGGATATCCTGTCGCTAAAGATACTGACTGCATAGTAATAGCAAAAGATATAGCAAAGCAAAGAGCGGTAGACAACTTTTTATACATCAGATCGATTCCTCTTATATTCGCCTATAATATCTGCAGGAACGCCAATATTTTTTAAGGTGTCTGGGGATTTTCTATCATTAACGCCTGTTATGACTGAATTATTTCTTAGGACTGCATACACGCTATAGGTAGATTTGAATTTCTCGCTATAAATTTCTAGTGTAACCAACTTAAATTCGCCCTGCTCTTTTACTATTGAATACTTTTTTAATTCACGGTTGCCGTAGGTGCTGGAGGTAGAATTTAGTAATTCGGTAATAACTTTCTGTTCTGATGATTGCTCGTGAGCATTATTTTGATTACTTTGATTCTCGTTAGTGTTTTGGGATGATGACAGAATAGTTGTGTATTGATTGCTATCAGGATTTTTAACAATAAGGAAGGTTGCCGTAATACTTACTAAAAATAATACGGATGATATTAATATGACTTTATTTTCTTTATTCATTAGACCTTCCTCGCATATTCCCAGTGCCATTGTTCAGGTTTGCTACCACCTGGTTCAGCCCAAGCTGGATGTACATAACCGTATTTATGAGCATTAGCCTTCAGCCAATTGTATGTAGAAGACCCAAATGCGCCAACTTCAATATCTGCGGCAAGTCCCCAGCCGTGGTTTGATATACATGGGGGAGCTGGAGCCGCTCTTGATCCTAATTCTTTGCTGTATCTAATCTGGGTTGCGCAATCTCGATATGCTTCATTAATGGTTAAGTCGGATCCGTTATCGGCTTTATATGCTTTGTTCATCTCTTCCATAGCCGTCGCAGCTTTCTTATTCATCTTGTTGCCTGGTGAGAAAGATAAAGTTTGCAATTCTGAATCTGGAATTTCTCCGTTGCTATGACCTCCCCATCCGTCTTGCTGCGCCTCTTCTAATTGGGGTTCGCCAACCGCCTCGCCATTATCTGGAGCTTTAGTTGTGGTTGAAGGAGTATCTTCTTCGTCATCTTCTCCATTAATTGATTGGGCAATCTGAAAATCAATTAGTAATACGGACATAGCGGAAAGTTTTCTGTCATCGTATTGCTTAGCGGAGTTTTCAGCTCCGAAAGATTCGTTAGTAACATCTTTACCTTCTGCATCTTTGTAGGTAGTACTTGTAGCAGTTGTCGCTGCTTGTTTTGAATTTGTTGGTGCTACACACCCGCCACTATTAAACCAGTAATTTCCGCTACTCGCGTCACTACAATCTTCAATGAAATCGTAAAGAGGCGTACCCTCAACTATATATCCGCTAGTCATGAGATCTGATATCGTTGCGCCATCTGGAATATCTGCATCTTTCTTTATCCATCCTTCATCTTCGGCAATCTGTATAGCTTCCTCTACCGACATATTATCCTGGCTTTTAGTTATACCCGTACATGGCAATCCTGCTAAATTTATAGCCGGATCTTCGGATGACCCACTTCCCATATAAAAGTCTTTTGCGTATCCACAATATTTATCAGAATACATACCGTTTGCTGCTTTTGCAGTGGATGAATAAGACAATGCCATAGAAGGTAGCCTGAGAATATTAGATAGCATTGCTACTGGAGTTTTACTATAAGTTCCATTAGCCATCATCATATTACCCATATTATGGAATATACTACCTAAGAATGTATATCTACTTGATGTATCAAATGGACTTAAAGAGGCTATGTCCATTTCTTTTTGGAATTCTTCGTTTGCTATTTGGATTCCATTGAATTCTGCCAATTGACTCATTTTAAGCCCTGGTAACATCTGCCCCATAGATCCGCTTGCAAAGAACGCTGCCGCTCCAACACCAAGTGCATCACCCAAATCCTTATACTGGGCATTATTTGGTACAAGAAATTTCTTTGCTAGTTCTTCAAGAATTGTTTTAACTTGGTCGCCTATCGCTACCTCTGCTGCCTTTATAATTATTGCACTGAGAGTTTGGCTTCCTGCCCAAGTTAACAATTTAGGCCATCCACCGGCGGCGGCGGTAGCTGCACCCTCTATGGCCATAAAAGCGTACATTGTAATTGGGCTAAGTATAAAATCACACGCCCCTTGAGTGGCTCCGTTAAGGTCATTGATTTTGCGAATTATGGGATTTGTAACTATTGAATATCCTGGCACATAATTTTTAGCAATTCCTGGTTTGTCATTATTGACACCCATCGCTGCAAGGAGAAATGGAGAATCCAGGGCTGATCCTTCGGTGTTTTCAGACCCTTTCATTTTACCTCTTTGAGTGAGCATGTCGCCTATAGTTTCCATCGTTTCTTGAGAGAACCCACTGCCTGCAGATTCGGCAGCTGAAGCCTTCTGACCGAATAATAACGCTGCAGCAGGTTGACTATCTAACCCAGAAGCTTTAGCCTGCGATCCGGGAGATAGTATTACATCCATAACCAAGCCAAGCAGAGGAGCTAACTGAACTGCGGTAACTCCTGCTGCGATAATATTTGGAATTTTTACAGCTAAGCAATAACCAGCAGCAATAGTGTAGGCTAGTGCTCCTTTTTTTAATTTGCCTCCCATCTTATTAATTCCGGTCTTAACGTTATTGATGGCTGTGCTGTTATTAAATTTTGGCATTCCCTCTCGGAATTTTTTTATCCTCTCTGTTACTTTAAGTTTTTTATCGATTTTTGACATCGCATTATTTCTTTTAAGGTTGAACTTCTTGTAGAGCTTACTCATGTGCTTTCCTGTCCAGGCGCGGAAACGCATTTTCAACAGACCTGTTCTTCCATAGACTTTACTGGCAATTTTACGATTCTCTTTTTTGAGCAATTCGTCCTTTAATTTTGATGCTTCGATAGGCTTTCCATCGTTTACTCCTTCTATTTTCCAGTGAGTTGGATTTTTTTCTGGGTATCCTCTTCCTTTTATGTCCATTTCTTTGCCATCAGCATCAACTGGAATTAATCCAGATTTCTTGAATTTCTTAAGAGCTCTATTGGAAAGTCGTCCTGTTTTACAGCGTATTTTTTTACTTTTACAAATTCCTGTGTCATCACTAGCTTCGATCATTTTATTCATGACTTTTTTCGCGCGGGATTCTTTAACGATTGATGCGGAGTCGTTTTTTTGAGTAAAGTTTTCCATTATATTTGGTAACATTCCTGCTGGACTAATGAATGCTCCCATAATTCCACCACCCAGTCCCAGTATTCCAGCAATAGCTGCAATTGGCCCACGTTTTTTCAGTAAGGATTTAAATGTAACTGGACTTTTCTTTTTACGTTTACCAGATGGCTGATAAAAACCATTATTAGGTATGGAAGATTCTTGCCCATTGACTGCTTCACTGGCGGAGTCGTTTCTGTTAGGATCTAAGTCAGAATCTTTATTATCAAATTGAGACTCAAGGTCATTTATGGCATCTTTTTCGCGATTGCTCAACTCTGATCCGCTATCAAGATCGGCTGATATTTGATCGAACCTAGCCTGCTCGGCAGGATTTAATCTACTGTCAGTCTCGGAATCTGTCGTATAGTCAACTCGCGCCATATTTTATACCTCTCCATAACCACCAATTGGTGTATCAGACGGCTTTACTTGTTGAGCTACGGGATTGGTGTTAATTAGGTTATACTCAGTGTCGCTAGCTTGAATTTGGATATGAACGTGATTTTGTCCAGCAAAGAATAAGCCCTGACCGACCGGGAAATTAGATAGTCGTTTTTGTTCTTCGTCGGTCAATTTAAATACCTGAGCGAGGACATCAACAGCACTAGTAGACTGTTTTAATAATAATTGCATTGATGAGTTTGAGACTATGGCGCGACCCATCTTACTGCCAACGAAATCTTCCACGTCCTGAGTGATGGTAGTTAATCCTAATTGATACTTACGAGCACGTTTTGCTAGAGAGAATAAGAAGTTGGCGGAGTCGTCATATTTCATCAATTGCCAAGCCTCATCCACGATCAGCATGCGCTTTTTCTGGTCGGTGCGTGTAATGTTCCAGATGTGGTTCAGGACGATATACATTGCGGTTGGTCTAAGTTCATCTTCGAGGTCACGAATATTAAACACCACCATATTATTGTTGATATCAATATTACTTTGCTGTGAGAAAATACCAGCAAATGTTCCGGAGGTAAATTTGCGTAGACGCTGCGCTAAGCTTGGCCCAGTGCCGCCCATGTGAAGCAAGGTATCGTATAAATCGGAAATTGTTGGAGGGGTGGAATTGTGAGTCAGTGGATCAGATGTAATGCCAACTCGCGCATAGGTATCAATGAGCGCTTGATCGATATCTGCTTCTTCCGCCGGCGTTAATCCCGCTACAACTTGCCCGCCAGCTGTTGTTTGCGCCCCGCCTAGCATTTGTCGCAATAATCCATGCAGCGTTACTAGGTTTGCTCTTAAGGCGTCGTCCGCCTCGTCGGTATCGATGACTCGCGGTAAGTCAAAAGGATTAATCCTTGTATCGCTATTTAGACTTAGTCGAATATAACTACCGCCAACTGCGTCACAAAGTTTTTGATACTCATTTTCTGGGTCAATAATCACAATATCTGACCCAACCATCATACTTCTTAGAGCCTCTAATTTAACAGTAAATGATTTACCAGCACCAGATTTAGCAAACACCACCATATTGGCATTTTCCAGACTAAACCTGTCAAAAATAACCAGACCGTTATTGTGCATATTAATTCCATATAGAACACCCTTGTTATCTGTCAGGTCGGCTGAAGTGAATGGGAAGCTGGTAGAAATTGCGCCCGTATTCATATTACGGCGAATTTGCAGCTCATCGGTTAACTGTGGAACTGTGCTATTGAGCCCCTGCTCTTGTTGACTAGAAGCTACTTTAGAGAAGACTAATTGCTGTCCAAATATTGTTTCAATCTTATGCTGCACGAAGTTCAGTTCATCCATACTGTCGGCATAAATTGTAATATATAGCCCGTAGCGGAAGAATTTCTCTGCTCCAATCTGTAGCTGATCGCGTAATTCTTCGGCGTCTTGTAAGGCAGCTTCCAGTCCTGGATCGCGCACACGCCCCTTTTCTGAATTGATATTCATGCTAGCTTCCAGCTGGGTAACTTTTTTGCGCAGATTATTCAATACAATTTGCGTATCAACCGGATAAATAAACATACTAATATCCAGTACTTCATCGATATTAATGACTGAACTGAGCCAGCCGGTGTAGATTTGTCGTGGATAGCCATAAACATACATAGTACGACCATATTTTGAACCTAGTCGGAAATGATCGGAATGAAGTTCAATGCTACTTGGCGCAATAAAATCACGCAGCGTACGGACACCGGTTAGAAAGGCCTGTTCAACTTCAGCTTGTTCGCGCGCTCGTTGTTGTGCGGCAATATCAACAGCGTCTAATTTCTTCTTTGCCATTATAATCTTTCTCCTGTTGGTGCTTGCCCTGTGCCTTTAGTGACATAGGTGGTAGTGAGTTCACTCGGGTCGATTTCTGACAGTGATTCACGTGATGATGTGTCGGGATTATATGATGTGTAGAATAACTCGCCTAGCTGACGGGTGTTTAATTGCCAGCTTTTTACTCCAATTTGGAACAAGCCGCTCATTACTGAATCGATACGATTTTTTATCTCATCCTTTGCTTTTGTGTATGTAACTTGATCAATTTTCGTTACAGTCGCTTCTTTTTTTCCGCTGAAGAAACTACTGAATAGTCCTTTTGTTTGCTGTTTGAAAGCATTTTCTTCACCGGCAGGATAATACGGTACAACTACGTAAAAACTTTTATCCATAATGTTTGCTTCTTGCGCTAAAACATCAATAAAATCCATATAATCATCCATCAGAACATTGAGCAGCATATTATCTTGATTACGTCGGATATCAGCCAATCTGTCTAGATAAGGTCCAATGTCTACCCGGCGTGAACGGACTAGAATTTGAATTGGAAAATACAGAGAATTGATAAAATTTTGATAGCTGAACTCTATTCCTTCTCTTTCACGTGAGCTCATCAGGTCAAAGTTAATGGATTCACACTCAATTACTGCTCGGAAACTGCCATCACTCATAATAATCATATTTTCACGCATTTCAGAAAACAGGAGAGTGTTTTGAGTGCTGATTGGTCCACTTTGTTTTTTATTTTCTGGTGACTTATCCGGGGTTGGTGTAGTAGCAGATCCTGCTATGGTTGTATTTACGGCGGATTGCTGAGGAATATTAGGAATAGCCGCATTGGTTTGCGGTAATTGCTGATTCAATTGCTGATTTTGTAACTCTGGTTGCATAAACCCCACCTAACGTAATGAAATCACCACTTCCTCTTCTGCTAATTTATTTTCTTGCTGAATTCGATTCGCCTCACGCGAAATCGTTTCAACCGAAAGGTCGCTGTGATTATTTGCCAAATCTATTATAGCAGGTGATACGTCGTTTAAGCTAGTTTGCGGCGTGGCGGTCGGTTGGCTATTTGTAGGTTTATTATCTGACAGCGGATTGATTGTTGACTGGCGCATTGTTGGGTATGGATTGACTATAAGTTGCGCTGTTGGAGTAGAGTTTGTCAATTGAGAAGTTGCTACCGTTGTCGTTTGTGCTGTTTGCATCTTTTGAATTACTTCTTCTCTTCTGCGTATGTCTGATTGCCTCATTAAATTATTAATGTTTTGTGCCGTAGTGCTATTTTCATCTAGGATATCATTAGCTGCCCGACCTTCATTAAACAGATCCGCTTGCATTGAACTATTCGGGTTATTAACTCCACGAATTGACCAACCTTGGCTGTCTACTAGGTTTGCTAGATATGACAATCGCCTTTGAACCTCGGCTTGATCGTATTTATTGCCGTATATTTTCTCCTCCGTTTTTGGTGCGATAACTTCTACTAACGTTTCAATACCGTCAGGCTGCCATAGGCGTTTTTTTGGTTTTAACATAAAAGAAATAACTGCCGCAAGGTATACTTCCATCGGTTGATCTTTTTTAAGAGGTAAAGCTAAAGCCCCAAAAAACAAAACAACCGGCATTGGAATTAAAAATAAGGGTAGTAACAATTGGCTCAAAGCATATGCAATACCAATTCCAGCAACTGCGATAATTAAAAACACAAACTGCCGGAAACTAAATGGTCCAAGTAGTTTATCCTCCGCCTCGACATCTTGAGGAACTTTATACACCGACATACTGCTTATATTATATCAAAATATGGAGATTATAGCATGTTGCGGAAAATCTCAAATTGCTCTTTAGCCGCGTCAGTTGCATTAGCTGACAACCTCCTGTCAGTAAGAATTGTGTTGATAACTTTCTTAAGATCTTGACGTTTCTTATCAGTAATAACAGATGTAGTATTTACAGCTTCTATCAACAGTTTAACAGCATCAGCATCCGTAGTTACGCTAAAGTCTCCGGTTTATACTTACCACCCTCTAGCCATTCGGCAAAGTAATTCAGAAATCACCTACTGTTATTAATATCGCCCTTCAGCATATCATCGATGAGCTTACCTCCCATAAAGGACGCCTTATTCCTTACGCCAGATTCTGCTAGTGCTGAAGCTGCAGAAGAATAGAATTCTGGCGGCAATTCACTAAGAAGCTCGGCGACTTCTGTTGCGGTACCGTATTTAATCTGCTCTTCAATTGCGGCTTCACGTACAAATATACTATCTGCTGATAAAATATCGTCCACCAGAAAGAGTTACGGAATTTGTCTAAAGATATCCTTGTCTCTGTCTTGAGCCAATTTGTAGTGCTTTATAATCTGATGAGCTTCATCAACTGACTTGGAGTACTCGCTGCGGTTGGTTGATATGGCTGAGGCTAAGGCGGCATTCGCGCCAAGTAAATTGCCTTTATCATCCCTAATACATGGCCACCAGCTTTTTCTCGAAGCTCCTTGTTGTTTAATAACTGATTTGCAAAATTACTATGCTGTTGACGTTGAGCATTATTTTTAATCAAGCCCTCTGTTGCGATTTTAGTCTCCATGTCGCTAATATCATTCATGAAGTCGGTCTGTTTTTTATGCGCTTTCAATCTTGCCAAGTTGCATAATTAGTCGACACTACCCGTAAGCACGATCGTATAAAGATCTTTTATCGTACGTATCGCTCGGTGCATGTCCTTGTGTTGCTTCAAGATAACGATTAGAATCTTGCTCAGATAATAATTCAGCGCGTCTGTTGGCTCGTCTAGACTCTAAGTCTGACCTCTTATATCTAGCCGTATTTCTAAATGAATTCTCGGCATTTTTTTGTGATGTTTCTAGATCCTTTTTGCGTTGCCTACTATTGTGGTCTGCCCAACGGCGTAAGCGGTTCGGATTAAACCGCCTCATTTTGTCGTTAGCTAATTTATTATTTTTAGCAATTTCACGCTTATCCTTCGCCCAGTTCTTAGATCTGTCGTACCAGCCCTTATTCTTATCATTAACAAATCCAGCAAACTTACCTAACACTCCGCCACTGAACTTCATAATTAGAGGAGTTATAGCCAAAGGTATTATTTGGACCATCATACCTAAGAGGTGCATCATTCCACCGTTAGGTCCGGTGGCATTTTGAATAATTATTATACCTGCCAACTGAGCTCCACCAAAAACTACAGCAAATGCTGGGAAGAATATCAGCATCGTCATGAATAGATCACGCCATTTTTTAAACCATTTTTCTGTTCCTGGCAGTAAATAACAAACAAACGCCAGAGGTGAAATGATAATTAAGATTATAATTAAGGCTTGTCGTGCTGCCATTATCAGTAACACTAATAGCAACGTTAGCCCTAAGCCTACTAATGCAGAAAATGCCATTGGGAGTAGTTCTGTACTAAGAGATACTGCATATACTGCCCCGATGCCCAAGGCTCCATTAGATAATATCGTAGTAATAACTTCTGTCCATGTCCAGGGTGCTCCAGTAGTTTCTCCCAAATTAACGATAGTATTTTTAATGCCTATGAAAGCATCTTGTAGTGCGTATCCAGCTATATTTGACAGGTCTAAGAGTATAGCGCAGATGGTAAATGACACGTTAACTAGCACTGCTGCAATAATAAGCCTTGGTAGTAGCTTTTTGATACCGTAATTACTAATTCCAACAGACGTTGTCTGTGAATAGATAATAATTAAGAACCCTATGATAAAAGCCACGTTGCTAATGTTGCGCATAATGGTCCATGCCAGATAAATACCGCTATTTTGGTTAGTGGTTTCTAACGGCTGGGTTTTTAGAAATTCCTGAAGCGCACTATACATCCAGTCCATGCCAGTCGCCAGATAATTAGCGAGTGGACAGATAATCCACCCTATTCCCTGTACATCGCAAGAGGTACTACCAGAATCGTTGGACGGCGATTCAATTGAGACTGTCGAAGTACTGGTTTGCTCGTAAGTATCTGGCGGTGTGAATTTATAGACTACATGAGTTGCAGAACTTAACGATGTTATGTCGGTTGATGGAAAATATATAGCTTTAGCTTCTTTTTTATTATTGTCCTCGTGTAAAAATACAATTGACCCGCTGGGTATGTTTAGTTGCTTGACTTTATTATTGTCGGTTAGTCTTGTATATTTTTCTTCATTATAGGTTAAGTCACGATTATCCCATGTTACATCTGCTGCATGAACAGAGGTGGGGTGGATTAGTGTGCTAAGAAAAATGCTCACCAGCAAACCTGCTATCAGCAACACAAACCATCGCAACCCTACATTTAGAAGTTGCTTACGTGAAATTAACCACTCCATCTGTGGTTATATTAGCATTTTTAAGAGAAAAAGTCAAGAGAAGGGGTCAAGCGCCAACTTTACGGAATGTGCTATCTAATTTTCCGTTTATATTCTTTGCGGTATTAGGGTTAGATCTGGCCTTAATAGCGGTACTTTTAATATTTAATACGGCAGCTGCAGACTTTGAATTGGTACCAGCACTAGCTGCACTCATAGATGCGTCAACTAACCATTCAGTGCCTGCTGCATTTTGTACGAGATGTTCTGATTGTAAATTGCCATCTGCAGCGTTATTTATAGCCATATTCTCTAGATCAGTCATGTTTTTAATCCTGTCTTCTAGAATAGCATCCCCGAATCCGTTACCTAGTATATTATTATCTCCCTTAGCAAATGCAGCCTTGATGGCACGATTCTTTATGACGGCGTCTTTCCCTGCTAAGCTACTGAGCACATTAGCACGATCGCTAAAACCTCCATTAGACATAGTCTGGTCTATTGCGGCTGCGTACATACTTCGCGAGACTTTTTTACCAGCAGAGGTTTTACCCGTGCTGGCAATAGTAGCTATTTCACTCGATGTCATGCCTCTTAGGGCTAGAGCTTGACCTTTAACTTCATTCTCGAATAATTCGTCAGATATAGCTTGACTGCGGGCGGCACCCTCAGATAATCCCGTAGCTCGTCCGAGCCAACTATTGTCCAGTGCTCTCCTAGGGTTGAGCATAATTCCTGCTCCGCGGGCTAACCTGCTGTTACTACCCCTGAGTGTATCAGCCCCCCTTCCGAGCCAAGTATTGCCAGACCTACGATTAGCTTGCCTTTTAGCAGAGCTTTTTTGCCAGCCTTTTTTAAGGTCATTTAATCTAGAAGTACCAATAGCTCCACCTAAACGCTTATTAGCCATGCTACTAAGCCCTCCTAGCTTTGCGCCGATATTACCTAGTGAGCTTAATGAGCTTTTAATCACAAAAGGTGTAGCGCCTAATGGTAATATGGAGGCAGCCAAGGCTGCGAATTGCATAGTTTCTTTCGGGTTGTTTGGATCGTCTGTGGCTGACGCTGCTAATACAGCCCCTGCTAGTTTTCCAGCTCCGTACAGAAGAGATATTACAGGGAATACAATTAACAACCCTCTAAACACTGATACCCATTTTTTGAATAAATTTTCAGTGTTTGGGAGAAGCCATGCTGCAAATGCTAATGGAGATATTGCTATCAATAATATAATGGCAGATTGTCGAACAATTAATATAACTAACACGACAAGCAAGACTAAAAGTAGAGATAAAATTGTAGGTATACTTACAGCAAGGAATATAAATAAACCTATTCCAGTTAAGGCTAGTCCAATGACAAATAAATTATTAAAAGATCCAGTTGCTGCTGATTGAGTATCTATTCCTGATGCAGCTCCTTCTAAAACTCCCTTAAGAGAAAAACCGAGTATATTAGATAAGTCTACAGCTAATTGACATAGGTAAAAAGATAAGTTTACAAGTAAAGCTCCTATTATTAACCTTGGCAGAATTCTCTTAATGCCGTAGTTGCTTATACCGACATTGCTTATTTGGGAAAATATTACCCATAAAAATATCAAAGCAAATGTGGCGTTTGCAATGTCGCGAAAGAAATCCCAAGCTTGTTTTAATCCCCCGGATGTAGAATCGTTTTTAAAAATTCCTGGGTCAATAGATAGAAACTGTGATATTGCGGAGTAGGAGGCGTCTCCCAAGCTACCAGCAAAACTCATCAATGGACAAACCAACCATCCTACACCGTCTACGCCACAGGAATTTTTCTCTTCGTCACTTTCTTCTGGCTTATTAAGAGCATTTTCTGCCTCTTGAGCTTTAGCGTCCATCTCTTTTTTAATGTCATCCCAGGCTATAGTTGTCATATTTTGTATGACTTGACTCTTATCTATACCTGATCTTGAGCTAACACAGTCGGTGAAGTATTGATCCTTGGCGCTAGATCCAGTGTCTCCGTATTTACGAGAGGATACAGATTCTTCAGCCGCAGCTATACAAGTCCCTATTAATTTCTTTGCAAGCTTACTTTTTGCATTTTGATCACAGCTTATGCTATCACCAATAGTTGCGCATCCAGCTTCGATTTTTTCGCTGTCCGGCAACTCCTTATACCAAGTACTATTTGTAATTGTTGGTTTTAGAGCTTCCTCTAGCTTGGGCATAGTTACTTGATTAGTGGCAGCATCTATTGAGGCCTTTTTTCTGGCATTTTTAACTTGTTCCTCTTTTGATAATTCCACACACCTACCCTGTGAATAGGGTCCTTCCTTAGGTGTTGATCCCTGTACTTCTCGTGATTCAGCTTTATATCCACTATCACATTTAAGTCTGTCATAGCTCACTCTATGGTTACTTTTACTACTATAACACCACCACCATCCATCATCTTTACTTTCTTCACCTTGAGGGGTTTTCTTGTAATTACCATATTCAGTATTACAGATAACGGCACCTCCTTTAATAGGTTTGGAGGTTGCGTCATCCGCATATGCAACTAAAATTGGCTGCAAAATTATAAAAGCTAGCGATGCAAATAAAATAATCAGCAGTGGTTTTATAGGATTATAGTAAAAATACCGCATATGCTTGCATTATAGCATATGCGGTATTGTCATGGTAAGATTAGTGACCCTAAGACCACCATGCTTTTTTTTCTACACCGAATGTTATCTCGTTAAGTTCAATCAGATGTTGAATGTTCGACGTATTAACTTCTACGGACATATTAATAGGACTGGCTTCGAAGTCCTTATTATTTGATGGCACAGTTATGGTTGCTCCACTTGCCTCAAATCTAACAACTGAATCTTTCGTTCCTTTAGAATTATTGACTGCGATAGGTTGTTTACTTACTCTCAGTATTTCAGTGTAGTCATAATAAAGCGATCGCTGTTCAACGGTACAGAGTTCCTTTTTGCATGTAGGAGATGTTGGGTTTGAAGCTGCCCAAAGCTTTCTTATTGCTTCTTTGAATTTTTCTAATTCTTCAGTCTTTTCCGGATTAAACATAGCCGTAGCTAGATTCATTGCCCTTGTGTAGTTTGCGTCATCAGAATGATCAACACTAAGCATTTGAATTAGTCGGATTATTCTCAATGCACTCCAAGCTGTTTTCTTTGTTACTGGATCAAAAACAGGCTCTTCACCGTTATCATAGTTATTTCTAATAAACTGATCTAAAATTCCTACTAAGTCTTCTCTAGAGGCATTCTTGTCGTCTAAGATACTCAGATCAATACCTTCGTAATTCCAGTCTTTTAGGGGTTTTAGCATTTCTTCAACATCAGTCTTTCTTGAAACTGGTGTTTTATCTGGCGACGACTCTGGTGCTGGACTCTGAGTTTCTTGCGCTGTAGATGTTGTGATGTCTGGAGTTGGTGCGCTGTGAGTCTCTCTATTACATCCTGCCGCTCCAATCGAGAATGCTACTGCGCCAATTAGTGCCATTATTTTTTTTGGTAGTTCTGAACCGCTTGGGTTAGGGTTTTCATGATTTTTAGCCATAACGCTTGGGGTCCTTTCTCTGGCATTGCCAGGTGTAATTTATAAATCTCCTTAGATTCATTGACCTAATTGCCGTTATAATAACATAAAAATTAAATAAATGCAATAAATACAATATATTTTTATAAAAAAACACCCTGTTAGGGTGAAAATATCTGTGGCGCGCCCGACCGGATTCGAACCGGCGATCTCCTCCGTGACAGGGAGGCGTGATAGGCCAACTTCACTACGGGCGCACATTGCAGTTTATATACTAACAGACTACCTACATCTTTTCAAGGAAAATATTTGCTTTTTTCGCTTGACTATTTTACAATTTCTGTATAAGAGAAATTTTTATGACAAAAAGAAATATTATAATCAGTATATTTATAGCAACAGTAATCGCAGGAAGTGTTTTTATACCCAAAGTAGCTTTAGCTGCCGGCAGTTGTGGTGGTGCAGAAACCTCTGTTATTTCTTGTGATGGTACAGGTAGTACAGCGATTATTAATATTATAAAGCAAGTTATCAAGATCTTAACTGCCGGTGTTGGTGTTGCTGCTTTTGGAGCTGTTGTATATGGTGCATTTTTATATACTACGTCTGAAGGAAGTCCAGATAAAGTAAAAAAAGCCAGAGAAGTTTGGACAAATACGGTTATTGGTTTATTGATGTTCGCTTTTATGGTGGCTATTACCAACTTTATCATTCCGGGGGGAGTATTTAACTAATGAAAAATATCATACTTACAATATCTTTAATTGTTGTTGGTGCTTTTGGTGCTAATATTGTTATCTCTGAGACTTCTTCTGCGGCCTGCTCTGATGGTAAGATTATGACTTTAAAACCTTGGTATGATGGCCTGTTGGATGGTGATTGTAATGTTAAATCCCCTGGCGAGAATACAGACTCACAAGCCAATTTTATTTGGAAGATTGTCCTGAACATAATAGAAGATCTCTTGCAGGTTGTTGGTTATGCTACAACTGGGTATATTATGTATGGCGGCTTCCTTATAATGACCAGTAATGGCTCTTCTGATAAAGTAGCTCACGGACGAAAAACAATCATGAATGCAGCGATTGGGTTGGTTGTGGCTTTATCATCAGTGGCAGTTGTTAGTTTTATATCATCAAATATAGGAATATAGTATGAAATATTTAGAATTTTTTGCTGGATTATTAGGTAGCGCTAGCGAAGTCGGAGTGCCGGATAATCAAGTTGACATCATGGTCATTATTAACCTGGTGCTAAAGATAGCTGGTATCGTAGCGGTCATTGTTATAGTCATCGCTGGCATAAACTATTCACTGTCTTCTGGTGATCCGGCAAAAACCGCTAGCGCAAAAAATACAATTTTATATGCCGTTATTGGCCTGGTGATTATCTCTAGTGCTATTGCTATAACAGGTTATATTATAGGAAAGGTTTAGTATGAGAAATATTACAAAAATTTTGACCGTCTGCATGGTTATGATTGGAATGTTTAGCGCATTCACTCCTGTAGTTTCTGCTGGTAACGGTATTGATATTTGTACAGGTGATGGCTCTGGGTCAGTTTACTGTAATAATAAATCTGATGGTGAAGGTAAAGTTAATGGCATCATAGGCAGTATAGTGCAAGTTTTATTAACGGCAGTTGGTGTAATTTCGGTCATTATGATTGTTATCGGTGGGATTATGTTCGCAACTTCTAGTGGTGATGCTCAGAAAACAGCAAAAGCCAGAAATACTATCTTATATGCTGTCATTGGTTTGGTTGTTTCAATATTTGCTGCAGCAATTGTTAACTTTGCGTTTAGTAACTTTAAGTAGGAGAAAACATGAAAAAAACAGTATTATCGATAGCATTAATGATTTGTATGGTCTTTGGAGTGTCGGCACTTTTGACTACTTCCCTTTCTGGTAGTGTTTCTGCTCAAGTGTCAGATGGTATTGACATAGCTACTACTCCAGAAATGAAAGGCAAGCAAATTGAAGGTAAGGGTGGCTTAATACAAACTGTCGTTAATGTTTTATTGTGGGTTGTAGGCGCCTTATCTGTTATTATGATTATTTTTAGCGGTATCCGTTATGTTACTTCAGCTGGTGACGCTGCAAAAACTAAAGCTGCACAGAATTCACTTATTTATGCAGTAGTTGGTCTGATCGTGGCTATTTTCGCCTGGGCTATCGTTAATATGGTCATCGATAAGTTTGTCTAAAAACATAATAGTTTTGCAAATAACAGAGAAAAATGTATAATAATAACATCATTAAAGAAGGAGAAATAACATGAATAAATTAAAAATGATTCTAGCTGGATTGCTAATTGTGCCGACAATCTCTTTGGCGGTAGCTCCAGCTGCAAATGCTGCTGATTTTACATTAAGGGGTGGAATTGACAGTGCACAAGGAGAGGGTGTAGATAAGGTTAATTCTAGTCCTGAGAGCCTAGTTAAGCAGTTTGTTAATATATTCCTATTTGCAGTCGGTGCCTTAAGCGTTATTATGCTTATTTGGGGTGGTATTCGTTACACTACTTCAGCTGGTGATAGCAATAAGGTTACTTCAGCTAAGAATACGGTTCTATATGCTATTGTTGGTCTAGTCGTCTCTATTTTGGCTTGGGCTATCGTTAATATGGTCATCGATAAATTTACTTCAGGATCATAATAAGTTTTGAAGTTAGAAAAAAGAACCTCACTAATGAGGTTCTTTTTTATAATCAAAAAATACCGCCAATGTGTGGTGGTATTTTTTGCCAATGTTTCTAGAGAACCTGGATCTTCTTCGCCTTTTCTTGTTTTATCTTTTCAAAGGTAATTGTCAAAACGCCATCTTTTAATTCTGCCTTTACTCCCTCTTCGTTAACGGCTGTAGGCAATGCTAATGTACGACTAAATTCGCCCCAGTAACACTCCTGAATGTGCCATTGGCGTACGTCGGCTTCATCACCACTAGATAACGTGCCGCTGATAGTTAAGATTCCATCAGAAATACTGACATCTAAATCATTGCGGTCTACACCGGCAGTGCGAGCTTTAATGATTAAGTCGTTCTCTGTTTCAAAAACGTCAACAGCTAATTGACCCATTAGATCGTCAGCTTCATCCTCCCAGTTGTCTTCAGCTGGTGCTGCTGGAGCTGGATTATTGTTGCTGTCATCGTTAAGATTAGGTAGTAGCTGATCTGTATCGTCAATAAACGCTGCAGCCAACTCATCTTCTGTTAGTAATATATTATCATCTTGTTTTCGGGCCATAATTTCCTCCACTTTTATAATAGGCTCATTGACAAAGTCCTTATTAGTATAACTATAATATGCGGTATAATCAACAGTGAAAGGTGTAAAACGTAAAAATTACAATGTTTGATACACTATTATCTATTATTGCCCCACACTACTGTTATAGATGTCATAAAATAGGGGGTATTTTATGCATAGATTGTAAAAAATACATCATAAGTCAGAAATACGATATTTGTGTATTGTGTGGTCAGTCCTTAAAAAACGGAAACTTGTGCAAAAAGCATAAAATCCCCTGTGATATGATCTGGTGTTTTACGAAAAGAACTGGCGTGGTGGCTGAAATAATTGATGATTATAAGTTTAACCGAGTGCAAGCTGCCGCTAATCTGTTGAGTGATTTTTTGAACGACGCTCTACCCTCTCTCCCGAAAGAGGCGGTTATTGTACCAATACCTACAATCTCCCAAAATATCCGTCGCCGCGGATTTGGTCATATTGAAAAGATAGCTAACAAACTAGCCAGGAATAGAAAAATAGAGTGCAGACCCCTGCTTCGACGAAGAAATAATGTCACCCAACACTTTACTAAGTCTTCGCGCCAGAGAAAGCGTCAAGCAAATGACTTCTTTGAGATAAGTGGTTCGGTAGATAAAAATCGTCGATATATAATTATTGATGATATTTTTACGACTGGTTCAACTGTGTTGGCGGCAGCTGAATGCTTAAGAAAAAACGGTGCTGAGCATGTAGAGATTGCTGTTATTGCCAGACACGGTCGTCCGAAACTATGAGTGGTGATACTGGCTGCCGCGATAAATTTCTTGAGCACGATATAGCTGTTCAGCTAAGATTAGCCGGACTAACTGATGTGGAAATACCAGATTTGATAGAGACCAGACGACGTTAGACCTTTGGCGTAAATCATCGTTAACCCCATAAGCTCCTCCGATAATAAAAACAACGTGACTGTTGGTGTGGCTAGTGATTAAATCTGATAATTCCGGTGATGATAAATTTTTACCGCGCTCATCAAGCAGGATAATAAAATCGTCTGAACTAAGACGTGTAAGTATACGTTCTGACTCTTCCTGACGTGCTCTGTCGCCCTCAAAGCTTGAGTGTGGTAGAATTACCATCTCCGTGGCAAATGGCGGCCTGAGGCGCTCTAAAAAACGAAAAATGCCTGGCTGAATCCAGGCTTCATGTTTCTTTCCGATTGTTATAACGGTTATTTTCATAAATATTTATGGCGGAGAGAGAGGGATTCGAACCCTCGATGAGTTGCCCCATACCGCTTTTCGAGAGCGGCCAGTTCAACCACTCCTGCATCTCTCCGTATCTAACTAATTAAGGATATTATTTCTTCTTGGCGTCCTTAGCGACTATAGTACCAATAATACTCATGACAATGCTTAATAACAGGCCAACACCGGCTAATTCAGCGGCCTTGATAATCCACTTACCAGCCTCATCCCAGGTTGTTACCTCAATAAATACCGCCGCCGATATAAACGCAATAAATGCTGTAAAAATTGCAATAATTGCTAGACCTGTGTATTTTACGTATTTAACAAAATTCATATCCCCTCCTTAGGTTAAATGGTACACCCGGCAAGATTCGAACTTACGACCTCTGGCTCCGCAAGCCAGCGCTCTATCCAGCTGAGCTACGGGTGCATACAGCCTTTCGGAAATCCGATTGGCCATAACAAAAATATAAAGAGCTTTCTCCGCCTAGAAGCGGTGAACTTCTGTATTCTACCATATAAAATATAGCCAATCAAGCTATAGCTTTATTAAGCGAATAAGCTTTTCTAGGGCGTCTGGTTTAATTTCTTGCATTGGTAAGCGTGCACCTAACATATCGACTATCTTCTCACCTTCCGCTTCAGAAAAATAGATAGTTAGTCCTGGGGAAAAACGCTTAACTGGCAATAATATGATAGAGTGCTGGTTGTTTTCATTTGATAATCCAAATGCACGAAATTCACTGAAATCATGTAAAACGTCAGCAATATAAACACCCTTTGGGCTAATTGCATAATTAATAATCTGAGGACTTTTGTTTGATAGTGTGAATAAAGCCACTGCCATAATAGGCAGTAAGGCAGCAAAGGTCCAGTTCTTAAATACTAGAATAGCTAGGGCTATTAGCCCGACCAGAATAACTGCAAACATTACATACCAAATTTTTCCGCGCTGAACCTGCACTCCCTCTGGAGCGTTCCAGGCAATTGGTTCAGTTAGATCAAGTCTATCTGATGAGGTTGGTTCGAATCCCTGTTGTTCTGGATTATCATTCATGCTGTTAGTATATCACGGCAAGAATAAGTGAACAATTAAACGTTAGTGGTTGAACCGCCGCTTAATGCTGCGCCAAGGATAAAGTTAATGATAGCATAAGCAAAAACTGCGACTAACAGACCAACGATTGCATATAAAATGGTGTTTTTAGCGTTTGTGACTGATTCTTTCTTGCCGCCAGAGATGACATAGCGAAAACCGCCAAAAATTAGCATGACAACACTTAATACGCCGACTGCAAATAGCATAATATTTATGGCACGCTTTATGATTGATGAATCACCATTAACTAGGTTAGATGGGGTATTATCTCCCCGGGCTGCACCAATACCAGCCGAAGCACCACCTTCACCAAGAGCGGATACCGGTGTGCCTACTAGGGCTATTCCTAGTCCAATCGTAAGTAATGCAGTGACAATCTTAGAAATATATCCTTGTATCATAATTACATTATACCTCATTTATCATAAAGCTGTTAATTATTACACTTATATGATACACTGAATAGTGAATTTGGAGGAGTACCCAAGTGGCTGAAGGGGACGGTTTGCTAAATCGTTAGTACGGAGAGATCTGTAGCGGGAGTTCGAATCTCCCCTCCTCCGCCAAATTAAACCTGGAAGGGTGACCGAGTGGTTGAAGGTACCGGTCTTGAAAACCGGCGTGCGGTAAAACGTACCGAGGGTTCGAATCCCTCCCCTTCCGCCAAGATGACAAGATGAAATGTTCGCCAAAACGAGGCGAATATTTTTATGTAGCGAAATATACTTGACAAAAAACAAAGCTTATGCTAACATAATAATCAGTATTCTAAAAAATAGATACAAAAAAGAAAGAATAAAATGAATTTAGTGCAACAGTTTTTTACTGCTACAGCTATGCTAGTGAGCTTAAACGTAGCGTTTAGTATATTTATTCATGATACTAACATTGATAAGGCATTTTTATCATCTTGGAAAATGTATAGTGCTCATGGTGATGTTGAGAGTGACGGAAAAATGCCGGAAACTAATTCACATACCCATACAGAACACTCAGAGCTATCTAATGTATTGAAGGAGAGCTCGGCGCGTCCACGAACCACGCCTCGTAACAACGATAAAAAGCGACTGCGTCAAAAATATGCTGCTCGTGGGCAACATATTTTTGATGGATATCACCTTGATCTTGACACTATAGGCTAGACTATTTCAAGCTAATTACTTCTAATTCTGAAACCAGCCGGGTAATGATTTTTTTCTGCTCGGCTAATTGTTCGCGAGTTTCCTCAACAAGGTGCGCTGGGGCTTTCTCGACGTAAGTTGGGTTGTCTAGTCGTTTTTGTAATCCTGACATTTTTTGGCGTGCTTCCGCTAATCTAACCTCAAGATTTTCCTGATGCTGATATAGAGTTTCGCTATCAATATCAAGCCACGCTTCCCTGTTGGCGGCTGCCAGTCTGAGGCCACGCGGTTGATCTGTATGTTCGACTGACTCGAGGCGCATCAGATGCTTAATAGTGTTCTGATTATCAGAAATTAGACTGTCATTGCCATATAACAATCGATATTTTTTATTACCTGGCAATTCAGCAATCACCCAGCGACCCTCGGTGACTAGTGTCTTTAACTGTTCGAATTGCTCAGCGGCAATTGGGTCAAATTTTTCTGGAGTCGGCCAAGTCTCGCGCATTAAGATTCCGTCGGTATAGTTAAGAGTTTGCCAAATTGTTTCCGTAACAAACGGTGCAAACGGGTGTGCAATTTTTAGAGAAGTCGCCAGTACCCATGATAACAACGGGCGGTTAATTGAAGTCTTAGATGATTCGATATACCAGTCGGCTACGTCGTCCCAAATGGTATGGTAAACCGTTTCTGATGCTTCAGAAAAACGATACTGTTCTAGTCGAATAGCCACGTTGTTGGCGGCGTCATTTAGTTGACGAATAATCCAGTGGTCGGCCAGAGTTTGTGGCTCCAGCTCAACAATTTGATGATTATTGCCAATTTGCGCCTCAACAAATCGGGCGATATTCCAGAGCTTATTACAGAAATTGCGCGCAGCAATAACCGAACCTTTATTAAAGGCCTGATGCTGGGCTGGGGCGCGACCAGCGATAATTCCCATGCGTGTGGCGTCTGAACCAAATTCAGCCACCAACTCCATTGGGTTAATAACGTTGCCTTTAGATTTGGACATTTTTTGGTTATGCTCATCATTGACCATGCCATGTAGATAAACCTCTTTGAAAGGTAGTTTGCCTGTACGATATAGACTCAACATAATCATTCGTGCCACCCAAGCGCGCATAATGTCCATACCTGTTTCCATTAGGCTGGTTGGGAAATATTTGGCTAATTCCCCGCCGCTTAAATAGTCGGTTACTACATATGGCCATTGACCGGATGAGAACCAGGTGTCGAAGGTGTCTTCTTCTCTAATGTATGTTGTGTTGTTCACAACAATCTTCTGTTCATTAGTACGAGTGTCGAATATCCAATCTTTAGGATTATTTTCATTAACAAATGCTGGAATTGGGATTCCCCAAGGGATTTGACGCGAGATATTCCAGTCTTTTAGCTGCTTGAGATATGAGATAAGCTCGCGGCATTTAGAGGCGGGATAAAAAGTAACTTCTCCCCTTTCAAGCGCGTCAATTGCTGGTTTGGCCAAAGGTTCCATCTTAATAAACCATTGTTCCTTAACTATTGGTTCAATAACGCTACCACATTTATAACAATGACCGACAGCATGCTCAATATTGCTTTCGCCGCGGCGTAATTCCAGTGCGTCTAGGGCTTCTAAAACTCGAGCACGGGCTTCTTCTGGGGTTAATCCTAAGAATTGCGCAGGAACGTTTATCATCTTGCCTGCTTGGCTAATGATTGACTCTAAAGGCAAATCGTGTCGTTTGGCAATTTCAAAATCATTCAGATCGTGAGCTGGAGTAATTTTAACGGCGCCAGTACCGTAGCTCATATCAACGTATTCGTCTGCAATAATTGGAATTTCCTTATCAACAATCGGTAGTAAAATGCGTGTACCGACTAGGTGCTTATATCTTTCGTCATCTGGGTGTACTGCTACCGCTACGTCGCCAAGCATAGTTTCGGGGCGAGTGGTAGCCACGATAATCTCGCCAATTTTATCCAATGTTGGGTAAGCTATTTGCCATAACTTCCCCTTTTCATTCTTATGTTCTACTTCAATATCAGCGAAACTGGTTTGGTGTTTAGTGCAGTAATTAACGATGCGCTCACCTCTGTAGATTAGATCATCATCCCACATCTTTTTGAAGGTGTCATATACAGTGCTAATAACTTTATCATCCAAGGTAAAAGTTAGATGTTTCCAAGAAGCACTAATACCTAGAGCGCGCAGTTGCAGTTCCATATTACCGCGCTTTTCTTGGACGAAATTCCAAACTTGACTATACAATTGGTCACGTGAAAAATCAAAGCGACTCTTCCCCTGCTTTGTCAATTCCCTCTCATACACTACCCAAGTCTCGAAGCCAGCATGATCGGCACCAGGAATAAATATTGCATCATCACCCTTCATTCGGTGATAACGGATAAGGATGTCCTTTAGGTTCATATCAAGAGCGTGTCCGATATGTAGATTGCCATTAGCGTTAGGCGGCGGCATGACTATAGAATATGGCTTACCTAATCCTGTCGGTTCTAAAGCGCCACTAGTTTCCCACATGGCATAAATGTTTGGTTCGTAGTCATTTGGTATGTATTGTTTGGCTAGCTGCATAAGTAATTCCTGACTTTTTCACGCGAAAAAAACAAATTAAAAATAACCCATACTTTTCACACGAAAAGAAGTGCCATTAAATATAACTCTTTTTTCGCGTGTTTGTTTCAACTCCAATTATAGCACAAATCAAAGGGCAGGTGTTAGGAATGGTGCCGAATTGTTTGATAAATTTTTTGATAGAGATGATAAAGATTATAGGTGATAGGACGCAGTGGTAATTCCCAAGTGCCAGGAAATTCCGTTGGCTGACCACCAAAACTCTTTTTGAATTGCGTAAAGCCGTACCATGGATTAGTTTTTGGTGCATCTTCTGGTGCGATACCGTAAAAATCGAAAAACTTATGACCTGTTTGACGTGCATAACGAAGCATTTCTAAACCAAGAGCGGTGGCTGGACTTAATTTGCGGTATTCTGAATAAGATCCAGCATGACCGTAATACATCGTTTCGCCATTGCTGAAAAATAAAATACTAGCGACTGGTTTATTTTCGTAGATAGCATAAAAAATACCAGCCTGTTTGGTAGGAAATAGGGAAGACGCCATCTGGCGGAAATAAGCGTCACTGTGCGGTACCATACCTGTACGCTTAGCTACGTCGTGGATCATATTGATAAAAATTTCGATATCCTGAGGGTCGTAACTAGCTTGAAAGGTAACGCCTGCTTTAAGATTTTTGCGCCACATACGACGGACAGTCTGGCTAGTAAGAGATTGTATAGTTTCGTCGTCTGCTAAGGTGTTAATGATAGTATGAGACGGCTGAACATCCTTGGCTTTCCGATAGCCAGCTTTTTTGAGGATGGCGGTATCGATGTTACCTAATGGCTCAATGCGAATAAAGTCGACTTTTTGTTGTTTGGCGGATTGTTTAATGACTTCTAAGAGTTTTATCAGGTTGTCAACTGACTGGATTTGTGGTCCGTAGGGAATGTAGAGGCGAGAATTGAAGCGACCTCGTTCGATGATGCCGAAAAAATCTCCGTAGTTAGTATGTTTACGAACTGCTTTTCGCTTGAGGTCAGTTTGAAACTTTTCCCAAGCCTCAGATTGTAAGAAATGTTGATTCATGTTGTAATCTCCACAACGTTAAATTGATGTCATTGATAAACTTGGCTGCACTTCCAGGTCGTACGGGTTAGTGGGCTGGTCAATTTGGGCGCGGTAGTAGCCAAGTGCAGCGATCATGGCGGCATTATCGGTACAGAGCTGGATGGGCGCATAGTCAATTGACAGGGGTAGGGCGGCCGAAAGTTGATGGCGAAGTTCCTGATTGGCTGCTACGCCGCCAGCAATGACCACCGAGGCTGGCTGAAAATCATCATAAGCCTGGCGAGTTTTATCAACCAGGGTCTTGATAGCGGTGAATTGAAAGGAAGCGGCCATATTATGCCTCAGTTCATCGTCTACAAGTCCTGGGAGCTCGTGTGAGGGAAAAGTGAAGTCTTTGCCCACTTCGCGTTGAACAGCCCTCAGAACGGCTGTCTTGAGGCCAGAGAATGAAAAGTCATATTTGCCTTGAAGTTTGGCGATAGGTAGAGTGAAGGCGTGCGGATCGCCACACTCAGCAGCTTTGGAGATAGACGGGCCGCCAGGGTAGGGTAGGCCGAGAATTTTAGCGACTTTATCGAATGCTTCGCCGACGGCGTCGTCTTGAGTTTGACCGATAAGCTGGTAATCGCCGTGATTTTGGAAAAGGACGAGCTGCGAGTGACCGCCAGAGACAATCAATGAGAGCAGGGGGAATGACGGTTGTTTTTTTGGCAGTGATAGAAATAGATTGCCAGATTGTTGATTGATAAAATTAGCGTATACATGAGCCTCAACGTGGTGTATTTTATAAAGCGGTTTATGGTGGATAATAGCGAGAGTACGGGCAGCGAGCGAGCCAATCAGTAGCGAGCCAATGAGTCCCGGCGCATAAGTAACAGCGATGGCGTCAATATCATCCCAGGTACAGTTGGCATCAGATAAGGCTTTTTTAATGACCGGGTTTATGACTTCCAAATGGCTACGGGCGGCAATTTCCGGGATAACTCCGCCATATTCGGCATGAATATCGATTTGGGAATTGACGACATTTGAAAGTAAACGTTCGCCATCTTCAACGATTGACGCCGCTGTTTCGTCGCAACTAGACTCGATTCCCAAAATCCTCATTTGCTTTTATTATAACAAATATAAGTGGTAAAATAAGTATTATGAAAAACGAGTTGGTAAAAATTGCTAGAAAGACGCTGCCTAAAGGGGCTTTGGAGAAAACCGAAAATGTCTATCGGATTGCGCGGACGAAGATGATTAGCCTGAGGTATGGCAATCCAGCTCGTGGCCTGAGAATTATTGCGGTAACGGGGACAAATGGTAAGACGACGACGGCTTGTTATATTAATGAAATTTTGAAAGAGGCTGGCTTTAAGACGGCGTTATTTACGACGGCCGTAATTGAAATTGCTGGCGAAGAGAAGATAAATGATTTGAATGCAACTGTCCCAACTGTAGCCAGGCTGTTTAGTTTTTTTCAGACAGCTCAGCGTGAAAGTGTCGAATACGTGATTTTAGAGGCGACTAGTCATGCATTATCTCAGCATAAGTTTGATGGCGTGCCAATTGAGGCGGCGGTGATGACTAACTTGACTCAAGATCACCTGGATTACCATAAAACAATGGAAGAGTATGCAGAGGCAAAGGCTAAATTATTTGAAAAGCAGCCAAAATACATCGTGTTAAATCGCGACGATAAGTGGTTTGAATATTTCAATAAGTTTAATGCTTCTGGCGAAAAGATGACGTACGGTGTGAGTCCGGAGGCCGAGGCTCGGATAACGCACATTAAGCTTTATAAAAAGGGTACTGAAGCAAGTCTGCTCATTGACCATCAGACCCATTTGGAGTTGGCAACTAATCTACCTGGTGAATTTAATGTACTTAATATGTCAGCAGCAGTATCTTTGGCGTATTTGCTCGGTATAAAGCTAGAAGATATTCAAGAAGGTGTGGCAAATCTGGAGATGATTCCAGGGCGTTTTGAGCGAGTGGATAATAAGCGCGGAATTGATATTATCGTGGATTATGCGCACACGCCAGACGCATTGGAGAAATTGTTAAAAACGGCACGGAGAATTACTAAGGGGAGATTATTCTTAGTCTTCGGCGCGTGTGGTGACAGAGATAAAACAAAGCGACCAATCATGGGAGAGTTGGCGGCTAATTTGGCGGATAGAATTTTTCTAACAGATGAAGAAAGCTATAGTGAGAATCCAGATAATATTCGGGCAATGATTCGACAGGGAATTAAGCGAACAAAGAAGGCTCACAAGATGACGGAAATTGCTGATCGAAAACAAGCGATTTATCAGGCACTAAAATCAGCCGTACGTGGCGACACGGTTCTAATTACCGGTATGGGTCATGAGCAGTACCGAATTATTAACGGCAAACGAATTCCGTGGAATGATAAGACGGTCGTAAAAGAAATTCTTCGGCTAGAGAAAAACAAATAATTCAGCCAACTATTTATCAAGCTTTTACGAACAGATGTAAGTGCGCTAATGGTATACGTAGGTCTATAGGATAGTGAATCAATTAAAACTAATAAGGCTGATCGAAAAATTGTTGTTTCTTTTTAAGCCAGGTTTCTGATTGGCGGACAAGTTTTTGGCTGTCAGTTGGGTTATTGAGTAGCGGTTTAATAGTTTCCTCGAGATAAATGCCACCCTGTGAACCCTTGAAAAGGATTGTCGCTTCTTTAATTCCTTTACTCTTTAAGAACTCTCCAGCTTCTGGTGATTTGTCAAATGACAAAACCTTGCAACCATTTTTTTCGGCAATTGGTGCAAGGTGCTTTTTCGCTAATTTACCGACGGTAATTAGTAGGTCTAATTGCTTGGGGTCACACAGTCTACCAATTTTTTCATGCTCCAACTTAGAGGAATCGCCAAGCTCATTCATGTCGCCTAAAACCGCAATTTTACAACTTGCTTCCAGAGAGTAAAGTGTTTTTAGGGAATTTTCCATAGCAACGGGACTGGCGTTATAGGTGTCGTCTAGTAGGGTGCATCCTTGCGTGCCGCGTAGAGTATTCATCCTACCGGAGACAGGTTTAATTTTCGTTAAGGCTGCTGCGACTTCGTCAATATTCATGCCGCAAGCTAGACCTGCTGCTGCCGCGCCAGTGATAGAGCGGATGTTGTGCTTGCCTAATACGGAAATGCTGATGTTGGGTGACTCTTTTTGATTGTGCCGTAAAGTTGCAATGTAGCCGTCGCTAGTAGTTTCTTTAATTTGCAAGAGAACATCAGCAGATTCATCGCCGTAGCTTATTTTTTCGCCAATTATAAGTGAGTGATATTTTTTATCAATATCGTGAAAATTGAAGATGGTTTTTTTAGCAACTTGACTAATGGACAATTCTTCGCGCGCCACCACGTCAATTGTTTTAAAAAACTCCATATGCTCTGGCGCAACAGAGGTGATTATAGCGATATCAGGCTGAACGTAGCGCATAAATGTTGCCATTTCACCCGGACAATCAATACCACACTCTTGGATAATGATGTCAGGCGATTGCGGATTTTTAATGCTAGAACGGGCAGCGGAGAAGACTTTTAGCCAATCTAGGGGCGATTTGACGTTTTTCGGTCCGTCGATGCCAAGGATTTCCAGGGGCGCGCTTAAGGTGGTGTTCAAGTTGCCACGGCTGTGACGAACAGTAAACTTTTCTGCTAAAACGGTGGCGGTTGCTGATTTGACGCTGGTTTTACCGACGCTACCAACCACAGTGATTAATTGAACATTGGAATGAGATTTAAAATATTTTTTAACGTAAGATCCAAGGATTTTTTCTAAGAGGTGTTTGAATAATTGCATGAGGATATTATATCAGACTGATGGTAATTAAGATTAGCACTCACCCTTGACGAGTGCTAACGTGGTGCGATACAATAAGATGTATTGTTAATGAAATGGAGGATATTATGAGTGTACCTATTCAGCCTCTCGGTGACCGCGTGGTAGCGGTGCGCGAGGAGGCGAAGACGCAGACGGCGAGTGGAATTTACTTGCCTGATAACGCTAAAGAAAAACCGGTAATTGCTGAAATTAAAGCAGTTGGCGGTGATGTTAAGAATGTTAAGATTGGCGATCGAATTATCTACAAGGAATATTCGACCACAGATCTAAAGATTGACGGCACGGAATATTTGATCGTCCGCGAGGAAGATATTTTAGCAACGGTTGTTTGAGAAAAGGGGAGTTTACGTTATGGCAAAAAAAGTATTTTACGATGACGATGCGCGCGCTCGCGTGTTGGGCGGTGCTGAGGCGTTATATAACGCAGTTAAGGTAACCTACGGGCCAAAAGGTCGCAATGTGGTGATCGCCAAGAGTTTTGGCGGGCCAACTGTGACGCACGACGGCGTGACGGTGGCAGAAGGCATTGAGCTACCAGAGAATGATGATGAGACGCTAGGTTACAAGGTTGGTGCAGATCTGATCAAACAGGCGGCCAAGAACTTGAACAAGCAGGCTGGTGACGGCACCACGACCGTAACAGTGCTGACCTATTCGATTTTAAAGGAAGCCAACCGGCTGATCGCAGCGGGTCACAACCCGATGGAGCTGCGCAAAGGCATCGAACAGGCTGGCGCGGAAATCGTCAAAGAGCTGAACGAATTAGCTGAGCCAATTGAGGGCAAATCTGATCGCGTGGCGGAAGTGGCGACCATTTCGGCGGGCGACGCGGAAATTGGCAAATTGATCGCTGGTGTCATCGAGAAAGTTGGCAAAGATGGCGTGGTGACGGTCGAGGCTGGCCAAGGTTTGGAATTGGAGGCCGAGGTTGTTGAAGGCTTTAGCTTGGACAAGGGTTGGGTCAGTCCGTTCTTCGTTACCGACACTGGTCGGCAAGAGGCGGTTTATGAAAAACCAGCGATTTTGATTACCGATAAGAAAATTTCCAGCGTGCAAGAATTCCTGCCAATGCTGGAGAAATTGGCACAAAGCGGCAAGAAGGACGTGGTACTGATCGCTGATGAGGTCGAAGGCGAGGCGCTGAGCATTTTGGTACTGAACAAGCTCAAGGGTGTATTCAATACCGTGGCGGTCAAGGCGCCAAGCTTTGGCGACCGCCGCAAGGAAATTTTGCGCGACATCGCGGTGCTGACTGGCGCAACGGTGATTTCTGAAGATCACGGGTTGACGTTTGAGAATGCTGGCCTGGAGGTATTAGGTTCGGCACGTAAGGTGATTGTCGGTAAAGACGAGACCACTATCATTGAGGGTGCAGGCAAGCCATCTGGCGTTAAGGAGCGAATTGCTGAGATTAAGTCACTGTCCGACAATGCCTCCAGCGAATACGAAAAAGAACAATTCGACAAGCGGGCAGCTGCCCTGAGCGGCAAAGTGGCCGTCATCAAAGTTGGCGGTGCGACCGAGACAGAAATTGACGAAAAGAAGTTCCGCGTGGACGACGCCGTGGCAGCGACCAAGGCAGCCTTGGTCGAGGGAATCGTCGCTGGTGGTGGTGTCACCTTGGTGAATTTGGCTGGCGGCCTGAAGGTGACTGGCGCAGACAGCATTGCGGCTGGCCGGCAGATTCTAAAGGACGCCTTAAAGCAGCCGTTTCTACAGATTATGCGTAACGCCGGCTTGAATGCCGATGCACTATTGGCGCAAGTTGAAGCGGGTAAGGCGGGATTTGGCGTTAATGTCATGAAACCTGCGAACGAATTGGTGGATGTCAAAAAAGCTGGTGTTATCGACCCAGCGCGTGTCACCAAGGAGGCGGTGCAGAACGCGGTATCCATCGCCTCAACCGCAGCAACCATGGGTGCGCTGGTCGTCGACGTACCAGAGACAGAAGCTCCAGCTGTGCCTGGCGGTATGCCGGGTATGGGGATGATGTAAGGTCATTCTGTTAGTAACAAAAATCCCGCCAGAAGTAGCGGGATTTTTTTATTGAAGGAATTAACTAGCGAGGGTTTGAAAGGTAATCAATCTCTTTAATGATATCTAGCAAGGCTTGAGCGCGACGAGCTTCGTCGGCAATAGATATAGCCGCATCATGTGCTGGTGCAATAAGGCTTTTATCATCAGTAGAGCGCAACAATAATAGGTAAGTGTCAAACTTTTCTTCTGGTGAAACATCAAGCTTATCAACCAACGGACGAAGTTCATTTAAGGCAGTCTGCTTAATGCTGTCAAGTGTAGGATCTGTAGTTGGGTGCGATGAATCCGTGGATATCGTTGGTGTTGGATTTACAGCTGCTGGATTTACGGACGGTTCAACCACAGTCTGGCTATTATCTTCGTCTGTAGTAACGGGATCTGGTGAAATAGTTGCAGGATTAACCGTTGGAGCGACTATATTATTTGTTTCTTCAAATTGTAAATTATTATCCGTGTCTTGTGGCACGCCAGCTAATACCTTAGCCAATTCCTGGTCGTCACTGATTGATTGATTAGCTCGAGAATCCATGTATAACCCACCTTATATGTTAAATTGTTTAAGCTTATTATGTTATACTATAGCATGAGTGAATTGAGGAGTGCAAGATGTTAGATGATATAAATGTGATAAAACAGTATGATCCAGGAGATGTTCTTAGTGGTGTTTTGAATATTCCGGAGCAAGCGCGTTATGAAGTCGTAATTTACGAGGGGTCAAATCAGCGACGTGATTTTAAGAATATTGTAATTGCCGGAATGGGTGGATCAGCGCTGGCGGCAGATATGGTCCGAGTATTAACTGCAGGTTGGCTACATCTTCCACTAGAGGTAGTAAAGGGCTATGATTTGCCGGGTTTTGTTGGTGAAGAAACACTGGTTATTGCGGTTAGTCATTCGGGTAATACCGAAGAGACATTGAGTTGTTATCAGCAAGCACTGGATAAAAAAGCTTGCTTAGCAGTAATGTCAACTGGCGGAGAATTGATTAAGCGAGCAAATAACGACAATATTACGTACGCTCAGATTCCAGCGGGCACCCAGCCACGCATGTCGACTGTTTATCATTTGCGAGGGCTATTGAAGTTATTACAGCATTTTTGGGTGATTGATGGCGATTTATATAA
Organism: Candidatus Nanosynbacter sp. TM7-074; assembly: GCF_041006295.1. Lineage (NCBI taxonomy): Bacteria > Bacillati > Minisyncoccota > Nanosynbacteria > Nanosynbacterales > Nanosynbacteraceae > Nanosynbacter > Candidatus Nanosynbacter sp. TM7-074. Next base: position 35,685 of record NZ_CP158487.1, read on the forward strand.
TCAGGTGGCGGATAGTGCTGACTGGCTGGAGGGTGAAATTTCTCATTGGGCGCCTGCGGTGCCAGAGAAAAATAATCTAGCTAAGCAGATTGCTAAAATGACAATTGGTAAAACATTAGTTATTTTTGGTGGTGAATTAACTTGGCCGCTGGCTTACAAATGGAAGATTAGTTGGAATGAATCAGCAAAGAATCTGGCGTTCTCTAATCAGTATCCAGAGTTTAACCATAACGAGTTTATTGGCTGGTCATCACATCCAGTAGAGAAACCATTTACCGTCTTTGATATTCGTAGCAATTTGGAGCGAGATAGGATCCGCGAGCGAATGGAATTAAGCGACCGTTTACTAAGTGGTAAGCGACCAAAAGCGCACGTACTGGAACTTCAGGGAAGGACGCTGATGCAACAATTATTGTGGGGGTTAGTATTGGCTGATGCAGCTAGTATTTATACGGCAATTCTCAACGGCGTTAATCCGGGGCCGGTCCATCTAATTGAAAAGTTAAAGGCTGAGTTAAGTTAATATCTTAGTGATTCAATCGGGTCTCGTTTGGTGGCGCGGGCTGCTGGATAGACGCCAGAAATTACACCAATAATCAACGAAAGTCCAATTGATAAGACGGCTGTCTGCCAATATATGTATGGCGTGAGAGGAAGATATAAGCTTACTAAATAAACTCCAGCAATTCCTAATCCGTAGCCAAATATACCGCCCAGTAGTCCAATGATGGCTGCTTCGATTAAGAATTGGTTAATAATGTCCCAGCCTGTAGCACCAACAGCTCGTCTGACGCCAACTTCTCGCTGACGTTCGGCAACGTTGACTAACATTACGTTCATAATACCAACTCCGCCGATTAATAGAGAGATGATACCGATAACTGTGAGGATTATTGAGATAAACTTTGCTAGGTTAGATTTCTTTTCATTGATTTCATCGCCAGAAACAATTCGATAATTTTTGTCGCTATCGTGGTTTTTCTTCAGGATATTATCGGCAGATGCTATGGCTGATCCAAGATGTTGGTGGCTATTGGTGGTCATGACAATTTGCTGAATTTGCGGCGTTCCTTGTGTGAATTTTTTAACCACCGAAAGAGGTGCAATGGCGGCATTATTAAAATCTATATCCAGGTAACTAACTGGATTTTCGATATTTTTTAATACACCGACAACTGTTAGGGGTTGATTGCGAATAAAAATAACATTTCCAATAGATTTCTCGGTGCCGAACAAATCAATTGATAGCTGTTGACCAACTACAACTCCACCTACTTCGTTGATAAATTCTCCATGAGCAATTTGCAGATTAGCAACATCTTTAAGAGACTCCGTGCTGCCAATTAGCGTGGTGTTTTGAGCATCAATTTTACCATCACGGGCGCGTAGTTCAGTATGCAAAAAGGCAATAGGTGCGGCTTTTGTATTGGCTATTTTACTAATGTCTTTAGAATCTTTCTCGGTCAGAGTATTAACTGTGGTTGCGTTATCTGATTCTGTTAGTAGATTAGTGACGTCTTTCTTATTACCAGACTTAACTATAGCAACAGGCTCGCTGGAATGTTTAGTGGCGCCACCGAATAGTTGATTAATGCCACTAGTTAAGGACAGAACCATGGTAATACTGGCAATACCAATCGTCACACCCATGACTGTTAAAAATGTACGCCCACGATTGGCCTTCAACGCCTGGGTGGCACTCTCGAAATGATTTCTTATCAATATTTTCATGATTTTTTTGCCTTCTTTATAGTCGAAGATTTTTTATTCCTAGTTTTAACTTCTTTTTCATCATCTTCAACAAGTTTTTTGGTGAATTTACGTTTTTCTTTATGTTCATCAGTGTCAATTTTACCGTCCAGCATAGTGATGACGCGGCTGGCGTAATGGATCAGTTCTGGGTTATGAGTAACCATAATTATGGTATTACCACGACGATGCAGGTCTGATAGTTCTTCCATGATAAGGTGACTTGATTTACTATCAAGGTTACCTGTTGGCTCATCAGCTAGGATGATAGATGGACTATTAACTAGTGCCCTGGCAATTGCCACGCGCTGGACTTGACCGCCGGATAATTGATGTGGCATGTAGTATTCACGTTGGCCTAGGTGAAAGGTTTTTAGAATACGACTAGCCTCTTGTAGGCGTTTAACTTTTCCGAGACCCTTGTAGGTTAAGGGTAGTGCTACGTTTTCGATGACAGTTAGGCGAGGGATTAGGTTGAAATTTTGAAAAACAAAGCCAATGTGTTTGGAGCGAATTTTAGCGCGTCGTCGTGAGCTAAGATTATCGACAGCGACGTCGTCCAGGTAGTATTCGCCCTCTGATGGCTGGTCTAATAGTCCAAGGGTGTTTAATAAAGTAGTTTTTCCGCAACCGCTGGGGCCCATAATAGCAATAAACTCACCTTTTTTAACGGTTAAATTAACGTTATCTAAGGCGCGAATTTCAGCATCGCCAAAGCCAAATTTTTTGGTGACATTAACAAGCCTAATGCGTGGTGGAATAGTTTCTTTCATCTTTGACTTATTATAGAGAATGAACGTTGGTAAGTGCAACCATAAGGGGCAATAAAGTTGTGGTATAATTATCAACAAGGAAGGGTGCAGGAGTGGTTGAACTGGCACGCCTGGAACGCGTGTAACGGAGCAATCTGTTCGAGGGTTCGAATCCCTCTCCTTCCGCCACGGAGATATTTTTACCGACAGAATACATGAAACTGTCGGTTTTTAATTTGTTAAAAAATGATAGCATTTATTTTATGCCGATTTATTAGTTGGCTGCTATATCTGTTTGTGGTTAAAATAGGTTGTAATTTTTACCAAATTACTTGCAAAACACTAGATATAGCGGCTATAGTTAGTGTTGTACGCTATATGTATAGCGAGCTCATAAATAAACAAAAACACAAGCTATTAAGATGGGCTACCAGATGAGGTGCTGGTGGTTTGTTTTGGCGGGGTAAATTAAGGAGGGGATGTGAAAGAAATTAACGTGATTAAGCGTGATGGCACAAAAGAACCGTTTGATGCTAATAAAATTAACGCAGCGATTTTGAAGGCTTGCGACGGGCTGCCAGATCAGGTTTCAAAGGTGGTGCAGGTGGCGACCGAGTTGCAGCTGACGTTATTTGACGGGATTACCACCGAGCAGCTGGACGAGGCGGTGATTCAGACGGTTTTACAGAATGTTAAGGATGATCCAGATTATGATAAGATTGCGTCACGTTTACTACTTAAAACTGTCTATAAACAGATTCTAGGCGATTATGAAACAGCGGCAGAATTAAAGAAACTTCATACTCGTGAATTTCCTAAGTTTATTAAGGCTGCAGTTAAAGACGGGCTACTAGACAAGCGAATGGCAGATGGTCGGTTTGATTTGAAAAAGTTGGCAGCGGAACTTGACCCAGCAAGAGATGATTTAAGTAAATATTTGGGTGTGGTGACTAATAAAAATCGTTATGCTCTTCGTAGGCAGAATGGTTCGCCAATTGAAACGCCACAATTCACCCATATGCGCATTGCTATGGGGCTTAGCTATAATGAGACCGACCCGACTGCTGCGGCGATTGAGTTTTACAATCACATGAGTCATCTGGAGTATGTTCCGGGCGGCTCAACGCGAGTTAATGCTGGCGGCTCCTTTCCGCAGCTTAGTAACTGTTTCTTGCTTAATGTTGATGACGATATGGAATCAATTGCTAAGGCGGTGCGTGATACTATGTTTATCGCCAAGGGTACTGGTGGTATTGGAATTGGTTTTACTAAGTTGCGCGCGGCGGGTAGTCCAGTTAAGACTACTAATACCGAATCGACCGGTCCGATTCCTTTCATGAAGATGATTGATACGGCGCTGTTTGCGGTTTCTCGTAAAGGTAAAAAAGCTGGCGCGGCTGCGATTTACATAGAGAACTGGCATTTGAATTTTGATCAATTTGTTGACCTTCGCCAAAACTCTGGCGACCCGTATCTAAGAACCAGGTTTGCTAATACGGCGGTCTTTATCTCTGATGAATTTATGAAGCGAGTAGAGAAAGACCAAGATTGGTATTTGTTTGATCCTGCGGAAACTCCAGATTTGACGGAATTATGTGGCGAAGAATTTTCAGCTAGATATAAAGAATACGTCAAAATGGCGGAAGCTGGGAAATTGCGTACGTTTGATAAGGTATCGGCTCGTCAGCAATTTAAGCGCATTTTGACTAGCCTACAGGCAACATCGCATCCGTGGTTGACCTGGAAGGATACGATTAATGTGCGAGCATTGAACAATAACACTGGTACGATTCACTTGTCTAATCTCTGTACAGAAATTACTTTGCCACAAGATAAGAATAATATTGCAACCTGTAATTTGATTAGCATCAATTTATCGGCATTCCTGAGCGATGATAAAACTTGGGACTGGGATCGATTGAAAGAGGCGGCTCGTGCGGCGGTGCGACAATTGGACAATTTGTGTGATATTACTCAAACGCCAATTCCAGAAGCAATGCACTCTAACCAGCAAACTCGAGCAATTGGCTTGGGCATGATGGGCTTTTCTGACGTGTTGGAAAAGTTGGGCTATTGTTATGAATCAAAAGAAGCTTACGATTTAATTGATCAATTGACAGAATTTATTAGCTATCATGCGATTGACCAGTCGGCTGATTTGGCGGCGGAGTTGGGTAGTTATCCAACGTTTGCTGGCAGTGGTTGGAGTAAGGGATTGCTGCCGATTGATACGGTTGATAAGTTGTCTAAAGATCGTGGCGTAAAGGTAAAAATAGACCAAAAGATGCGACTGGACTGGGACGGTTTGCGTAAGAAGGTAAAGAAGGGCATGCGTAATGCAACTTTGATGGCCATTGCACCGACCGCTAACATTGGTCATGTGGCAGGAACTACCCCTGGAATTGATCCGCAATTTGCCCAGATTTTTAGTCGCTCGACGCTGAACGGTAAGTTTTTGGAAGTGAACCATAATTTAGTTCGCGATTTGAAGAAGCTTGATTTGTGGGACAATTTGAAGGATGAGATTTTTGCGGCGCAAGGTGATATTCAAGACATTGACGGCATTCCTCAGAATATCAAGGATGTTTATAAAACAAGTTTTCAGCTTAGTCCGTACTCGTTTATTGAGGTGGCGGCTAGGGCTCAAAAATGGGTTGACCAGGCGATTAGTCGCAATATGTATCTAGAGACGCGCGATATTGATGAATATGTGAAGATTTATTCAGAAGCTTGGAAACGTGGATTAAAGACAACATATTATCTGCATGTTAAGCCACGTCATCAATCAGAACAGACGACGGTTTCAGTTGATAAAATTGCCGAACAAAAAGTTCGCACCAATAGTAAAGTACGCGGATTTGGATTCGCGAAAATTAATAAATAAGGAGGATATAAAAATGGGTATTTTAGGTTCAGGTCTGCGTGATGGTTTGTCGCTTCACCCAATTCGTTACCCTTGGGCGTACGACCTTTATAATCAAGCAGTTGCCAATACGTGGTTTCCAAATGAAGTCCAATTAGTCCAAGACTTGGCGGACTTTGAAAAATTGTCAGATGATGAAAAACATGCTTTAAAAACGGTCATTAGTTATTTGAATCCAAATGAATTGTTGATCAATAAGTCGTTGGCGTTTGGTATCTATCCATATGTCAACGCGGCGGAGGCTCAATTATATCTATCAAAACAGATGTGGGAAGAGGCTAATCACTTCATGACCTTTGAGTATATCATTGAAACCTTTCCGTTTGATCGCGAGGAGATTTACGCGGCGGGCTTTGGCAAAAAATCGTTGGCTGACAAGGCAGATTTCCAGAACAAGCATCTGGATGTGATGCTCGATCCAAACTTGGATATTTATTCGCTGGAAGGCAAAAAAGATTTTGTCAGGTCATTGGTGGCGTATAACATCGTCCTGGAGGGTATCTGGTTTTATTCAGGCTTTATGGTTGGTATGAGTTTCCGCCAGCGTAATCTGCTACGTAATGTTGGTTCGCTTCTTGACTGGATTACCCGCGACGAAAATCTTCACCTGACATTTGGCATTAATTTACTTCTAACCATTTTGGATGAAAACCCAGAGTTGCAGACACAGGAATTTGCTGAAGAGATTCGTGGCTTGATTTTGCAGGCGGTAGAGCTTGAAAAAGCTTATAACAAAGACATGCTGCCAAAGGGAATTTTGGGCTTGAACGCTGATTATGTCAATCAATATGTTATGCATATGACGGACCGTCGTTTGCAAGAATTGGGCTTTGAGCCAGAGTATAATGTGCCAAATCCAGCTAAATGGATGGCAGCCGCTAATGACACGTTGGAATTGGTAAACTTCTTTGAAAGTACAAATACTAGCTATGAAGTTAATACCACGAAGTAATAAGGATATAATTTTATGAACGAACTGGCAAAAGAAATATTAGATACTGTTGAAGTTGGCGCCCTGGCTACTGTTAATGCTGATAGAACTCCTTTGGTAACGCCACTACATTTTGCACGACTGGACGATTCAATAATTTGGATATCAGAACCGACTGCGCGACATTCAGTAAACGCATTTCGCAGTGGCAAGGCAGAGTTTGTGGTTTGGGATGATAAAAAGCGGGCAGTTTTCTTAAAAACTAATGTAGCTGAAGTGTCAGAATCTGAAAAAGAAGCGGCTATGGCGGCCTATAAGAAGAAATTGCCTAGCTTTATGCCACGCTGTCAGAATCCGCAATTATATGTTGCACCAATCGGCAAACTTGATGAAAAAACCACAACAGGAAATTGGCTGCACTTTATTGCATAAGCACTATATCTAGCGTACAATTAGTTAAGTAACTACTAAATATAGGGGAAAATGAAAATGAACGCAAGTCAAATTATTACTGATGATATGACATTGGAAGAAAAATTGAGCGCTATTGATGCTGCCTTGAAAGCTGCTCAAGATGTGGCCGATGATCAAGCAAAGGCAAACGGTACTGTTGCTGCGCCAATTGATCCAGCAAGTTTGACTATCTGCGACGGTTGCGAGTAAGAAACTCTCGGAAGCTTTTCATTGACAAATTAAAAATAATGTGATATCATTTTAATATATAAAAATTAAAACAAAAAGGAATAAAATGGCTGAAGAAAAAGACGTTCATGGGCTCACGGAAAGTGTATTAAGTCGAGACGATATGTCAGCGCTAGCATATGTATTGCAACATGTGAAAGGCGCCAGTCCAAGTTCGGTGACGAAGCTGAGTTTGGAGTTGGAAGAACTTGACGAAGCGGTGTAAGTAGTTACTTTAGCTAGATAATAAACTACCTCTGTTGTATACTGTAGATTATGGAACAGATTATTTCTCAGGTGGTGAAGCAACTTTTTGATCAAGAGGTATCAGTGCAATTGACGCGTCCTGATCCGAAGTTTGGCGATTTTGCGACGAATGTGGCACTGCAATTAGCAAAACCCTTGGGTAAAAATCCGCGCGAGATTGCCGAGGCGATCGCGGAAGAGCTACGCGGTCATCAGGAGTTTAGCGAGGTTAGCGTGGCTGGGCCGGGCTTTATCAATGTTAAGTTAAGCGACCAAGCGGTACTTGAGTCACTGAAAGTGCGACCGGCGACCAATCGTTCAGGCCAAACGGTCGTTATTGAAACTAATTGTCCAAATCCATTCAAAGCTATGCACATTGGCCATGCGCTGAATGCGATTTTGGCAGACACTATGGCGAATTTACTGGCGGTGGATGGTGCATCGGTACACCGAGTGAGTTATCACGGCGACGTCGGGACGCATGTCGGCAAGAGTATGTGGGCGATTCTGCGCGAGATTGACGGTGATGTTGGTAAATTAGAGGCTATTCCGGCTGATAAGCGCAACGAGTTTATGAGCCGTATGTATGTTGAAGGTGCACGGGCAGCCAAGGAATCGCCAGAGGCACGGGCGGAAATTGATGAGCTAGCCAAGCAGTCGTTTGTGCTGGACGACCCGCTGTACAAGCAAGTGTATGAGATTTGTAAAGCCTGGAGTTTTGATGAAATTGACGCCAATGTGGCGCGGCTGGGCAATGTGCCGATTGAGCGGCGCTACGTTGAGAGCGAAACCGAAGTGCCAGGCAAGGCCTTGATTAAAGCAAAAACCCCAGAGGTCTTTACGAAGTCTGATGGTGCGTATATCTTCAAAGGCAGCCAATACGGTGCGTTTGATAATGTGTTCATCGGTTCGCACGGCAACGGACTATACGGCGCGCACGATATGGGGCTGATTCAGTTGAAACATCAAGATTATCCAAACCTGGACCTATCGATTACGGTCAACGGCGAAGAGCAGGCGGCGTATTTCCGTGGGGTGATCGCGGCTAGTGAATTGGCGATTCCAGAATTGAAAGGTAAATTGTTTAATTATGCGACTGGCCTGGTTAAATTGACAACTGGAAAAATGAGCTCGCGAACGGGTGAGGTTGTTACAATTGGCTGGCTGTTTGACGAGTTTAAGAAGGCAATTGAAAATGCTGGCGGTGAACCAACTGACGACGTGATTGCTGGCGCGCTTCGTTATCAATTCTTGAAGGTGAAGATCGGTGGCGACGTCATATTTGATATAAATGAAGCTGTAAGCCTGACGGGTAACACCGGTAGCTATCTGCAATACGCACACGCTCGGGCGCGCGGGATTTTGGCAAAGTCTGAACAAGCAGCCACGTTCCCGACAGAATTGTTCGACGAAGACCGGCTGTTAGTCAGGAAATTGAGTGAATATACGGAGGCGGTTAACCGTGCCACCGAGAGCTTGGAGCCGCATCATATCTGTGCCTACCTGTTTGAGTTGGCACAGGAATTCAATCGTTACTACGAGAAAAATCAAGTTGTCGGCAGCGATAAAGAAGCGCATCGTATAGGAATTGTGTCGGTTTACGCTGACATCCTTAAGGCTGGACTAGCTATTTTAGGAATTGTCGCACCATATAAGATATAATAATTACCAAGAAGGAGACTTTATTATGACAAAACCTAATGTTAATAAATCTACTAAAAAAATAGTCTCAAAAGGCACTAAGGTTGCTGCAAAGGTAGCCTCTATTAAAGACAAGAAATTAGTTGCCGGAGTAATAAAAGATAGTCACATGGGCGGCTTCGTTACTTTTATCCGTGAACAGGGCGTGGTTGGTCTGGCTGTCGGTTTAGCAATCGGTACTGCGGCTGGTGATACCGTGAAAAAGTTGGTGACAGCGTTCATTGACCCGCTTGTACAGTTAATTGTTGGTTCGCAACAGGGTCTTCAGGCAGCGTCGTTTACCGTTGAAATTGCTGGACGTCGGGGTGAATTTTTGTACGGAGCATTTATCAGCTCGTTGATCACTCTGTTGGCGGTTGCCTTTGTAGTATATGCAATCGTTCACTTCTTAAAGCTGGATAAATTAGACAAGAAAAAATAAGTCTTTAGTTAATAATAGTACCAACCGCTTCTCCGCGGGCAGCGCGGGCAATGTTACTGTCTATTAACAAGTCGCAAATAATCACAGGAATATGCTCTTCCATGGCCAAACCAATGGCGGCCTTATCCATGACGGTAATATCGGGATTGGTTAAAACATCGTGGTAAGATATCTGGTCGAATTTAGTAGCATTGGAAAACTTGGTAGGATCTTTGTCATAAACTCCGTCAACTTTCGTTGTTTTAATGACAGCGTTGCACTGCATTTCCAGGGCTAGATTCAAAGCGGCAGTGTCAGTAGTAAGGAAAGGCCGACCAGTGCCACAGGCGACGATGACAACACGGCCTTTTTGAATATGACTGATTGCCCGGCGGAAAGTATATTGATCGATAAATTGATTAATCTCAACCGTAGATAATGCACGAGTTGGCAGATTAGAGTCGTTAAATACGTCAGTCAGAGCGATGGCGTTCATTAATGTCGAGAGCATGCCAATATTATGGGCGGATACGGGCTGGATGCCATGGCCAATGATTTGGTTGCCGCGGACGTAATTGCCACCACCAACCATAATGACAATTTCAGCTCCATCTTCAATGGCTGGTCTAATTTGCTCGGCAATCCATTTGGCGCGCTTGGGGTCAAACCCGCTAGAAAAATCGCCTTGTAGTTGTTCGCCTGATAGTTTGAGGAGAATACGTTTAGTCATGACACCAGTGTATCATAGCACGCCCGAAAAATAACATTAAGATAAATAATGATTTGTTGCATCGATTAAATAAATTAGACAAGAAAAAAGACTAAACGCTTACGTTTGCTATTTTACACTCTCCTATCTACAATGTGAGTATAAAGGAGAGAGTAGTGTGAAAGATGGAGTTCGGCGGCCGGGCTATTTACGTAGATCGCAAGAACCTAGCAGTAGTCATTTATTGAGTCGAAATATTGAAAGACCCAGTCAGCCGTCGTATAGTTATGGCGAACCGCCCGAACAGAGGCGACAGCGTCTTGAAGAATTACGGAAACGGTACAGTAAACTACCAGAAACTTCTTTCGCTGACTATGATTTTGGTGATAAAGAATTACCTGCGTATAAGCATAAAGCAGAGATATTGCGGACATTATCGGAAAATAAGATATCTTGGTTATGTGGACCGACGGGTAGCGGTAAAACGACACAAACCGCTCAGTATGCACTGGAGCGGTTTGATCGTGTTGTGGTGTTGATGCCGCGGCGGGTTATCGTCGATAATGTTACCGAATATGTCGAGCAAAGTTTGCGTGGACAGTTGGGTAAACAATATCCTGATCACTTGGTGGGAAAGATCCATGGACGTGCCACTGAAGCGACGCCGGATACTAGACTTTGTTTTATGACTCCAGCAACGTTTACGAAAAAGCTGGAACAATTTTCTAGCGACTGGCAGGACGAGAAGACGCTTATCCTGGTTGATGAAATACATGAAGCCAACTTGGAGATGGAATTTGCTACCGCTCTGGCTGCGAAATCGATAGAGAATACCGGCAAATGGCATATGGCTTTTTCTAGTGCCACGCCTGACACGGAAGTTTCTCAGGCGATGTACGAAGGCATCAACGAATCAGCATTGCCAGTCGTAACCATTGAGGGTCGGCCGCATGATATTGATATTGAAGAAGATAAGGTGAATACCGTATCCGAAGCCTACCTTGAATATGGTAAGGACTCGAAAAAATCACTAATCTTTGTTGAAGGCGTGAGGAGTATTGATGAGACCATTGCGTCAATCAAACGTCATACTCGCCATCAATCCGGGAAAATACGATTTTTCAAACTACATTCTGGCATATCAGAAGCTGCGCGCCGAGAGATTTTTACTGCCAAACCAGCAGAAGATGAGTCGTTTGTCATCGTTTCGACCTCGGCTGGACAGTCTGGCATCACCATCCCCGAGGTTGATTTGGTGTTGTCAAATGGACTGACAAAGAGTAAAGAAATCGGCGAAGAAGGCGCAGAAGGACTGCCGCCTCGATTGTGTACCCAGGCGGAGTTAATGCAACAAGCGGGGCGTGGTGGCCGTGATATTGACGGTGCAAAGTTTGTATTGGCTCGTCCGATATCTTACGATAAGATTTATTTGCCAGATGAGCTGAAAGGATTTTATGATATTGCGTCTCGTGAACAGCATATTCCACCGGAGATATATCACACGAATATTGTGCGCAACGTTTTGTCGGCTATCCATCTGAATGGTGATTTTGAGGATCTGAACCGATACCTGATGCATCCTGTTGCTAGTAAAAAAGTTATTCAAGAGTCGTACGATTTGTTAGAAACTTTGGAGGCGATTGATGGCGAAGGGCAAATTACAAAAATTGGTGAGTTTATGGATAATTTGCCATTGTCACCAGAGTTGTCTCGGGCATTAGCAGAAATGATTAGAACTGGAGGAAGTTTGAGGGAAGTACTGGCATTATCAGCAATTGCGGCTTCCGTTTCTGGCGGTGGTTTTGCCGCGTGGCATCAACCAAAGGAATTGTTCCAGGAATTTGTCAGCCCCGATACAACAGATGACTTTTTTGCCGAATACGATGCTTTTTTGAAAACCAGAGAGATTTATGACGGCTGTCGTACTGACAATGACGTCTACCTGACTAATAGTATTGATCCCAATAAGGCAGATAATATTCACTATCAATTTAGTAAAATATGTCGGCGCCTGTCGGTTAATCCAAACGATATCGACATGGGTGAACTAAACAGCGAGGAAAAACACAATATATCGGTGGCTTTGGTGCGCGGGTTTCAGGAATTATTGTATACCAAAGCTGGTAGTCGGCGCATTGGACGAACAACCGTGAATCAATACACGAATATTCATACTGGTGAACGTGGTATTTCTGAGTACGAAATTAGTTTACACAGCTTCGTGCGACGTATGGGCTCGGAGGCGTTGACGTTAGTGCTGGCTTTGCCGTGGTGGTATGATGCGCGTGACGGTCGTCGATACACACTTAATACGGTTTTACCAGTGACCAAGGATCAAGTTTCTGAAGCCTTGAGCAGTAATACCGTCCTTGAGTTCCTTGGTGACCGGGTGGCTCCGAATGGCGATTTGGTCCATGTGGCGCAGCCGAAAGTTGGCTCACTAGTGATCGGCCCAGAGCAGCAGCAAAAAATCCCCGCTACGACAGATAAACAAATCGCGCTGGTAGTGGACACAATGAAAAATAGGGCCAATAAACAAGTAAAAGTATTGTTTGATTTACGGCATCAGCGAGTTATTACCAAGGGTCAATTGCGTCAGGCACTAGAAGAGTCTGCGGTGGATAGTCACAATGTTCATGAAGCAGAGGCTAAGGTTTGGGCTGTGGTGCAAGAGGTGTTAACGAGCGAGCAACAGGAAGCTTTTTATGATCAGATAAATAGATGACGAGTGTATAATAGGTAATATGAGTAAAGCGAAAAATATTATGGATCGATCTGAAGATGACTGGACTAGATCCAGTGCGTATCGAGTGGCTTCTTTGCTTGACTTTTTAAATGATTTATGCTAAAGTATAATACGTGGAAAAAGTAAGCCCGAACCTGAGCGATATAGAGGCGAAGATGCATCAGCCTCGCGCTTTGCAAGTACTTGATAGCGGCGAGCGCCGCGTAGAATTTGGAGGAATTAGCTGCCAGCTGAAATATTATGATTGCGAGCAGCCTGGCAACCCGGAAGCTCGCTGCAATGAAATATATGAATATAAGTTGTCTGCCGATGCTATTGAGCGGGCTAATTTAGGTTTTGATTTAGATGAATTACCGTCATTTATTGGCGTGAAGGGCGGGGCGGCTCGCCAGGTTTTGGAGGCACTAGTACACAGTGACCGTCAGTTACTACCTCCTCGCGATGTCGATTTGGTAATTTTAGAAGAAGTTATTGCTAGTGGCGATTATGATCCAGATGAGATTCGGGCGGTAGCGAGCGATCTTTCAATGCGTTTTTCGCCACGTGATGCAATGAATGGCTATGGCGCGGAGTCTGTACAATCTACTGCCGAGTTTATGAGGCAGCATGATTTTACAATCAATCAAGTGCTCATACACAAGAACAACGGTGCTTGGAGGCTATTGGCTAGCACTCAAGCAGTGTTGGATACTGCTGAGCATATTATTAGACCGACAGTTTTTGAACACGACATTGATTATGACTATCGAATTGGCAATAAATTAGCCCTCAAGGCAGTGAGGCTTCTGTCTGATATGCAAGTTCAGGGGATTGACTACGCAACCATCAAGAGTGTTCAATTGCCAGATGATATTTATGGTGATCCAAGGGATGATTATTTCATGCAAGCGCTACAGCTAGATAAGGCGTTAGAAGTCAGCGACGAATTGGCCGAACGCTATGTGGAAAATCTAAAGTTTTATGGAATGATACCGTATGGTTGTGAAGATATGAGTGCTATTGAGATGTATTATTATCTAGTGAATGAGACGGATTTTGTCCCGTCTGATGGCGTGCTTGAATCCCTTCGGATTGAAAGAGAAAATCGCCTGAAGCTTGGTGGTGCGGCAAAGTTTGATGACGTTGTTGAAAGGCTATTAAGACAGGTGCCAGAGTGGTTTTCTCGAGATTACTACGATGCCAAAAAGTAGTATAATAAAGATATGAAAGCCAGTTTTAAGCCAAAGAAGATTTTGTGGATGGATCTAGAGATGACCGGGTTGGATCCGGTGCGTGATGAGATTTTGGAAGTGGCGGCGATTGCTACGGATTGGGATTTTACGGAAATTGCGACATATGAGGGTGTGGTGCGGCATGACCCAGCCAAATTGGGTAAACTGCTGGATCGAAACGCCAGTTTTTGGGATGAGCACCCAGGAGCACGGCGCGGTTTGGAGGAACAGAACGAAGCTGGTAAGCCGTTGGCGGCGGTTGAACAAGAATTATTGGCATTTTGTGATGAGTATTTTGCAGGTGAGCCACGGATTTTATTGGGTGGCAATTCAATTCACCAAGACCGGCGGTTTATTGATCAGTGGTGGCCTGTGTTGTCAAAAAGACTACACTATCGGATGTTGGATGTTAGTGCTTGGAAAGTGGTATTTGAGGGCAAATATGGCAAGAAATTTGCCAAACCAGAAGAGCATCGGGCGCTGGAGGATATTCGTGGTAGTATCATGGAATTAAAATATTATCTAAAGAAGGTGAAGCCATGACCCATAAACAATTTGAAGAGTTTATTCTCAGTTTGCCCGGCGTGTGGCTGGACTATCCGTTTGGCGAGGATATTGCGGTGTATAAATTTGGTAAGAGTAATGATGGCGCAGGGAAGATGGTAGCGCTGGTTAAGGAGGGATCAAATCCGCTCAGGGTGAGTTTGAAGTGTGATCCATTGTTGGCGCAGAATTTGCGGGAAAAATATGAAACAGTGCTGCCGGGCTATCATTTGAATAAGAAACATTGGAATACAGTGATTTGTTCAGGCCAATTGACGGATGACGAAATTTTTGATCTTGCGCGATTAAGCTATCAACTAATTGCAGAAGCTTAACTTGACTTAATTATCTGGTTAATTTGCTTTTGGATATTTTCCAAATCTGTAGCGGTTTTTTCCAGCCATTGACGCATAGTTTTTGATTTGGTCGATTTGTATACTTTCGACATCATGGCAATTGTGTCTGTTATTTGGACATTCATTTCGTGTGCATAAGTAACGTCCAGCTGCGTGTTTAGGTTGGCTTCATCGAGCTTTTTCTCCAGTTTATCTGAAGGGTCTAGGGCGAGAATATCTTTTTTCTTCTCTTTGTAGCTAATACCTGCTGCTTGAAGTGGATCGCTCATTGATGCTTCAGCGGTAGTTAGGACGGAAACTAAAGAACTATTAGTGGTTTGGAGTTCGGTTGATCGGAATTTGTTATTGTATTTTTGAGAAATAGTCAGTAGTTTATTAACCCGTGCGGCAACTTGGGCTGGAGTGGTTTTTGGCATGGAATTTTGCGAAAAAACAAAAATTGCAATGAGGGTTAATATTCCGATTAGACTGAGGATGACCATGATTATTTTGGTTTTTTTATCAAAACCTTCCGCTGGTGGGGGTGTGGCAATTTGATTTAGATAATCGATACCTTGTGATTGGTTGTCCAAATTGTCAGGATACATGTTTCTATTTAAGCACAAACAATAACAGAGGTAAAGGGTGATATAATAAAAACATGAATGACGCCAAAGAAGAAGTGCGAGCGCGGCTGAACATCGAGGATGTAATTGGTGAGTATGTTCATTTGAAACGGGCAGGCCGCAATCTAAAGGGTCTTAGTCCGTTTACTGACGAGCGAACACCGAGTTTCATGGTAAGTCCAGAGAAGCAGATTTGGCATGATTTTTCTTCTGGCAAGGGTGGCGACATTTTCACCTTTGTGATGATGGTTGAGGGGATGGATTTTCGGCAAGCTCTGGAGCATTTGGCGCGTAAAGCAGGTGTGGATTTGACACTGTTTTCTAGTGGCGATGGGCGAACTTCCAAGCGACGGGCCAGGGCTAGAGAAGCGCTTAAATTGGCAGCTAATTTTTATCAGCAGAATTTGGTGAAAAATTCGGTGGCGCTGGACTATGTAGTAAAAAAACGACGATTAAATCGACAGACAATTGGTGATTTTCTGATTGGATATGCACCGGATAATGGTGATGCACTAACAAAAGCGCTAGAGAAAAGGGGTTTTTCAAAACGTGAGCTGTCTGATGCTGGGCTGACGAATCGTTTTGGTGGAGATTTATTCCGCGGACGGATGATGGTGGCACTGAGTGATGGTAGTGGCGAAGTGGTTGGTTTTACTGGTCGGATTATTCGGGATGATCCGCGCGCGCCAAAGTACCTAAACACACCGCAGACTTTATTGTTTGATAAGTCGCGTTATATTTTTGGATTATCTCAAGCCAAAGAAGCGATTCGTAAGAATGATGCGGCGGTTATTGTCGAGGGAAATCTGGATGTGATTAGTAGTCATCAGGCGGGCATAAAAAACGTGGTGGCAACTTCCGGTACGGCGATGACGATCCAGCATTTGAAATCCTTGAGTCGGCTGGCGGGGCGGATTCGCTTGGCGTTTGATGGCGATCGGGCAGGGGTGAATGCAACGGAGCGGGCGATTAATCTGGCGCAAGAAGTTGGCGTGGAGTTGGAGGTGGTGAGTTTACCTGATGGTGTTAAAGATCCAGACGAGTTAATCCAAAAAGATCCAAGCTTGTGGCAGATGGCAATTGATAAATCCCAGCCGGCGGTGGACTGGGTAATTGCCAGATATGCGGAAATGGAAGATTTGAAATCAGCAGAAGGTAAGCGCCGCTTCTCAACGATTGCCTTAAGAATTGTCAGAAGTCTGAAAGATCCGGTGGAACAGGAGCACTATTTGTCGGTGATTTCTGAGAAAACTGGCGCCTCGATTACTGCACTTAAGGCAAAATTGTCGAATGAAAAAGTTGCCGAGCATCAATTGAAAAAGACTAAAATTGATAAGGAAAAACCACAGCCCGTTCAAGATGAGACCGAGGACATGTTGGTGGGGTTGGCAGCGAGCGAAAAGTCTGTGCGACGTTGGCTGGCGGCAATTTCTGGTGAGATGTTGGACGGTGACAGTGCGCGGCAATTAATTGGCTATCTGCGAAAAAACCCAGACGTAGACCTAGGCGAAGTTCCGCTGGACTTGCAAAAAATCGAACAGTATGTGAAAATAGTACAGTTGAAAAGTGAAAGTCGTTACGCCAATTGGGAGCAAAAAAGCTTAGACGAAGAAATGGCTCGGCTAGTCAGACAGATAACAATTAAACATCGCGAAAACAAAAAGAATCAACTATTAACGCAGCTTAGAGAGGCCGAGGCGTCGGGTGATGAGGTTTTGTCTCAGAATTTGCGCCAGAGCTTAAATAATCTGATTAAGGAGAAAATGTGAGCGACGAAAATACGACAAAGCCGACAAATTTAAATGATGATGATTTTGATCCAACGCTTATAGACGAAGAAGAGTCAGAAGATTTGGATTCGTTGACGACTGGTCAATACTTGGATGACGTGTCAGATGACTCGGTGCGGTTGTATCTAAGGGAAATTGGTAAAATTCCGCTACTTAGCGCTGAAGAGGAAATGGCTTTGGCACGCCGGATTATTGAAGGGGATAAGAAGGCTAAAGATAAGATGGCTGAGGCAAATATGCGCCTAGTGGTGTCAATTGCCAAGCGATATTCGGGCCGTGGTTTGGACTTTTTGGATCTTATTCAAGAGGGAAATACTGGACTCTTGCGCGCGGTGGAGAAGTTTGATCCAGATAAGGGATTTAAGTTCTCAACTTATGCGACTTGGTGGATTCGTCAGGCGATTACGCGGGCGATTGCTGACCAGGCGCGAACCATTCGTATTCCAGTTCACATGGTGGAAACTATCAATAAATTGCTGCGCACGCAGCGACGGATGACACAGGAATTGAATCGTGAGCCGACCATTGACGAGCTGGCCAAAGAGCTGGACATGGAGCCAGAGAAAATCGAATACGTCATTAAGATCAAGCAAGATATTTCTTCTTTGGATGCTGGTGTGGGTCGTGACGGTGAGGATGATGACTCAGTGCTGCAAGATTTTATCGTTGATGAAGATACGGTTTCGCCAGAAGATTCAGCATCAAATCAATTATTGAAAGAGCAAGTTCAGGATATATTATCAAGCCTGAGTGACCGTGAGCAGAAAATTGTTCGAATGCGCTTTGGTCTGGATAATGGAAAAAACCACACTTTGGAAGAAGTTGGTCAGGAATTTGCCGTGACACGTGAACGTATTCGTCAAATTGAAGCTAAGGCGCTAGCAAAACTTCGCAAGCACAAAGATGCGAAAAAACTTTACGAGTACTTGGATTAATTAGCACTGCTCGGGTGATTTACAGAAATGGGCGTCGTGAGTTACGGCGTCTATTTTTTGGTGT
This sequence comes from Candidatus Nanosynbacter sp. TM7-074, assembly GCF_041006295.1. Taxonomy (NCBI): domain Bacteria; kingdom Bacillati; phylum Minisyncoccota; class Nanosynbacteria; order Nanosynbacterales; family Nanosynbacteraceae; genus Nanosynbacter; species Candidatus Nanosynbacter sp. TM7-074. Next base: position 54,027 of record NZ_CP158487.1, read on the forward strand.
AATTGATCGAGACTGCCGTCATTTATAACAAAGTAATCAGCGATGGCAATTGGTCCGCCTTTTTCCAGATTTTCAATTTCTGACCAATCACGCTGGTCAACTTCGTGTGGCTGCATTGGGCGTTCGGGGCGTTTTACCATACGTTGATAACGGAGGTGTTTTGGTGTAACAATAGCAATAACGACTACTTGCCCAGGAAATTCGTGCTTGAGGAATTTATATTCACTCCAAGTGTATAATCCGTCCAAGACGATTTTGTTTTGCCCAGCGTTAATTAAGTCACGAACATTTTTTATAACGCGCTTAATTACAAAGTCTTTACCTTCGCGTTGGCGGATTTCTTCGCGGAATTTTTGTTGATTGTCCCAAGTTTTTTCAATTCCTGCCTCGTCCATGGCCTTATAAATAACGCCGCCAAAATAAACTTTTGGAAATCCTTTTTCTGTCAAATACTCGACGGCCGAACTCTTACCGCTACCCGCTAGTCCAACCAGGGCGATAATTCTTGCATGTGGTTGTGTCATAGACCAATTCTAGCAACTTGTTGACATTCTTCCAAATAAAGCGTATGTTTAGGGTAAGTATTATGGAAACAGTTCATAAAACTACTGAAGAGTCGCCTAAGGATCCATTTTCTGATCTTGATATTTGGGGTCGTTTAATAGAATATCGTAAAGAAGTTCAATGGGATAATATATTAGACCAAGTTGAGGAGCTGGAGTCGAAATTTAATCTTAATCCAGGTGGCAGTAAGGCGTGGGAAAGATTTGTTAACGAACCGGTTATTGATCAGTATGGTCAGGTGTGGATGATTTGGAAGTCTGGAGATTGTTATCAGATGTATAAGATGCCAGACGATAAAGATGAGTTTGATTATGTTTTTATAGATGATCTTGAAGTGACTCCCACCTTAGGTGAGCCGATCTATAAATTTTCTGTCGGATTTGATAATTTTGGTGATGCAGAAATCTTAAATATACAGATGAGCGACAAGATAAATGAATACTGTCTCCTCTCCAACAACGAAAGGGATCGGTGGGAGACTTATAGGCGTTGGACGAAACACGATAATGACTCCTACAGTGCTATGGAAGACCTTAGAAAAAACTATGAGAGATACGAGAAAATGCAGAGAAAACTGGGCAATGATTCTTTCGGTGCTGAAGAAAGGTTTGGGGAGATTTATGATAAGTATAGGAGAATACAACAAAAACTTGGCTCTGTGTCAATCGAAAATCTGATAATAGCGGCTTAAATGCTACAATAGAAATATGAAGCGTCTAGTTGTTATTGACGGTAAGTCGGTGTTTTACCGCGGGTATTATGCCATGCCTGGATTGTCGATGGCGGACGGTACGCCGACCGGCGGGGTGTATGGATTTGTGAGTTTGGCGATTGAGCTGATCAAGAAATTGGAGCCGGATTATGTGGCGGTGGCGTGGGATAAGCGCGGCACCAATATCCGTAAGCGGCGGGAACTGTATCCAGAGTACAAGGCGGGTCGTAAGCCAGCGCCTGATGATTTTTATCAGCAAATTCCGATTTTACACGAACTGCTGGATGCGTTCGGCTGGCCACTGTATGAGCTGGATGATTATGAGGCGGACGACATCATGGGCGCGTTTGCCAGGCAAGCGGAAGTGCGTGGCGTGCAGACGTGTCTACTGACGTCGGATTTGGATGCGCTGCAATTGGTGTCGCCTCTCACCAAAGTGTATGCCATGAAAAATGGCCTGAGGAATATTGAGGAATTTACGGCGGAATATTTTGAACAAAAATATGGTATTCGGACGGATCAGTTTTTGGATTTGAAGGCGTTGAAGGGTGATGCGAGCGACAATTTGCCGGGCGTACCGGGCGTTGGTGAAAAGACGGCCGTGAAATTATTGCAAACATATGGCACGCTGGACGGGGTGTACGCGCATGTGGATGAGCAAAAAGGCGCTTTGCGGACAAAGCTTGAAGCGGGTCGCAGATCGGCGTATTTGACCAAGCAAGTGGCGGAAATTTGGACAGACGCACCGGTGGAACTGGACTGGGGGGTGGCCGATGTTAACGACTGTGACTTTGCGCGGGTGGCGGAGATTTTGCGGAAATTGGAGTTTCATTCGCTGATTGGGCGGCTGCCAAAGACAATGCAGGCGTCGGATGAGGTGGCGGAGACGGTGGAGTTGGAATTGCCACGCGTTGAAAATCTGCCAGCTGAGCCGCTGTTTGAGGCAGAAAATATTATCTATATTGATCCATCGGAACCGGATATGGTCTATATTAATTCCAAGCCTGGCGTGGCGTGGCGGGCCAAGATCAGTGAGGTTGGTCAACATGTTTGGCAGTTATTGGCGCAGGGCGTGGTGATCGCGGCGGACGTCAAGGGGCTGTATTATGCGCTGGATGCTCACGGTGTGACGGTGCGGTTTCATGAGGTCTGGGATGTTGGGCAGGCGGCGTTTTTGATCGATCCGCTGAGGCGCGACCGTAGTTTAGCGGCACTGGCTGGCGATTTTTCTGAGGATAATTCGCCAGAGCGGCAGCTGGCACGATTACACCAAATATACCGCCAGCAGCAGGATTATATGGCGGCGCATCAGCAGATTGCCCGGGTGCTTCGCGAGTTTGATTTTCCGGTGATTTGGCCGCTGTTTCAGATGGAAAAGCGTGGTATGAAGCTGGACACGGTGCTGCTTGAGCGGATGGGCGAGGAGTTGAGGGCGGAGGTGGGTCAGCTTGAACAACAAATGTATGCGATGGCTGGGCGCGAGTTCAATGCCGCTAGTCCGGCGCAACTGTCTGAGGTGTTATTTACCAAATTACGGCTGCCAACGACCGGTATCAAAAAGGGTAAAACCGGCTATTCGACAGGGCAGAAAGAGCTGGATAAACTGCGCGGCCGACACTCAATCATTGAGCTGATTGAGCGGTACCGGGAGCTGACTAAATTGATCAGCACCTACATTGAAGCGCTGCCAAAGTTGGTGGCTAGGGACGGGCGGATTCACACCACGTTTAATCAAGACGTCACCAGCACCGGGCGGCTAAGCAGCACAAATCCCAACTTGCAGAATATTCCGGTGCGCACAGAACTGGGTCGGAAAATTCGCCAGGCGTTTGTGCCGAGTGAGGGCAAGGTCTTTGTTGGTGCCGATTATTCACAATTTGAGCTGCGGCTGGCGGCGGTGCTGGCGGGTGATGAGCAGCTGATTAACGATTTTAATAGCGATGTCGATATTCATACCAAGACGGCGGCCGAGACCTACGGCGTGCCGATGGATCAGGTGACGAAAGCACAGCGGCGGGCGGCTAAGGTGATCAATTTTGGGGTGCTGTACGGCATGAGCCCGCACGGCTTGGCGGCGGCCACCGGCATGACCTTTAACGAGGCAAAACAGTTCATTGAACACTATTTTGCGGTGCGCCAGCCAATCCGCCAGTATCTGGATACAATTTTAGTTCAAGCGCGCGAACAGGGCTTTGTTGAGACCTATTTTGGCCGGCGGCGGCCAACGCCAGACGTTAAGTCGAGCAATTTTATGGTGCGTTCAGCGGCCGAGCGGGCAGCGATGAACATGCCGATTCAGGGTACGGAAGCGGATTTGATGAAGCTGGCGATGATTCGACTGGAGGACAAATTGGCTGGGCTGGCTGAACCGGTCCTGCAAGTTCACGACTCAATTTTAGTGGAGTGCCGAGCGGAAGACGCTGAGCGGGTCAGCGAAATAATGCGTGCGGAAATGGAAGGTATTTGTCCAGATCTGCCAATTAAATTAAAAGTTGACGTCGGCATGGGTGCTCATTGGGATGAAGTATAAAAAATATGGTATAATTACGCCATGAAATACACCCAGCGACGCAATTCATTTTCTCGATTTGTACCAATCTTGCTAGTTATTGTCATTACTATTGTGGCAGTGGCGGCGGTTATTGCAATTGGTCGAGCTTTATTTGGTAAAAATGATTCAGGACAAACAGATCAGAATGTTAACACGGGTCAAGTTGCGCTGCTGTCAACAGAGGAAGGCAGGGCGGTGCGGTTAACAGTTCGTGGCCCAATTGTAGCTAATGAGAATTTTCGATCGTATAGCGTTATTATCTCGCCAAGTTCTCGTGATATGACAACGTACGAAGGTTATCTGGATAAAGAAATTAATCAGAAAAAATTAGACAACAATATGAAGGCTTATACGGAGTTGGTCTATGCGCTTGATAAGCGGAAAATGATGAACGGTACGCAACTTACTGAGCAGCAAAACGATTTACGTGGTATCTGTGCTAGTGGCAAAGTGTATAAATTTGAGACACTGAAGGATAATTCAGTCGTGAAGAGTTTATGGACATCGGATTGTAGTGGTTCTAAGGGTTCGGCTCAGGCAAATGTTAATGAAATCTTAGATATGTTTTTGAAGCAAATTCCTGATGGTAAGAAGATGGCGGCTGGTATTGGCCTGAGTCAGGAAGAGGCTCTGTTTAAGTTATAGGATTGATATATGCCGGAACTACCTGAAGTTGAGACAGTGCGCCGCGGTTTGGCAGATTTACTACCTGGCCAATCTATAGTGCGAGCAAAAGTCTTTGACTCGCCTAAGAGTTTTCCAAATTCGCCTGCTGACGTTGAGCATTTTTTACACGGTGCGCGTGTAAAGGCGGTGCGGCGGCGAGCAAAAGTATTAATGATTGATTTAGACACTAACTACTCACTGGTGATTCATTTGAAGATGACAGGGCAACTTATTTTTCGTCAAGACTCTCGTCGTATTGCTCGGATATCCTCAAAAATATCTCGGGACCCACGTAAAGTTGCCCAAGATTTTTCTGCGGATACCACTCGCAATATTGGAGAGTTTGCTGGTGGTCATCCAAATGATAGTCTAATTGGCGAGTTGCCCGATCGATCGACACGAGTGCAGATTGATTTTATGGACGGGTCGCGACTATTTTTTAACGATCAGCGCAAATTTGGTTGGATGAAACTGCTGCCGACTGACGAGATAAAGAATCTGCCATTTATGAAAAAAGTGGGGCCGGAACCGCTTGATCCACAGACTCGTGCTGAAGATTTTATTAAGCGGATTCGTCGTCGCCAAAACTCAATGATTAAGCCGGCATTTCTTGATCAGGCGGTAATTGCTGGGGTGGGTAATATTTACGCCGATGAGGCTTTGTGGGCGGCAAAAATTCACCCTCAAACTCGAGTGAGAAATATTGGTGATGAGAAGCTGGCAACTTTATTTAACGAGCTACGCCAGATTTTGCAATTAAGCATTGATCAGGGTGGTTCAACGGATAAGAATTATGTTGATGCCGAAGGTCGGAAGGGTAATTATCTGACGTTTGCTCATGTATTTCGTCGGGAAGGTCAGCCGTGCCACCTTCATCCTGACCAGGAAATTGTGAAATTAAAAGTTTCTGGCCGTGGGACACATGTTTGTCCGGTGTGTCAGGTAGAGGCAGAATGATCTATCTTTTTTATGGTGAAAATGAGTTTGAAAAGCGAGCAGCGCTAACGGAGCTGATTGGCGGTGAGAATGTGGAGCGTCACGATGGTGAGAGTCTGTCGCTAAATAGTATGCAGGAAATAGCAATTGGTCAAACATTATTTATGGATTCCTCAAGATATTTGATTTCGAGATTAAGTGAAAATAATGAGGTATGGTCGCAACTACCAGATATGAAGTTTGACGAAAATAGGACAATTATTCTGGTAGAAGATAAAATTGATAAGCGAACAAAGACTTACAAATGGCTTCAAAAAAATGCTCAGGTTCGAGAGTTTTTGCCGTTAAGCGAGCGCCAAAAGCCGCAACTTTTAAAGTGGTGCCAGGCAGAGGCAAAAAATCGTGGATATGATTTAACGAACCAGCAGGCAGAGGTAATTGTTGGCCGCTTAGGGTTTGATCAGTTACGATTGAGCAATTTTCTGGACCAGCTAGCGTTAGCGGAGAACGTTACAGATGAATTGATTGATGATTTTATTCCGCTGGCGCGATCAGAAAACGTATTTGATTTGTTCGTTTCGGCGTTAGCGGGAGACCGTGATAAGGTTCACGCCATAATTGGCTATCTGGAGTCGGAAAGTGGCATTGATGGTGCTTATCAGACGATGGGATTATTAGCCTCTCAGTCAACCAATTTAACGGCATTAATTTTAGCGGATGGTGATAGTGGTGCGGTGGCATCAGATTTTTCTGTTAATCCGTATGTTTTACGGCGATTGGCCTCATTGTCAAAAGGTATTGATAAAAAGCGGTTGAGGCGAATTAACGAGGCTTTATTTAGGGCTGATTTACAGATGAAAACAACCTCGGTCAATCCGTGGCTTCTTATAGAGGTGGCTTTGGCTGACATCGGCTAGCATAAAAACACCCCAGACAGGCTGGAGTGTTATAAGAAAAATAACTAATGAATTACTTTTCAGTTTTCTTAGTAGCTGGCTTCTTTGCTGGAGCCTTTTTAGCTGTAGTTTTCTTAGCGGCTGCTGGTTTTTTAGTTGTAGCTGGCTTGGTTGCTGGCTTTTTGGCAGCTTCTAAAGTAACGCCTGCTTTTTTAGCAATTTTACTCAACGCGCTTTTTCGGCGAGCAGCAGTATTCTTTTTAATCAGGCCCTTTTTAACAGCGGTGTCGATTTCACTTTGAGCTGCAGAAAGCGTCTTGGCGCTTGGGGTTGCAGAGAAAGCTTTAACGGCAGTTTTGATATCTTTTTTAATGCCGATATTGCGTTCACGGCGTTTTAGAGTTTGTTTAGCGCGCTTGATGGCGGATTTGATTATTGGCATGTTACTCCTTTACCTCTATAGATTTGTATCGCTAATCAGGAAGAATTATACAGAAAACAGTCCAAATTGTAAAGAGGCGGTACAGATATTGACTTTATGGTAGTGCTTATGGTATAGTGATGCCAAGCGTAATTACAAAAAACAAACATAGGAAAAGTCATGTCAAACGGATCAGCAAAACAAAAAGTAGTCCAGAGCATCAAGGATGTAACTAATATTTTGGTGACTGTCAGCTCCAGCCCGTCGGTCGATGAATTATCGGCAGCATTAGGACTGACGATTTTCCTTAACAAACTTGGCAAACACGCTACAGCGGTGTTTAGTGGTGATATTCCGCCAGCTATTACTTTTCTTAATCCCGATAAAACGTTTGAGCAGACAACAGATTCTTTACGTGACTTTATTATTGCCTTAGATAAGGAAAAGGCTGATCATTTGCGCTATAAACTTGTTGATGATGCGGTGAAGATTTTTATTACGCCATACCGAACGACGATTTCTGACAAAGACCTAGAATTCTCACAGGGTGATTATAATGTTGAGTTAGTTTTGGCGTTGAATGTTGAGAATAGTGAGAGCATTGATACAGCATTAACGGCACACGGTAAGATTTTGCATGATGCTACGGTCATTTCGATAACAGCGGGCGACGTAAAGAGTGGCTTGGGGTCGATTGATTGGCATGAGGGTAGTACTAGTGGTGTAAGTGAGATGATTGTTGAGCTGATTAATGACTTGAAGACGCCGAAGGTAACTTTGGATGAACAGATGGCAACCGCACTGTTGACGGGAATTGTGGCGGTTACTGATCGCTTTAGTAACGACAATACTTCATCAAAGGTGATGACCACTGCGGCAGAACTGATGGCGGCGGGGGCAAATCAGCAATTAGTAATATCAAAGATTGCCGAGAGTGAGACAGAAGATAAGCCTAAGGAAATTGAGCAAGTCAAAAAAGAAGTTCCAGCCAAAGACAAAGATGATTCATCTGAAGATAAGGCAGATGAAGTAGAGGAAGCCGAAGAATCAGAGCAGGCAGACGGAACGTTGTCAATTAGTCACGAAAAGAAGGGCGACGTTGATGAAGTAGCTGAGCAGACGGTAAAAGAAAAGCAGGAAGAGTCTGCTAGGGTTGCTGAAGAGAAATTAGCCAACATCGAGCCGATTAAGGAAGAAATTCGAGTAGAGGAAGAGCAGCCTAGTGAAAAAATAGTCTCTAAAGAGCTTTCCTTTGAGGAAACTCCATTGATGGGCGGCACGTTAAATGCGACTACTACGCAGGCTGCCGAGGATAAGATAAGGGCGCTAGCTAGTGACCAGAATAAGACTATCTTAACTCATAGTAAGTATGTGGGTGATAGCACACCATCATTTGGCGACACGCCGTTGAATGCGGCTATGGGGGCTTCTGATGAACCACCAAAAATTGACCCATTTGCTACAACTAATGCTGAACAAAGATTGTCGACAATACCTGTTGCTCCTCAATCTGATGAGTCAATTATTGCGGCAATTACCAATGATACAAACCAACTAAGCACGCCGTTGGCTGTAGAGCCAAATCAAGTTGGTGTCTCTCCTGAGCCTGTTTTAGCTGCTCCGTTACAACCTGAGAATACGGCTAACGAGATTTCTTTACCAATGCCACCAGCAATTCCAGATTTTGGTGCAATGCCGCCAATGCCGCCAGCGCCAATCGGTGTTGATACTGCTGGATTGCCGCAACTTTCGCCACTAGGCGTAGCGCCTGAACCGGTAGCCGCTGAAGTAGCTCCAGCGCCAGCGTTGCCGACTCAGCCAATTCAAAATACCGGGGAATTTAATCCAGGTCAATTCCAGATTCCAGGGCAAAAATAGTTGATGGATGAAATCATTCTTATCGATAAGCCACAAGGTTTGACTAGCTTTGGGGTGGTGGCGCGCTTACGGCGAGTTTTATCTAATCAGGCGGGTAAGAAAGTGAAAGTTGGCCATACGGGCACGCTTGATCCGTTTGCGACAGGATTAATGATTATTGTGACAGGAAAGAAATGTCGGGAAGCCGAGACGTTTACCAAGCTAGATAAATGGTATGAGGCGGAGATTATCCTGGGTAAAAATAGTTCAACTGGCGATCCTGAGGGCGAAATTGTCGAAGTATCTGATTATAAGCCGAGTTTAGAGGAAGTCCAACAGGTAATCGGTCAGTTTGCGGGGAAAATTGAGCAGACCCCGCCTATTTTTAGTGCAATAAAAATTAACGGTCAGCGAGCTTACAAATTGGCTCGCGAAGGGAAGCGAGTGGAGATTCCGAAGCGCACTGTGGAGATTTATTCGTTGGAATTGTTGTCCTATGAATATCCTAAGTTAAGAATCAAAACTCATGTTTCTAGCGGAACTTACATCCGAACATTAGCGGTGGATATTGGTGATAGATTAAATACGGGTGCGTATTGTGAGAATTTGCGGCGCACACAAATAGCCGATTATTCTATTAGGGAAGCGAAGACTTTAGCGGATTTTGGAATTACTATCTAATTGCAAAAAGCTGAGTAATTTGGTATAATGACAGGGCTATGATTAGCAAAGATAATAAAGCGAAAGCAATTGCTTTGACTCAGGTCAATAAAAACGACGTCGGTAGCCCACAGGCTCAGGTGTCAGTTTTGACGGCTCGTATCAAAGAGGTTACGGAGCATCTGAAGGCGAATAAGCACGACTTCATGGCGCGCCGCGGCTTGATTCAAATGGTTGGTAAGCGTAAGCGCTTGCTGAAATATTTGGAGCGAACTGATTTTGAGAGCTACAAAGCAGTTGTTGCCAAGTTAGGTTTGCGTAAGTAATTTTACGTTAGGAAAACTGCTTAAGTCCCCTTCGGCGAGAAGGGGACTTTTGTAATGGCAATTATTTTTTCAATTTGGCGATAAGTACGTCACGTCCGTCATTGGCGCCGCCTAAAGTACAGGAATAGAGAGTTAGTTGTGGCTGATCAGTGCGCTGTTCGATTTCTATTGCCTCTGGCTTAACGCTACGTTTTTCGCTGATGACATAAATGTAGCGCTCTCCGTTATAATCGATAACAATATCATCGCTAACTGTCAGCTTATCAATATTGTAAAATGGTGATTTTCTAAGTGTTTGCTGAGGGGTCAAGCCCATAATAAAACGGTGTGCGGATAAAACAAAATTGCCACCATCCTTCGGATTGCCATTCTCTGGTTTACGCCACCAAGCGCCGTGTTCCATAGTTTCTGCACCGCCAGGTGCGTACGGCAAATTAATATCAATTTTTGGGATATAAAGTCGATTTTCAGTGATTTTATTTTCTGTTTTGCTGATCAGTTGGGTGGTGGAGTTATTCTTTTGATCAATAGTTTGTGACAATATAAACGGTGTTATGGCAATAGCAAGTGTATACAGTCCGCTAATAATCATTATAGTCGCAATTATAGAAGGAAGGCGAACTTTCCAGTTTTTTGACTGTCTTGTTGACGACTTCAATTGTAGTGACATGACTCAATTATAGCACTATACTCATACTGTATAATCGTGGGTGGGGATAGGAGTGGTGTGCTACATGAGGTAATGGGGGTTGAATTATTATGATTTTTATGCTATAATTTACTATTATGAATAAAGAACCTACACTCCCTAATAAGCCACTCTGGGTGCCGGAAAGAGAGTTTCTTGATGAAGAAAATCGGCAGTCTATAATCAAAATCTTAGGCGTTATCGCAACAGATCGTTCTAACCAGCAATTTGCTGAAGCCGCGCGGGCAGCTGCCAATGATATTGAAAGTGGTGATTTGGCGTCAGGTTCGCGAGATTTCATGTGGGCGCGCTTTATGGGTGTCCAGCATGGCACTATGGAAGGTGGCGACGGTAAGGTGCGGGTTAATGAGGAAAACTATCCTAGGTTGCGACCGTTGGCTGAACAGCTACACTATGGTGATATGCGTTTTCTAGAGTCAAATCCGGCCGATAGTACCGTAGAGTATGGTAGTAGTATTGTTCTAGGTGGATCAGCAGAAGAGATGCCAAAACGTCTACAGGCTGCGCGAGGTAAAAATCCACGAGATATCGCTGTTCAGGACACGTATTTACTAGTTGGACAGCGCCAACGCTGGAGCGGTATACCGACTGAGAAAAATCCTGATGCCATTTTGGCGGCAGTATCAAGATCGCTTGGCGGTGTTGACATGGATAGGCTCAAGGAAAAATCACCTTGGCTACGGGATGAGCTACGCAAAAAGGTTGAGGCTGGTAGTTGGGGTGAAGCATTCGCCACGGAGATGGCGATTGGACGGCTGGGTCTTGAGGCTTACTTTGACGTGCATGGCTTAATTGACTGGGAGAATGGTATTGAGGAGACTGCACCTAGCGAAAGCCGGCCAAGTATACCGGGTGTTCCGGATCGAGAAAATGTCTTAGTAACGTATCACTTGCTCGATGGAACTCGTGCAACATTGCTAAATGCTGCTGCGGTGCCGAGAAAGCGCGGTGTTCCACGGCCAACGAGTGATAGTCAGATCAAAGAACTACTAGATTTGGGTGTCCTAGAGCGCAATAAAGAGTATCCTCTTAGTATCGTTACAGATTCACCGCACTATCTTCGAGCCGCTACTGATGTCGCTATTCGGATATTGGCACACCCCGAGACAAGGGATATAGTCATTGCTCCCCCCGTCTCGCCGTATAGGCCGTCAAGCCCAGAGAATGTCCTAAAAGCACTAGGAGAGATTCCGGCAACCTATAAGGCTGATAAGCGTGTTCACGCCGTATTGCGTGGCGAAGATCCGGACGCTAGAGAGCTGGCTGATTTGTAGGAAATACGAAGCAGCAAACAGAGTTAAACGGTTAGGCCGGGCGCCATAGGAGCAAATGTAACGTGTATTGTATGGTGAGCTGCCGTTCATCAAAGGAGATTGATTTTCAGAGTGGATTGTGTCTAGTTTTGGCTTTCTATAAAGCCTATAAAGCGCACACCGCTGTGATATAATAAAATACGCGAATATAACCCGCAGACGGTGATGGATGTGTGGTGTGTTGACCGGTAAACCAGCACGCATGCACCTGTTACTGTCTTTGCGAGAAAGAGAGGATCTATGGCAATTATTAATCCAAGTGGCAAGGAGATTTTTAGCGTTACCACTGAGTTTTGTGGTCGTCCGCTGACACTAGAAGTAAACCGTGTTGGCTTTCGGACAACTGGTAGTGTGCTGGTGCGTTACGGCGATACTGTGGTTTTGGGTAGTGCGCAGGTGAGTAGTCGTCCAGTTCAGATGGACTATTTTCCATTGTCAATTGACTATGAAGAAAAATTTTATGCAGCAGGTAAAATTTCCGGTAGTCGATTTATTAAGCGTGAAGGTCGTCCAAGTGACGAGGCTGTGCTGATTGGTCGGTTGATTGATCGTCCAATTCGTCCGCTATTTCCGAAGGGTTACCGCCAAGAGGTGCAGGTTGTGGCAACCGTACTAAGTATGGATCCTGATTTCCGCCCAGATGTTATTGCGATGATTGCGGCGTCTAGTGCCTTAATGCTAACTGGCACGCCTTTTGATGGTCCAGTGGCTGGTTTGCGTGTCGGTCGCGTCAACGGAGAATTTAAGGCCTTCTTAACTTCGGAAGAGCGTGAGAAGTCGGATCTTGATTTGGTGGTGGCTGGTATTGAAAGTGGCATCACTATGGTTGAGGCTGGCGCTAAGGAAGTTTCTGAGGAGACTATTGTTGATGCTATGGCATGGGCGCACCAGATGATGCAGCCAGCGATTGTCTTGCAGCGGGAATTGGCGGAAAAAGTTGCTCCAGCTACGCAGGAATATACTTTAATCTTGCCAGATGAATCAATTCAGCAGACAGTTGATGAGTGGGCTAGGGGTAAGTTTGGTGAAAAACTTCGTCGCCCATATCCAGAGCGTAATGAAATGATTAGTCAGATTCGTGCTGAATTCCATGAGTCGATGGCGGAAAAACTTGGTATGGATGAGGAAGAATATAATGAGGTACGTGGTGATTATGATGAGGCGTTTACTTTGGCGCTTCATAAAGATGTACGTCAGGGAATTGTTGCAGAACAAGTCCGTCCTGATGGTCGACAATTGACAGAAATTCGTCCGCTTAGCTCGGAAGTTGGCTTCTTGCCGCGCGCTCACGGCTCCAGTCTGTTTACTCGCGGCGTGACGCAGGGTATGAACATTGTTACTTTGGCGCCGCTGAGCTATTCACAACTAGTTGACACTATGGAAATTAATGATGGCGAGCGACGTTATATGCACCATTATAATGCGCCAGGCTATACAGTCGGTGAAGTTAAGCGAATGGGTAGCCCGGGTCGACGTGAAATTGGGCACGGTTATTTAGCGGAACGAGCATTGTTGCCAGTATTGCCAACCGAAGAAGACTTTCCATACGCCATTCGTTCGGTGACAGAAATAATGAGCCAGAACGGCTCAACGTCGATGGCAGCAACTTGTTCAAGCTGCTTGGCGTTGATGGATGCGGGCGTACCATTGTCGGCTCCAGTCAGTGGAATTGCTATGGGTCTGATGATGGATGGTGATACGCCGTATGTACTGAGTGACATTGCCGATGCTGAAGACTTCGCCGGTGATATGGACTTTAAGGTTACAGGTACAGCAAAGGGAATTACCGCTCTCCAGATGGATATGAAGGTGCACGGCTTACCGGTGGCGGTGCTGCGTCAGGCGATTGAGCAGAGTAAGGCTGGTCGAGCGCACATCTTGCAACATATGCTGAGCGTGCTAGCTACCCCGCGTAATCAACTTAGTCCGTATGCGCCACGAATTGAGAAGATTAAGATTGATCCAGATAAGATTGGCGCGGTTATCGGCAAGGGTGGAGAGACTATCAATAAGATTACCTCAGAAACCGGTGCTGAAGTTGATATTAAGGAAGACGGCTTGATCACAATAGCTAGCCCGAATAGTGAATCAATTGAAAAGGCACTGAATTGGATTAAGAGCTTGGTCGAGGAGCCAGAAGTTGGCAAGGTCTATGATGGTAAGGTTGTCAGTATTAAGGACTTTGGTGCTTTTGTAAATATCTTACCGGGTGTTGACGGTATGGTACACATTTCAAAGCTAGCTGAAGGTCGAGTTAATAAAGTGACTGATGTAGTTAAAGAGGGTCAGTTGGTTCGCGTAAAAATTACTGGAATTGATGAGCGCGGTAAGATCAATTTGACGATGATCGGTCTGTAAATGTATAATAATGAAAAAGCATAATTTCAGGAGATTAAATTTCTAATGGATAATAGCAATAATAATAAGAAGCAGCAAATACCACCACAGCCACAACTTCAACAAGCTACGCCTCAACAGCCTCAATTCCAACAGGCTCCACAACAACCACCACAATTCCAACAAGTCCCACAGCAGCCAGTCATGGAATCTCCATACCAAATGCCTCCAAAAAAGAAAATGAGTAAAGGTGTTTTATGGGGAATTATTGGCGGAGTAATTGGGCTAATAATCATCATCGTTGGTGTAGTCCTGGCTATTATATTCTTGAGTGGTCCAAGTAAGAGTGATTATAAAGACGCAGCAAGCTTAGTGCCGCAAATGAAACTGTCTGAGCCTAAGGATCTATTTAAGGATGTGAAAAAAAGTGATGATTACGAAGAGGTTATAAATAAAATTATAAACTCAGTTGACGAAGCTCATGCTAAGTTTGTCGCTAATAAGGCCTTTAAGGACAAAGATGTTAAGGAGGCTTACGACAAGTATCTGAACGCGTGGAATGACGAGATGAAGCCTTACTTAAAATATATTGCAATTTTTCATAAAGAAAAGGCTTACTTTAATTGTAGAGTTCCTCGGGCAAATAAATATTTTGAGAAATCTAAAGATGAAATCGAACAAGATTTTGACTCTGTCATGAAAAATTGTATAAACGCCCTGGACAACATGATTAAGTCTGATAATGATATTGCTAAGAAATATGGTGAAGACTTGAAAAAGCATTATGCGGAGATGAAGCAATATTACGTAGCAGCAGCAGCCTATAGGCAGGACTATGTAAGAACAAATGGCCAAACATCTTTGTCGTCACCTGAAGTTCCAACGACTCCAAGACCTAATTACAAAAAGGATATTGCTAAGAGATTGAAAGATAACCTTGATAATTTACAAAAAGTATTAGAAGATAAAGCCAATAAATAGATTTTTGTAGGTCATGAGCGCCTCGTTTTTACGGGGCGTTTTTTGTTAGAGTAAAGTTATGCCTATTATCTACTTCAGTAATTGGAGATATAGTTGACTCCAAGTTGCTTGTAAAATCTGTCTAAGGGTAGTATAGTAGATAGTCGATATCCATTATATCTAATTTGAGAAAGGACCTATATGAGATTATCAGGGGCTGTCGAACAAGCGTGTTGTATCATGGCAATTTTAGCCGATCCGAAACAAAAAACGCCGATAACTAATGATACTTTGTCGGAAAAAATGTCGGTTTCGCCAACTTATTTGAAGAAAATTAGTCGTAAGTTAGTAGTGGCAAAATTAATCACCTCGACACAGGGTGCCGGAGGTGGATTTATTTTGGCAAGAGAAATGAAGGGGGTAACACTACATGATGTAGTCTTGGCAATTGAGGGCAATGCGCCATTTTTTCAGCCTAAAGGAGTTATTGGGCGGGTTTTTGCGTCGCGCCGTCGTCAAGTGAAAATTGGCATGAACATGATTGAAAAAGTTTTTTCTGAGGCTCAGGAAAAGTGGAGTGAATACCTAAAAACTGTGACGCTAGAAGATGTTACTCGGGAGGTTTCTTGTGATTAAAAATAATATGGTACGAGCCGAGTGGCGGCATTTATTTAAAAACAAAATACTCCTTATATCTATGTTGGTGATCTCGTTTATTCCGATTATGTATAGCGGATTTTTCTTAGGTTCAATTTGGGATCCATACGGTCAAACAAAAAATCTCCCAGTAGCACTTGTTAATGAAGACGGGGGCGCTGTCTTAAACGGTCAAACATTGAATGTTGGTCAATCGGTGCAGCAAAAATTGAAAGATAATCATGATTTGGGATGGGAGTTTGTTAGTAAAAAACAGGCGTCTAGCGGCGTAGAGAGTGGTCATTTCTATGCCGTAGTGGAAATTCCATCTGACTTTTCGGAGAAGGTGGCGTCAATCACTGGCAGCCAGCCTCAACAAGCGGTTATCAATTTTACCACTACACCGGCCAAGAACTATATTGGTTCATTGGTGAGTAATCAGGCGGCCGAGAGAGTGAAGTCTTCAGTCTCTGAGCAAGTCACTAAGGCATACGCTAAAGGGGTGTTGGAGAGTATAGATAAGCTGGGGGTAGGTTTAGAGTCGGCTGCCAACGGGACGGCGCAGCTGCACAGTGGCTTGGCCCAATTCCACGGTGGCGTTCAAGCGTATGCTGGCGGAGTTAATCAACTAGCGGTAGGTCAGCATAGTTTGACTGATGGTTTGGTGCAATTAAACGGTGGGGCACAGCAATTGCAGACGGCTCTTAGGAAGATGTCAAATGGTCTACCTAGTGAATCTCAAGTTGCGCAACTAACAAGTGGGGTGAAGCAATTGCAAACCGGCATTAATCAACTAAATTATAGTGTGTATCACCCATCTCCAGCGATCCTCGCTCAGCAAAATAAAGTGCAGACTGAGGCTCAAGCTTTGGCGCAAACTGTGCAAGCGTCGGTGGTAGACCTATCTACGGCGGGGGCAGTAGTGAAAGATTTGGGTGCTCAGGCAATGGCTTCTGGTCATGGTATGACAACTATAACGTTGCCTCAAATAAGTAAAATCTCTCAGGCGCTTGGTAAGACGCAAACAATTACTACTCAGGTGGCTACATTACTTCAGGATTTACAAACGCTTACCCGCCAATTGTCGGAGCAACAATCACAACTACAGACAGGAGTCGCTGCGCTTAACAGTGGTGTGAGCCAACTCGTGCCAAATGTAAATACTGCACTTAATGGCTATAATAGTCTCAGGGGTGCAAATGGCCAATTACTATCCGGGGTAACGTCGTTAAGTGGTAGCTTAGCTAAGGCGCAAGCTGGTAGTCAGAAATTAGCTGACGGCGCTGGCGTGTTGAGTAATCGTTCAGGAACGTTGGTTGGCAGTAGTGCTCGACTAGCTAATGGCATAGATGTGCTTTCCGTTAAGTTGGCAGATGCTTCTAATAAGCTTAAAGCTCAGCCGACGGGATTAGCGACTCAGGAGCATATCGCTAATCCAGTTAAGTCGGAGACAACAGCAAAGGGTGATGTTCCAAATTACGGCTATGCTCTGGCGCCATACGTATTGTCGTTGAGCTTGTTTGTTGGGGCGATTGTTCTGAATGTCATTTACCCAATTCGTAAGACTTTTGCCGATCAGGAAAGTGCTTTTCGTTGGTGGTTGGCTAAGACATCAGTCGTTGGCCTGGCGGCTTTCGCTCAAGCAACGATTCTAATGCTAGTTATGGTCTACTGCTTAGGTTTGACTCCAGAACACCCAGTGCACTTTATCGGGGTAATTTATATGACGTCATTTGTCTATATGTCTATTGTGTCGTTTATGGTGATTACGCTGGATAACCCGGGCCGATTTTTGGCAATGGTGCTATTGGTATTGCAGTTAGGTTCAAGTGAGGGAACATTCCCGATTCAAACGGCTAATGGATTTTTCCAGGCAATTAATCCGCTGGTACCAATGACTTATTCCATCCGAGCGTTGCGCCAGTCTATATCAGGTGGGTTAGACAATGCGTTTTATGACAGTAGTATGTGGGCACTTGCTGGATTTTTGTTAGCAGCTAATTTGCTGATGATAAGTTTCTTTATTTATCGTGGTAAGCGTAAATTTGCTCACACCTCAGTAGATGGTGATGATTAGTCCTGTCTGACGATAACATTTTAAAATACCAGCGCCTCTTTACGTGGTGTTGGTATTTTGCTTATTGTGCGGCGCTATTTTTGACAAAATACAGTCAGTTTGTTATTATAGATAGTACTGATTAGAGGAATTTATTGTTAGATTAACGCCTCTATACTTGGGTTTTGAATTATATTGTAATAAAAAAGGAGTATAACAATATGGGTCAGCGGCGACTGGCAACACCTCAGAAGGACGATACTAAAAAGCGTCCGCAATCAAAAAAGAGTAATAATGCAGTATTAAATAGCACCACCACTCGCAAGGGCGAGGTGTTTCGTGCGCAGCGGCGGACGAGCGAGAATGTTAATCTCAGGGCGTCGCAGCACGTGATTGATATTCCGGTCAATAAGTCGGTCTATAATGGCTATGGCGGCGAGCAATTTAGCGCCAAAATGCAGCCAAAACGCACTCGCGGCGGCAAACCGAAGTTGAGGATTATCCCAATCGGCGGTGTCGGCGAAATGGGCATCGGTAAAAATATGAACGCCATTGAGTATGACGATGAGATTATCGTTGTGGATATGGGCTTCCTGTTTCCAGGTAGTGATTATCCAGGCATCAACTACATTACGCCAGACATCACCTGGCTAGAAGAAAATAAGCACAAGATTAAGGCTCATGTGTTTACTCACGGACACCTTGATCACATCGGTTCTTTCCGGCACTTTATTCACCGAATTCCAGCGCCGGTTTATGGATCAAAGTTTACTATCGGCATGCTGGACAAGTCGATGGCTGATACCGATACTGATTTTCAGCCGGACTTTCGAGTGATGGACCCATTGAGCCACGAAATTGTTCAAGTGTCGAAGCACTTTTCTGTGGAATTGGTGAGGGTTAACCACTCGATTCCTGACTCAACAGCGGTGATCATTCGGACGCCACTGGGTGTGATCATTGACTCTGGTGACTGGCGATTTGAGGAAAGCCCAGTTGATGGTCAGAAATTTGACCTCAAGCGGATGACTGAAGTGGCGTCCAAAGAAGGCGTTTTGATGTTCATGAACGAATCGACCAACTGTGAATCCGCCGGTACGCACACCCACACTGAGTTTGATATTCAATATTCCATCGGCCAGGTGATGGATAAATTCAGTAACAGTCGAGTGATTTTAAGCTGTTTCTCATCACAAGTGCACCGATTGCAATTGATTTTGGAAGAAGCGCATAAGCACGGCCGTAAGGTGGCGTTTGCTGGTTTTTCGATGATTCAGAACTTGGAAGTGGCGCTGCGCTCAGGAACTATCAAGATCCCGAAAGACACTGTCATGAAGATGGAAGATATCATCAAGCTGCCGGATAGCCAAATCACCGTGGTTTGTACTGGTTCGCAGGGTGAGTTTAATGCCGTACTGAGCCGTATGGCGACTGGCGCGCATAAATACATGAAGATCAAAGGCTCTGACGTGGTGGTGTTTAGCTCCAATCCGATTCCGGGCAATGAGAAAAACGTGGTGCGAACGGTTGATGGCTTAATGCGCGAGGGTTCTGATGTGATTCAGAACGGCAAGACACACTTGACGGGGATTGGGCCGCTGCACTTGTCGGGACATGGTTATTATGATGATCACGTCAAGTTGATTAATGCCTTGAATCCGACATATTACATGCCAATTCACGGCGAATTTCATATGCTGGTGTATAATGCTCGGTTGGCGGAAGAAGAGTGTGGTATTCCACGAAAGAATATCTTTGTGTGTGACGCTGGCGATATTATTGAAATTGACGTTGAACGGCAAGCTAATAAGGCGGGCCGAATCCAAGCTGGCGGCGTGATGTATGACGATACCGGTGCTATTGTTTCTGAGGTGGTGCTGAAAGATCGTATTCATATGTCTCAAGAGGGAATGTTTGTAGTGGTATTGACGGTGCAGCGCGGCACGGGGCGGCTGTTGACTAGTCCGGACATTATTTCCCGCGGTTTTATTTACCTGCGCGATTCTGAGGAATTGATGAATATGATTCGCCAGTATTTGAAACAGAAGGCAGCGCGGAGTTTTGCTGGCAAGTACGACCTAGACGTTATCAAGAAAGAAATTAAGGATGAAGTCACACATATTTTGTACGATCAGACGCGCCGTACGCCAATTGTTATTCCGGTGATTAATGAAGTTGGCGGCTTAAAGACGGTAAAATCGACGACTGCTTCAGCTTCTCCGACTGCAAAATCCACGCCTCGCAACAAAAAATCTATTGCTTCGGCGGAAGAGCCAAGGATGACTTTGCCAACCACGCCGCGCCGTCGTTTTCCGCAGCGCCAAGTGCCTGACACTGAGGCGAATGACACGAAGGCTCGGGAACGACAAGATTTTCGTCCGTATTAGTCCCGTAGATTGATTTTACTGATAAATTATGCTATAATACAACACGTATTAAATTGATATTTATATCTGTTAAGAAGTATAAAATCAGTGTATAATAAAAACGATTATGGCAAAAAAGCGAAAGAGCACGAAAAAGTCTACTCCTACCAAACCGCAACATAGTTTGCCGGTGGGTTTTTGGTCACAAGTAGGCGCGGTCTTATTGATTCTTTTGTCATTGCTATTGGTGGTTTCGTGGTTTGGTGTTGGCGGTCCAGTTCTTCAGTGGATTGATATGGCAACCATAAAGACGGTCGGCTACACTGCTTACACCTTACCGATACTATTAATTTATTTGGCGGTAGAAACTTTCCGGGCAGAAGAGAATCGCTTACCTACGGCGGTGAAGTTTGCGGCAGTTTTAGAGATTGTGTGGTTTTCAGGATTATTTGGGCTATTAAAGACGTCTTTGCGACCAGATGCCGGTGGATTTGTAGGCGATATATTAAATACAGCCACACTTAAAATGGTAGATTCGGCCATTGCTGCAATATTTTACCTGGTGTTGGCATTTATTACGGTTTTATTTATCACTCAAACATCACCATTTACTGTGTTTAGCAAATTGTGGCAAGCAATTAAAAGTAATAGCTCAGAGGACGATAATAATCGATCTATCATGAAGCAAGCGGCAAAGTCTCAGCCTACAGACGAAGATAAAAAGGTGAGTTTGGGGGATATTAAACTCAATGCTGGCGTGCCGATTATTGACACCACCAAGGAGAAGAAGGGTTTATTAAAGCGTACTGAAAAGCCAGAAAAGGCCGCTGAAGAGCAGGCGCTAGTGGCAACACGTGATCCAAATTGGCAAGCGCCAAGCCTGGATTTATTAGAGAAGAACGAAGGCGGTGCGGATGCTGGCGATACGAGACAAAATGCTCAGATTATTCATGATACACTATCCGAATTTAACATTGATGCAGCAATGGGTGATATAAACGTTGGACCAAAAGTAACCCAGTATACCCTAAGGCCACCAAGTGGTGTGAAATTGACGCGAATTACCGCGCTGGAAACGAATATTGCGCTTAATTTGGCGGCCCAAAGTTTGAGGATTGAAGCGCCGATTCCTGGACAGAAAGCGGTGGGAATTGAAGTGCCAAACCGCAAGGCAGCTGAGGTGCGGCTGTATAGCACATTAGTTTCAAAGCAGTGGACGGCGTCGCGCGATCCGCTCAGTTTTACAATTGGTAAGGATATTTCTGGGCAAGTCGTGGTTGGTGAGCTGGGAAAGATGCCGCACTTGCTAATCGCTGGGCAAACTGGCTCCGGTAAGTCAGTGATGATTAATACGCTACTGACGAGCTTATTGTACCGCAATAGTCCGAGTGACATGAAGCTGATTTTGGTTGACCCGAAACAGGTGGAAATGGCGCCATATGAGGATATTCCGCACTTGCTGACCCCGGTGATTACTGAGCCAGAAAAGACTATTTCAGCTTTGAAGTGGGCAGTTAATGAAATGGAGCGGCGCTACAAATTATTAGCGACAGAGAAGATCCGCAACATTAAGGATTACAATAAGAGGCTACAATCACGAGCGAAAAAGATTGCTATTGCTGATGAAAACGGTAATGTGCAGGAACATGAAGACGGTTCGATGCCGTACATTGTGATTGTGGTGGACGAAATGGCGGACTTGATGATGATTGCTAAGAAAGATGTTGAGGCGTTAATTGTTCGTTTGGCGCAGAAGGCACGAGCAGTTGGTATTCATCTGGTGTTGGCAACGCAGCGCCCAAGCGTTGATGTGATTACTGGTTTGATTAAGGCGAATGTGCCGGCGCGTATTTCTTTTACGGTAGCTAGCCAGGTGGATAGTATGACGATTTTAGACCAGGCGGGCGCCGAAAAGCTGCTGGGTCAGGGTGATATGCTATTCTACACACCAAGTATGAGTAAACCGAAACGCATCCAAGGTGCCTGGGTAACTGATGATGAAGTGAATAAAATTACTGATCATTTGCGAATGCAGATGGCGCCGCAGTACAACGATGAAGTAGTAGCTCAGCCAGTGCAGTTGAACGGCAAGGGTGGTGTAGTGATGGATTTGTCAGAAGGTGGCGATGATAAATTCAAGGATGCTGTGAGGGTGGTAGTTGAGCGACGAAAGGCTTCAACGAGTATGCTACAGACGAGACTAGGCATTGGATATCAGCGAGCGGCACGCATTATTGAAGAAATGGAAGAGCGGGGTATTATCGGTCCGCAGAATGGCTCAAAGCCACGTGATGTATTGATCTCTAGTCCAGAAGAATTAGATGAATTGTTGGCGGAATAGTATAAAAGATTGACCAAATAATATCTATATTGTATAAAAAACTTTATGAATGAGCATTTTCCCGGAAGTTATGACTTAGCCCCTGACCAAGATACTCTTGTCGCTATAGTACAAGCAGCAGGTAAAGTTCTTAAAGAGAAGGGCACTGAAGGGCTAGAGAATGGTCGCTATAAAATAGACGATAGTAGTGCTGCTGCGAACATTTTTACATGTAAACTATCGCCAGAAATAGTACATCATATTTTTTCAATTCCACTAGAAACCATTCGCGTTTCTTCGGACGGTGATGCGGAGGGGTGCGAAATAATCTATTTACCAGAATCTATGTTGGAAGACGGTAAACAATGTTCCGCTGAATTAGGTTTGTACGTTACTGAGGTGGTGGGTCGTTCAGGTGACTTGTCGCCACTTCATATAGAGCACAGCTGGAGTATTAGAGGTTGGGAAGGGCAATGCCTTGAGGGAGAGTATAAGGTCGAATATTCCATAGATGGACGACGAGTAAGTCCGAGTAATCTTGATCTAGAAAGTTTGGATTTGAGAAACTCTGAAGACATCAGAAGATTAATCGCTGACATAAGAAATAGCACTCAATCTCTCGGTGTTGACGATACAGACACTATCTATGAGCTCATTGACACGATATTACAGAGTGGGGTATAATATAAGTAGATATTAACCTAAGCTTATGTGAGACAGCATAAGCATCCGTAAATGGATTCCAGAGGAGGAAGCATGAACGAATACGAACTAACTGTTCTTATTCATCCGGATTTAGAGTCTAATCTAGATTCAGCGTTGGATAAGGTACGTGGTTTAATCGCCGATAACGGTGGTGAAATTACTAAAGAAGATAACTGGGGCAAGAAAAAATTGGCCTATACAATCAAGCGTGAAGACTTTGCAATTTACGTTTGTTTTGAGGTAAAACTGCCAGCGCCAGCTTTATTGAAGATTTCTAACACGCTTAACATTACTGACGAAGTATTGCGCTACCTATTGGTAAAAACTGATGAAAAAACTCGTCAGGCATTAAGCGAGCAAAAAGCACGCAACGAAGAAGCTGATTCAAGCGAATCAAATAAATAAGCCTAACTGCCGCAAGGTAAAAGAGGGGATAGAATATGGCACGAAGTATCAATCAAGTAATTTTACTGGGTAGATTGACACGCGATCCGGAGCAGCGAACAACGGCTTCTGGAAAGAACGTAGTTAGTTTTAGTATCGCGGTTGATCGACCAACTCAGGATGATCAGGCAGACTTTTTCAATATTACTGCTTGGGACAAACTTGGTGATTTGGTGATGCAATATTTGAGCAAGGGTCGTCGAGTTCTAGTCCAAGGGCGACTGCGGCAAGATAGTTGGGAAGATAAGGAAACTGGTAAAAGACAGAGTCGAATTGAAGTTACCGCTTCGGACGTAACGTTCTTAGATGGTCCGAACAATGACAATTCTGGTTCTGCTGCGCCAAAAACTACTAAAAAAGAGGAAGTTGTGACGGAGATTGACGATAAGCCAATTGACCTGAGCGAAATCCCATTCTAATAAGGAGATAATAATGGCACAATTGAAGAAAAATCCACCGATTATTTTTGATTATAAAGATGTAAAAACTTTGCAACGTTACATCAATGTTTACGGTCAAATCGAGCCGATTAGCAAGACTGGTTTAAGCGAAAAGCAGCAGAGAAGTTTGGCAGTGGCAATTAAGCGCGCTCGTCATTTGGCGCTATTGCCTTTTGTCAGTAGCAACTAGGAACGTTTAATGCGCAATATCTCGTTGCTATGATATATTTGGCAGCGAGATATTTTATTGGAAAGGAGAAAATATGTATCAGCCAACTGATTTGAAAAAGGGAGCAGTTTGCCAGATTGACGGTAAGCCGTATCGGGTTGTGGAATACGGACAGAAGGTTATGGGCCGTGGTGGCTCAATCGTTAATGTGAAGCTGAAGAACTTGATTGACGGTAGCGTTATTCCGAAGACGTTTAAGGGTCAAGAGCGCATTGAGGCTGCGGAAGTAAATAATAAAACTGCGCAATATCTATATAACGATGGTGATAAATTCTACTTTATGGATCCGGTTAGTTTTGAGCAGTTTGAATTAGCGGCGGAAATCGTGGATGACGCTAGTAAATACTTGAAGGAAGGTGACGAATTGAACTTACAATTCTTTGACGGTCGAGTGATCAACGTTGAACTACCAAAGAATAAGTATCTGGAGGTTATTTACACAGAAGATGTGGTTAAGGGTGATACGACTTCATCTGTGCTAAAAGACGCTACTTTGGAGACGGGGCTAGTTGTCAAAGTTCCAGCATTTATTAAGCAGGGTGATATTATTAGCGTTGACACATCCACTGGTGAATATCGCGAACGAAAGAAGTAGCAGTCCTTCAGATGAAACAGCGATTAGACAAGGTTCTGGTCGAGCGCGGACTAGCGTCAACACGTTCTCAGGCGGATAATTTTATTCGCTTGGGTTATGTTTATTTGAATAAAAAAGTTGCTCAAAAATCAGGGGCAATGGTATCTGATACTGATACGATAACGCTAAAAAAGACAGAGACTTATGTGTCGCGGGCTGGCTTAAAGCTGGCTAGCGTAGCCAAATATTTTAAGCTTAATTTTCAAGATAAAACAGTATTAGATATTGGCTCAAGTACTGGTGGTTTTACCGACTATTCACTGCGTCATGGTGCTAGGAAAGTTTTTGCCGTTGACGTTGGTACTGACCAACTTCATCTAAGCTTGCGGACGAGCCCAAAGATTATCCTTCACGAAAAAACTGATATTCGTGATTTTTGCACAGATGAAGTGATCGATGTGATTGTAGGAGATGTGTCATTTATATCATTACGGGAAATTTTGCCACATGTAGCTAACGAACTAATGAATGAAAATACCATACTTATTGCTATGTTAAAGCCGCAATTTGAGGCGGGGCGGCATCAGACTAATAAGGGAGTTATTAAAAACGATAAGGTGCGACGGCAGATCTTAACTGATTTTGAAAATTGGGCAAAAAAGTATTTTGTGATTTTAGATAAAAAGGATAGCGAAGTTGCTGGTAGCAAGGGAAATCTTGAGCGATTTTATAAATTGCAATTAGCTAAACATTAAACCTAAACTCAACAACATCATTTGGTTGCATAATGTACGTTTTGCCTTCAGTGCGAATCTTACCAGCCTCGCGAGCTTTTACTTCTGACCCGGCAGTAATCAAATCATTAAAATCGACAATTTGCGCCGCAATGAAGCCTCGTTCAAAATCTGAATGGATAACTCCAGCAGCTTGTGGCGCCGTCCAGCCCTTATGGATTGTCCAGGCGCGCACTTCTTTTTCTCCGGCAGTCAAGTAGCTTTGTAATCCCAATGTGTCGTAGGCGGCGTGAATTAGTTTGACTAGTCCAGTTTCTTGAACGCCATAACTTTCCAGAAGCTCTTTGGCGTCATCTTCTGATAAACCTTTTAATTCTTCTTCTAGCTTTGCACAGACAAAGACGGTTTTTGAGGGGTGGACTAGTTCTTTTAATTTTCCTTTTAGAGCGGAATTGTTCAATCCTTCTTCGTCAACGTTGAAGGCGTAAATAACTGGCTTGGCGGTTAGTAGGTGTAGATCGTCAATCGCCTCAAAGTCTACGTTGGTCAGAGCAGAAATTGGCGTCCCCGACTGTAGATTGTCTGCCAGTGATTGTAAGTAAGCTACTTTTTGGCGGGCTTCTGGATTAGCCTTAGCTTCTTTTTGTAGCTGCGGCAGGCGTTTTTCAATTGTTTGTAAGTCGGCTAGGATTAGCTCGGTATTGATAATGTCGATATCTTTTTTTGGGTCAATTGGAGCTTCATCGTGTCGCAAAATCTTTGAATTTTCAAAAGCACGAACAACGTGGATAATGGCGTTACATTCTCTGATATTGTGAAGAAACTTATTACCCAGACCTTCGCCTTTGGAGGCGCCAGCAACTAGTCCGGCAATATCAACGAAAGTAACGGTAGCTGGGATGATTTTTTGGGCGTGATAAAGATCTGCCAGGGCTTGTAGGCGTCTGTCTGGCACGGGAACAATTCCTGTGTTCGGCTCGATAGTTGCAAACGGATAATTAGCAGCCAAAATATCATTATTTGTTAAAGCATTAAAAAGTGTCGATTTGCCTACATTAGGTAGGCCAACGATTCCAATAGATAAACTCATAACTTTATTATATCATCTGCGCAATCTTTGATATAATTATAAGCATGAGAAGAAAATACTCATTGCCTCGGGTGGGCATGCTGGCAATAGTAGTAGCTTTAGTTGTTTCGGTAACGGCGTTTTTTATCTACACATACGCAATTCCAAGTTCACCAGCTTGGACGATAACTGGTAAATCCTGGGTTACTAAGCAATTTGATAAATCAGATACCACTAACTTTGGGTCTAATTGGGTGGTTGCTCCAGGAAGATTAAAGAATGTGAAGCCCGGAGATACGGTTGATTGGTGGCATAGTCTTTTTGTGAGTGGTGGAACCACGAGTCAAGTTGTAACGGGTGTACAGCAGGATGTATTTGATATCACTTCAAATCAACCGATAGATAATGATTTTAGCCTAGGTAACAGAGGTGCTTGGCATAACGAAGATCCGCAGCAACACGGCATTATTACCGACTGGAAGGGGTATGCTTGGAAGCGAATGAACAACCCGGCGGATTATCGAAACACTACAATGGAGACGCTTAACGGTAAAACTCGCCTGGAGGATCTTCATGGCGATCTTGGAAATAATAAATTTATGTATACGCGGATTATCAGAAATGAAGACATGGGTAAGCGTATCTGCCAGAGAATCTACTGGAGTAAGCAGAACTCTTCACCGACTGCAGGCTGGGGATATTCACCTTACGCTTGTGTCGAGGTGCCGTATAATTATGATATCGAGCCATCGGTTGGCATTAGTTCTGATTATATTGATACAAAAAACGTTACAAGTATTGAGGGCATAAATGCTGGACTGAACAATAAGGGAACAGAGAAGTCCCAGGGGTCTTCGTATGCGTTGGCTCGGTTTGTGGCTAGAGGCACAGAAGTATCCAGTATGGCTGGCGTTAATGCTGTTTCGTTGCCAGGTGGAACCGTTCATGACTGGTCCTGTGCGATTGTACGATTGATTAAGGAAAAGCATAGAGAACTTAATATTGATAACGGAACATGTAAGGAAATTGTTGCTAATGGCGGCAAGAACCAGATTCCTACCGGCCAGACATCAATTGCCACAAATGCAGCTGATAATTTGAGTGGAGTAAACCTAAATGCGAATGATAGCTTATGCTATGTGGCAATGGTTAGTAATTATAATGGCTCGGCACCATCTACAGATTTTAGATACGCAATTAAATGTATTAGGACCTCCAATAAGCCAAAAGTTCAGGTTTGGGGTGGTGATATTAAAACTGACAAGGAGGTGATTACTAGTAAGACGTCCAACACCATACTTCAAGCAGATAGCCATAGCATATTGGATAAGTCAACCATACAGTCAATGGGCCTTTGGGGTACGGGCTTGGATGACAATGGTAATATTCTTGGTGGTACAGTTAATTTTAGTCCTGGTGAATATAAATATAAGGGAGGAGATAAGATTGATCCTCACTGGTCATTAATCTGTTCGCAGGATTCTTTTGGAGGTAATGGTAATCAGCGGGCCTACAGCAAGGCTTCAGGCGCAATCGCCGATTTACCAAATTGTCATAATGATGCAAGTAATTTGACGAATGAATATCAAGCTAGGACTGTTGTGAAAACGCAATGGCAGCTGCCTGGATCAGGAGATCGAATAAGTGATGGTTGGATTCCTTGTTCTGATATACAGAATAAGGAATTGATTGGGGATGCGCCAATCATTACATATTCTCCTCATTGTCGCAGGGGAGTTTGGAGATCTTCGTCTAGGGCGGCGTGGATTAGTATTAATAGTTTTGGGCGTCATACCCATTTTAGATTAAAGCCCGACGCAAGTGTTGCGGCTGGTTGTTTGGGAGCTACAGGACCTGTTATCTTGAATTGTGGAAATACGTATGTCTTTAGGTTGAAAAACGTTAAACTGGGTGATCTGAAGAATGCTAAAAAATTGCAATTTAAGTTCTCGGGTTCAGCAGACAACTTTGTTCGAGCGAAAATTAATGGCCACGAAATGGACGTCAAAGGAAATGAAAACGGCTCCAGGCCTGAGGGTACACAATATTCTGGATGGGGGCTTTCTGGTTATGATGAAGGTTCGGCACTTATGGCTGACATAAAAGAAGGTACAGTTCTTTATAGCGATGGCAATGTTATTGATATATATATTAAGTCTAGCCCGTCGCACATGGGTCTCTTGATTGAAGATATTTCAGTATCTTATACCATGGATCGGGCCTATCAGAATATGTATGGATCTTGGGCGGAATATGGAATTATTTCTGGCGGAAGGGCGGATTCAGCTTCGGGTGCCGGCCTGTCGTCATCTTTCAATGGCCGCGACAGCTTAGCAATGCAAGATTACAATAAATTGACCTTTGCCAATACTCCAAAATTTGGTAACTTTAGCATCGCTAGTTTAGTTCCGGACAACTTCACCTTGCCATCTGTTGGTGGCGTAAAAGGTAGTGTCTCAGGTAATGTGAATATTAACAGTTTAGCTACGGGTGAATATACTGCCGGTAACATTAATTTAGTTGGCGCTAAATTGGATGTGGGTAAGAGTATCGTTATAAAATCTACTGGTACGGTTAGGATTTCAGGAGATTTGCTGTATACTGATTCGGGAAATGTTCGTTCATTGCCACAATTGGTAATTTATGCGAAGAATATTGTGATAGACCCTTCAGTTGGGGAGGTGAATGCTTGGCTAATTACTCCGAAAGATGGATATGTTAGTACTTGTGGCGCTGTATTTAATATGACCAATTGGTTAAGTAATGTGTCCGAAGCTTTATGTGGCAAGAAGCTGAGAATCAACGGTCCGATTAAGGCTGGCCACTTATTCTTACGCCGAACATACGGAGGAAGGCATGCCTCCTCGGCGAAGAATGACCCGAATATGCACCCAGGAACTCCAGCCGAAATTATTAACTTGCGGGCCGATGCTTATCTTTGGTCCTACAGCAACTACCGCAATACCGGTGCAATTAGCACTATGAATATTCGTGAATTGCCGCCAAGGTATTAAAAGTTTGCAAATTAAAACGCTAATGTATATAATTATTATTAGTTATGAAATTAGCAAAAGGGTTGGGCGACTTCTTCGGACTAGACATCGACACAAATGCTGTGCGAGTGGTTCAGCTGTCTCGTGCTGGCGCGGGATGGAGTTTGTCTCATTATGGTTACACGCCAGTTGATTCTAAGATATCAAGTGGTGATTCTCCCGAGGCGCGGCGACGTCTAGGGGAGGCAATTATGACTGCCGTCGGTCAGGCTGGTATTAAGACGTCCAATGTGGCTGTTGGACTGCCGTCAAATAAAACGTTTTCGACTGTGATTGACGTACCGAAAGTTTCTGAGCAGGAACTAAAGGCGATGATGAAATATCAGGTTGACCAATATATACCGATGCCGTTAGACGAAGCAGAAGTTGACTGGGTAATGTTAGGTGATAGTCTTCATGCTCAGAATCAATATGAAATTTTGCTGACAAGTACAGCAAAGACTTACGCAGAAGAAAGGCTGGAGTTGGTTGAGGGGCTTGGCTTTAATGTGATAGCCGAGGAACCAAACGCTATTGCTATGGTTCGTTCTCTGCCGGTTTCTGATTCTCAGGATGCTCGCTTAATTATTAACGTGGGTGAAAATTCGACAGATTTAGCAGTGGTATATAATGGTGCGCCAAGGTTGATTCGTATGATTCCAACTGGACTCTCATCATTGGTCCGCGCAGCTGTTCAGAATTTGAATGTACAAGAAGATCAGGCTCGTCAGTTTATTCTTAAATTTGGTTTGGCGCCAGATAAATTAGATGGCCAAGTGTTAAGGGCAATTGATTCGACTTTGGACAGTTTTTCCTCAGAGCTGGTTAAATCTATTAAGTTTTTCCAGACTAGGTATCCTAATGTAGCGGTTTCTGGTATTTTACTGTCAGGCTTTGGCTCGGCTATTCCACAGATGGATAGCTATGTAATGAATAAAGCCGGCATCCAGTCAATTGCCGCCGACCCTTGGCAACGCGTTCAGGTATCTCAGGCGGATCAGCAACAATTAGCGCCAATTGCTTCAGAATTTGCTATTGCTGTTGGTTTAGCACAGAGGAGTAACATGTCATGATTGAAATAAACCTTATTCCGAATGTTAAGCGAGAGCTACTAAAAACTCGAGTAATGCGTAATCGTGTTATCTCTGTATCGTTTTTGATAGGTGGGGCTTCAATTGCGGCGGTAATTGTTTTGGCGGTAATTTTAGGTGGCCAAATCGCAGCCGAAGCGGTGCAGAATAGTGGTATTAAAGATCGAAATGATAAACTTATGTCTGTAGAGGATCTTAATAAGGTTGTAACAATTCAAAATCAGCTTTCAAAGATTAACGAGCAGCACGCTGGTAAGAAAATCAATTCGAGGGTGTTTGATGTAGTTTCAGCTGTAAATCCAGTAGCGCCTAATAATGTTAGCTTTTCAAATATAAAGATTAATCCAGAGTCTAAGACTATCACCTTAGAAGGTAGCGCTGTTAATGGTTATAGTGCTTTGGAGACCTTAAAGAAGACTATTCTAAGCACTAAAATCCGAACAACTGATGGAGATAAAACTTCTGAAGTGGAATTAACCAAAGATATAAAAGATGGCGATACTAGTTTTGGTGAAAACTCAGAAGGTAAAAAAGTTTTGCAGTTCTCGTTCTCATTTGAGTACACTGAACAACTATTAGCGCCAGCACCAAATGGTACGGTTTCAGTGATAACGCCAACAGCTAAAATTGATATGACAGATTCACGCCAGGGTATTCCGGATAGTTTGTTTAAGAGTAATTCGGTAAAACAGGAGAAAAATAATGGCAGCCGATAATAAAGGGGTGGCAATTCGCAAGCGCCAGCAGATTGATTCTTCAAAAAAGACAATGTTTATTTTTGTAGCAAGTGCGGCTTTCTTGGCGGGAATTGCATTGGTTGTCAGTATATTTCTGATTCAGCAAATTGTTTTTCATTCAAAGATTATTATTGAGAAGCAGAGTACAATTTCTCGTTTAGATAAGAACTTAAAAACCATTGATGAATTAAAGAAAAATATTAGGGTTTTAGACACAAACACAGCGCTTAACTCTATAAAATCAAGTGACGAGAGTAATGCTTTGCAGACTATTCTTGACGCCCTTCCAGATAATCCTAATGCTGACGCCTTTGGTGCTTCTTTGAAGAATAAGTTTATCGATACGACAACTGGAGTGACAATTCAGAGTCTGTCAGTATCGCAAGCTGGTTCTGGTGGCGAGGGTTCTGAGTCAGCTCCGGCTAATACAGTATCGTTTACGATGGAAGTTAGTGGGCCGGCCGACAGACTAAAGGAACTATTAACTAAATTCGAGTCATCAATTCGCGTGATTGATCTAAAGGCGTTAGAGATTCAGCGTAATGAAGATAAATTAAGCTTAGTAGTGCGGGGCGTTGCTTATTATGAGCCAGCGCAAACAGTACAATTAGAAAATAAGGTGGTAAAGCCATGAAGAAAACAGACATAGCTATGGTGATATTGATTGCAGGCGTGGGTGTAGCTATCGGCTATATTGTTGCCTCTAATATATCATTTTTAAAGGTTCCAAAATCTGGAGCAAAAGTCCAAACTATTAGAGAAATATCATCTGATGTTGAAAAACCAAACCCAGCAATTTTCAATAAGAATGCGATAAATCCAACTGTTGAGGTGTTTGTGGGTCAAAGTGCGGCCAAATAGAGAAAGGACGTAGGATGGCTTTACTGACGGACGATATTCAGGACAAGTTGATTGAGCTGCTGATAAACGAAGGACTTATTGAGAAGTCTGTCATTGATGATGCTTTAAAACGTGCCTCTGAGAATAATAAGCCACTATTTAGCTTGCTGAGCGAAGAGGGGTTGCTTGATAATGAGCTTTTAGTCCATGGCGTGGCTCAGGTTTCGGGTGTGCCATACGTTAACTTATCAAATAGTGTTATTAGCCAGGATATTTTATCCCTGTTGTCTTCTGATGTCGCTGAACGTTTTATGGCGGTGCCTTTAGCGGAAGTTCAAAACCGCCTAGCAGTGGCGATGATTGACGCCAATAATGTCCAGGCTGTTGACTATCTGTCGAATCGCATTCAGCGACCAATTAAAGTCTTTATGGCCTCAGAAGAGAGCGTCCGTCACGTCCTTGATCAATATAAGACCGATTTATCATCTGTTAATGTGGCGGCTGAAGCGTCCCAAGAAGAATCTCTGTCGGAAGCTGGCAATATTAAAACTATTGTTCAAGATTCGCCCATTTCACGGGCATTATCGACTATTTTGGAATATGCCGTAAAAAGCCATGCTTCGGACGTTCATATTGAGCCATTGGAGAAGGCCTTAAAGATTCGTTGTCGGGTCGATGGTGTGTTGCGCGAGATTATGCAACTACCAAAAAGCATTGAGCCGGCTTTGGTTAGTCGTATTAAAATTCTTTCCAATCTAAAAATTGACGAACATCGCATTCCACAAGATGGTCAATTTGCGGTTAATGTTGCAGGCAAGGAAGTTGACCTGCGTATTGCTATTTCTCCGGTTGTTTGGGGTGAACAGGTGGTTGTTCGTTTGCTAGACAAGAGCGGGAGCTCTTTTAACTTGGAGGACATGGGTTATGCTGGGCGCGCTCTACGGACAATTCGCAAGGGAATTAAGCGTCCTAACGGTATGATTCTAACGTCTGGTCCAACTGGCTCCGGTAAGTCTACTAGCTTATATGCGTTAATTAAAGAAATTAAGAACGATACTGTTAATATTGTGACGCTTGAGGATCCGGTTGAGTATAAGATGGACGGAGTGAATCAGATTCAAGTTAATGCAGAGGTCGGACTGACATTTGCTTCTGGACTTCGTTCAATTTTGCGTCAAGATCCAGACATCGTGATGGTAGGTGAGATTCGCGACAATGAGACGGCCAATCTGGCGATTCAAGCAGCGTTAACGGGGCATCTGGTGTTCTCGACGCTTCATACCAATTCCGCAGCTGGCGTGTTGCCGCGACTGCTCGACATGGGGATTGAGCCGTTTCTTATTGCTAGTACGGTCAATACGATTATTGGGCAGCGTCTGGTTCGGCGAGTAGCGCGTCGGCGTGATATATATCAATCGTCGCCTCTGGAAACACAGGCAATTCGGGAGGCGGTTGGTGGATTATTGCCTCAGACAAAAGAGCAGGTTGCTCAGTTTGCGCAAGATTTGGGCTATGAAAGTCTGCCGCTGGCAACGCAGGCCTCATTTGCCTTAGCAAGGGGTAAGGATACACCTCAAACTCCGCGTGGTTACTCTGGTCGAGCCGGTCTATATGAAGTGATGGATATTACTGAGGAAATTCAGAATTTAATCGTTAAGCGTGCTACGTCAGCTGAAATCCAGCGAATGGCGATTCAGCAAGGCATGATTACGATGCGCCAGGATGGATACCTGAAGGCGTTAAACGGAATAACGACAATAGAAGAAGTTAATAGAGTAGCGGCGGATACCGCGTAAAAAGGAGGAAATATGAATAATCAAGAATTGCGAATTGAGATTTTACTAGAAGAGGTTGTTAAAAAACGCGCTTCCGACCTTCATATTCAAGTTGGGCTTCCGCCGATGCTCAGGATTGATGGCGCATTAGTGCCGGCGGCTGGGACCCAGCCACTTGATGAGCCAGCGGTTGAGCGACTGGTGTTTCAGATACTTGATGAAGATCAGCGCCAAATTTTATTGAAGGATAAAGAATTCGACTTTTCGTTTGCATTTGGTACGTTGGGCCGATTCCGTGTTAACGCCTTTCATGAGCGTGGCAATTTGGCGGCAGCTCTACGTTTGATTCCAAATGAAATTAAGTCGGCGTCTGAGCTTGGTATGCCACCAGTTGTTAATACGTTTGCAGATTTTCCTCGTGGTTTGGTGTTGGTGACTGGTCCAACCGGCTCTGGTAAGTCGACGACCTTGGCAGCATTGGTTGATAAAATCAACTCTGAGCGTTCACAACATATCATTACCATTGAGGATCCGATTGAGTTTACGCACAAATCAAAAAAGTCGGTGGTGGTTCAACGCGAAGTTCACTATGATACCTACTCATTTTCGGCGGCGTTACGATCCAGCCTTCGTCAAGACCCGGACGTCGTGCTAATTGGTGAGATGCGTGACCTAGAAACGATTTCAGCAGCTATCACTATCGCCGAAACCGGACACTTAGTTTTTGCCACACTCCACACCAACTCGGCAGCACAGTCGATTGACCGTATGATTGACGTGTTCCCACCGCATCAGCAGCCACAAATTCGGGCTCAGCTATCAAACATTTTGATGGCTATTTGTTCGCAGCGTTTGGTGCCGGCTATTGGGGGTGGTCGTGTAGTTGCGGCAGAAGTTTTGATTGCCAATCCAGCAGTGCGTAATATTATTCGCGAAGGTAAATCACATCAGTTAGACGCAGTTATTCAGACCGGTGCCGATCAAGGAATGCAGACGATGGACCGAACGCTGGTCAACCTGGTGCAGAATGGTACGATTACGTATGATAATGCGCGTGAGTTTGCGGTTGATTTGACGGAATTTGAGAGGTTAATGAGGGGGTAGTAGATGAAGAAGTATAATTACGAAGCCAGAGATAGTGCTAGTAATAAAATTGTTAAATCTGTAGTTCAGGCTGAAAGTGAAAATGCTGCTGCAAAATTATTGACGACGCAAGGTTTTGTGCCCTTAAAAATTGAACTACAAGATGATAAAACGGGTTTCTTTGCAAAGTTATCTGGTAGAATCACCACTAAAGACAAAGTGGTGTTCACTCGTCAGCTAGCGACACTTATTGGGGCGGGCCTGCCATTATCTCAGAGTCTTAGGACTGTTCAGGAGCAGACCACTAATAAGCGGATGCAAGAAATCGTTCAAGAGATTATCTCTGATGTGGAGGGTGGTAAATCATTGTCCGACTCATTTGCTAAGCATCCGGAGGCTTTCAATAAGGTGTACGTGGCACTGGTTGCAGCTGGTGAAACTTCAGGTACAATGGACGAATCTTTGAAAAGACTAGCTGCTCAGCAGGAAAAAGATGCTGCCATGATGAGTAAGATTCGTGGTGCTATGATGTATCCATCAATTGTCTTGGCGGTGATTATCTTAGTGGTTGGTTTTATGTTGTTTACAGTGGTGCCGCAGGTCGAGGGATTATATCGCGACTTAAATAAAGGCTTGCCGTTCATAACTTTAATCATGATTAATGTGGCCAATTTTTTTATTCACTTTTGGTGGCTCGCATTGTTGATAATGATTATTGGTGGCTATTTTTTGGTGCAATACCTAAAAACCGAGCAGGGCATTAGAACTAAAGACACATTTAAGCTTAATGCTCCATTATTTAAGGGGATGTTCCGAAAAATGTATATGGCGCGGTTTTCTAGAACAGGACAAGTTCTGCTAAGCACTGGTGTGCCGATGCTTGATATGCTCCGTATTTCGTCGGATGCCGTCAATAACGTGATTATTAGCGAAGGTATTATCCGAGCAGCAGATAAGGTAAAGGGCGGAAAAGCCCTCTCGGCATCTTTGTCGAATGAGGAATA
Organism: Candidatus Nanosynbacter sp. TM7-074; assembly: GCF_041006295.1. Classification (NCBI taxonomy): domain Bacteria; kingdom Bacillati; phylum Minisyncoccota; class Nanosynbacteria; order Nanosynbacterales; family Nanosynbacteraceae; genus Nanosynbacter; species Candidatus Nanosynbacter sp. TM7-074. The sequence goes on from NZ_CP158487.1 coordinate 90,070, forward strand.
TTTCTTAACGATGGTGCCACAAATGATTAAAATCGGCGAGCAGTCGGGTAAGATTGACGAAATGATGGGGAAAACTGCTCAGGTATATGAAGATGAACTTGATGAAGAAATCCGCGCTTTATCGACAGCTATAGAGCCAGTCCTGATGGTATTTCTAGCATTAGTTGCTGGTACGATGGTTGCTGCAATACTATTCCCAATTTATAGTTTGGTCGGTAATATAAATATTCACTAGACGACCAGGTGATTTTGGTGTATTATAAGCGTAAGCATTTTTTGCACAAATATAAGTATAAGCCATAGAAAGGTGGAAATTTCAATGGTAAACAAAGATAACAAAAAAGGATTTACAATCATCGAGGTAGTTTTAGTCTTGGCTATTGCTGGACTTATCTTCGCGATGGTGTTCATCGCCCTTCCAGCCTTACAGCGGAATCAGCGCGATCAGTCGAGGAAGAATGACGCTTCAACTGTGGCTGCCGCTATTAACAATTGGAATTCTGCCAACCGTAACGGCGGAACGTTCAACGAGGAATCTTTACGCAAATATGTTGATAAACTTGATCAATATGATAAGAATTCAGAGCTGAAGGTGGTCGCTACCGGTTCATCAATGTCGGTTGCTGGTAATGAGATTAAGGTGATGCGCGGCCGTAAGTGTCCGTCCAGTACGCCGGCTCCATCTGCAGACGACCCAGCAAACATTACCTTAGAGAATGGCTCTTCGCGTAATGCTGCCGTCGTGGTGTTGTTGGAAAATAATGGCTCGCAGAAACAATTGTACTGCCAGGATGTATAGATAAGGAATATTTACATAATGTCAGCCTCTTAATGGGGCTGATTTTTTTATGTTTTTTTGTTACCATAAGAAGTATGATGAAATTTGTAATAGCAGGTTTTTTAGGTGCCATATTGGGTAGCTTTGTAGGGGCTCAGGTTTGGCGTTTGCGTGCCCGCCAGCTAACTGAGGATAAAAAGGCTGGAGAGAAGGTTGACCAGAAAGAACTAAAGAAGCTATCTCCACTAATAAAGAGAGTCTCTAAGGACCGTTCTCGTTGTCTGTCTTGTGGTCACGAATTGTCATTTTGTGATCTCATACCAGTTTTCAGTTGGGTGATTAGGCTGGGAAAGTGCCGATATTGTAAGAATTTTATTGGTTGGACGGAAATTCTACTAGAAGTAGTCATGGCTGGACTATTTGTCTTGTCTATAGCATTTTGGCCAGGGTCATTGATGGATTTTTGGCAGGTCTTGCTACTGGCTTTGTGGTTAATCGGTCTAGTTTTACTGGCAATTTTATTTATTTATGATCTCAAGTGGATGCTTCTGCCCGATGTTATAAATATTCCTTTTATCATTCTAGGCTTTATTTTTTCAATAATAAACTTAGCGCTATCTAATGATTTTACAAAGAGCCTGATGTCTCTTTTAGGCTCGGTTGTAATTTTAAGCGGCATTTATTTGCTACTTTATCTTTTCTCAAAATACCGCTATGGAGAGGAAAAAACTTGGGTTGGTTTTGGTGATGTTAAGCTTGGTTTGGGGTTGGCTTTATTCTTGGGTAATTGGTTGTTGGCTTTTGTGGCTTTATTCGCAGCTAATTTAATCGGTACGTTGCTAGTCCTGCCTTCAATGTTAAGGGGTAAATTACAGGCAACTTCAAGAATTTGCTTTGGTCCGTTATTGATTGTAGGGTTTTTATTGGCATGGTTTTTTAGTCAACAAATTTTAGCATGGGGCTTTCTTATCGTCTAAGTAAAATTTGCTTATGCTATAATGGAGAAGTGATGGGCAATAAACAAAAAGGTTTTACTATAATTGAAGTTATTTTGTTTGTGGCTATTTCTGGCTTGCTCACTTCTATGCTTATGGTGGGTGTTAGTATGTCAATTAATCGTCAGCAATATCGCGACTCAGTTCAGTCTTATGCTGGTTTTTTGCGTAATGAGTATTCAAAAGTCGTTAATGTTGAAAATGATAGGTCTAAAGGTGTCTGTCCAATTGACGGGGCAGACGGTAGGTTGGAGACTACGCGTGGTCAGTCGGATTGTGTGATTGTTGGTCGTTACATTACGACAGTTGGTTTACTGGGTTCAACGGACGGTAATTCCTATAGAACATATCCTGTTTATGCGTACCGATCAGATAAGGGTAGTGCTTGGGTATATCGGCGTGGTGCTGAATCTGACAAATATACCGTGAATTGGCAAGCAAAGACTAGATTTTCTAGCCAGCCTAAAAATAGCGCCTATATATCTATCTTAATGTATCGACATCCAGAAACAGGGCAATTAGACATCAGGACGGACACTAGTAGATTTGGCGATAATTTAACGGATTTTGTTAATAATAAGAATAGTGCAGGCATAGTACAGTCCGCTGGCGAGCAGCGCCAACAGCGGGAAATTTGTATTTATGATGATGGTTGGTTGCCGAATGAGTGGCTTTCTATCTTTTTGCGTTCGTATGCAGGCTCTGCTGATGCGATTGTCGTGGGGAACGCTACCGGAGGGTGTGCTGATGCGTAAATTTAACAGGGGTGATACTATCGTAGAAGTGCTGCTTGGTGTAACGATTTTTAGTATGGTTGCTGTTATTACGTTAGAGACTATGAATCGGGGCATGGCTATTTCCCAGTATGCCTTAGAGACGACGTTGGTGCGTCAGCAGGTTGATGCGCAGGCAGAAATGCTAAGATATGCTCATGACACAAAGAGTGATATTTGGAAAAAGTTGGTTGATAATAACTCCGTAAGCGCTTCCTCGGTTAATGATAATGAGGGTGGCTTGGGTGCAGAAAGCTGTCCTGACAACTTTTCTAATAAAGAGTTTGCCTTGGCTGCAACACCTTCACTCGGCTCTAAGATCAGTATTTTAAATAATCCAGGCGATTATAAACCGGCAGAAACTTATGCGCGAGTCGATAGTGGTACTAAAAAAACATATGGAATAGCGGTTAGGCTTGTTAAGCCAAGTACGGCCGTAGGCAGTAGGGATAGTAATAAATATGATGCGTATATAAAAGCTTGCTGGATGCCAGTTGGCAGTAAAATGCCAGCAACAATTGGTACGATTGTGAGGTTGTATGACTCGGGTCGATAAACAGGGATTCACACTTGTTGAGTTAATGCTTGCGATGGCATTTATCTCAATTCTTCTATTGTCAATTACTATGGTGGGTATTCAGGCGGGTAGAATGTATAGCCGGGGAGTAGTGCTACGTGATATTAATCAGGCAGGGCGAGATATCTCCGACACAATTCGACGAGATTTTTTGCAAGCAAACGCCAATAAGATCGATAGCTCTGGACTGAGGGTGCCGAACAATAGCAGTTGGGCAACTGGTCGGCTCTGTCTGGGGTCTCATTCGTATATTTGGAATAACCCGAGATATTTAGACGATCCAAGCTTGCTGGGTGCAAATAGACTATTTAAGGTTGACGGTAATCCGATAAACTTGGTGCGGGTAGTTGACGTTGACGGTGGCTTGTGTAAGAAAGATGGGTCCGGTAAATATCCAGAGATGGTTGATTTAGCAAAATCATCAAATCTGCTCAGATCGATAAGTAGTGGTGATGGCTCGATTGGCATACATGACGTTACATTAGAGAAGATCACATCGGATGATTCCAGAGAGGCTCTTTACAAATTAACCTTCACTTTAGGAACAAGTAAGATGAGTGAAATTAGAAATTCTTCTTGTAAAGATCCGAGCGAGACGGATAATAATTTTGATTTCTGTTCTATAAATAAATTTGAAATGATTGTGAGGACAAATGGGTAGAGATATGCGACAATCGGGTGCTGTATCGCTTTTTGCGGTTATTTTTGGGGCGATGCTGCTAACCATTGTCACAATTGGATTTATGCGATTAATGATTATGGACCAGAGACAATCTTCTAATAATGATTTATCGCAGAGTGCTTATGATGCCGCTTTGGCTGGGGTTGAAGATGCCAAGCGAGTGGTTCGTGCTGCACAAACAGGAAATATTCAGGCTGCAGGAGTGCTTAACGGTCCGATTAATTGTAATATGGTTGCCGCCTCTGGTGTTGTCGGCGGTAGTATATCTGGTGATACTATTATTCAGACGGGTACCGGCGCTGGTAAGAGATTTGATCAAGCTTACACTTGCGTAAAGATTACTATGAAATCTCAGGATTTTATATATAAATCTATTGAAGATAAGTCCCAGCTTATACCGCTACGCGCAACCAGCTCATTTAATAAGATATCAATTGAGTGGTATCGCCGCGATGATGAAAGCAACCTTGGTAGCGCAAACGCAGTTAATACAGAGATATCTACTACAGGAGATTTGCCGGCAAGGAGCAGTTGGCATAGTAACACTCCTCAATTGATGAGGGCGCAGCTAATTAATCCAGGGCCAACATTTAGCTTATCAACATTGGATACGACTGGCGTCACCTCCTTTTTGCGACCAAACGTATTGAGGTCAGATGTAGCAGGGCAAGATGGAACTGCAGTTTCTGGTAAGACGTCAGATCGACCAAGGGCAACTGACGGAAATGAGCATAATAATGGAACGAATATAGTATCTTGTAGCAAGACCTTTAAATTTTCTGGCGAATATTCGTGCAAGGCGGTGATTGATGTTGATGAAATTGCTGCAGGCAGCGAAACGGCTTTTTTGAGGCTAACTTCCATATACAAGGGTGGCAGCGTAAAAGTTTCACTTCAAAAAACGGATGGCACTATCGTAAATTTCGATGGAATTCAGCCTATTATTGATTCAACGGGACGAGCGAGTAATTTATTTAGACGAGTCGAGGCGCGTCTGCAAATTGGCGATGATTTTGCTTATCCAGATAACGCGGTTGAGCTAAAAAATAGCCTCTGTAAGGATTTCTCTGTATCTGGTAGCGGATCTGCCGTTGCTGGTCGATGCAAACCTTAAAGGTAATTTACGTATCGCTATGAAAGCGTTCGTGAATATCTTTTAGGTGTTGATCTGTAACATGGGTGTATACTTGGGTTGTTGATATATTGCTATGTCCTAGCATAGATTGAACTGAGCGTAGATCGGCACCATTCATTAGAAGGTCGGTTGCAAAACTATGCCTCATGGTGTGTGGGCTTACGTGTTTGGTAATGCCAGCTAGGCGTGCATATTGGCTAACCATTCGTTGAATGCTACGAGCGCTTAGGCGTCGGTAACCTCCAGAAGTACTGGGTGCGACGGTTCGTTTACTGTAACTTAGGAATAGTGCAGGTAGGTTATCTGTTCTTGAGTCCAGATATGTGGATACATGTTCGGCGGCGCCTTTTGATATAAAAACTGGTCGGTCTTTTTGTCCTTTTCCTCGCACCATAAACTCGCGCCTTGTTAGGTTTATATGATCCCGATTTAAGTTGACTAATTCAGAGACGCGGAGGCCGCTGGAAAACAGTAGCTCAACAATTGCCCTATCTCTCAGCCCCGACTCGGTGTCGGTTGGTATTTGCTCAATCATTCGCAGTACCTCGTCGTATTGCAGAAAAGTTACTTGTTTCCGGACAGTCTTGGGTAGGATAATTTTATCCGCAGCCAAGCTTTTGATATCGCGGCGAGAAAGGTATGTGAGTAGCCCTCGAAGTGCAATTAGATGATAGCTTTGTGTGATTAAAGATAAGCTTTCGCCTGTGTTGTCATTTTTATAACGGTTTAGCCAGAGACGATATTGCCTAATTAGCTCTGATGTAATTTTATCAACAGGTATATCACCGGCAAAATCGATGAATCTCTCTAGATAGAGCTGATAATTTATAATAGTTTTTTGACTGCGCCCACTCTCAACTTCCAGGTGTTCTAGAAAATCAGTTAGGGCTTCTGATATAAACATATACTTATTTTACAGTTAGAGGGCTGGTTTATCAAATCATCTATTTTTGGTACTATAATAAAAATAATAATGAGCAAAGGAGCAACCTATGTCAGATAGTGAAAAAAAATATTGTGGCGTTGAAAGAACGCTGATCGTTTTTAAGCCTGATGCTGTTCAGCGGGGAATAGTTGGGGAAATTTTACAACGTTTTGAACGAGTCGGCTTGAAGATAGTTGGTGTAAAAATGACATCGCCATCTAGAGACCATTACTATGCGCACTATGAGGACATAGGTAAGTTGGCTACGCGTCGAGGCGAGGGTACGCTAAATATAACGTTAGATATGATGATGGATGGTCCGGTCATAGCAATGGTATTAGAAGGGGTTGAGGCCGTAGCTGTCGTTAGGAAGATTGTTGGTCCAACTGAGCCAAAGTCGGCAGATATGGGAACTATTCGTGGCGACTATTCTCATATTAGCTTTGGCTATGCTGATGAGTGCCAAAAGGGTGTACCAAACCTAATCCACGCTTCAGGTGACCCAGAGGAGGCTGTTAGTGAGATTAACCACTGGTTCAAGCCAGAGGAGCTAGTTAGCTATCATACACTAAGTGAGAAGTTTACGCGTTAGGCTGGTCTACCTGAGAGCTACTCGTGGTATAATTAGGTTATGCCTCGGTAGCTCAACTGGATAGAGCAGATCCGTCCTAAGGATAAGGTTGCAGGTTCGACTCCTGCCCGGGGTACCACGTATATGACAGGACAGCTAAAAGATAATCAATTTGATGGACAGCGTGACGGGGAGCAGCTATTGTTCGTATTTCGTCGTCATATTATTGCTATGCGTAAAGGGTTCTATTTACTTCTCGGGTCAATGGCGCTTGGGTCGTTACCGTTTCTTCTCTGGCAAGATAACCTGAATTTATTATGGTTGTTTCTTGGTAGTTTTGTTTTTGGTCTGGTACTATTTTCTTACCATTTTCTGATGTGGTTTTACACTTATTACATTGTTACAGATCAGAGAATCCGTCAAATTACACAGCATGGTTTTTTTGGTAAGGACGTAATTGAGCTGAAATTATCAAAAATTCAAAATATTAGCTATAATATTCCAGGATTTAGTGGGGAGATGTTTAAGTTTGGCACAATTATTATTCAGACGTTTGTTGGTGATCTTGTTATAAAAAACGTAGAGCATCCGGACGATGTCTATAATAAACTACAGGATGCGGTAGAACTTTCAGTGAAAAAGGAGGGTGATAATGAAAAATCTATTGAATCGTAAAGATAAAAAACAACCAAAGAAGCTACCTACGAGAATTACAAATGATACTGTAGCTCAGCATCGCGAAAAGGTCTTGGCGGCTGGTCGTAAGCATAAATATCCCATCCAGTATACTAAGCGTCGATTGGTATGGATAACAATGTTTGTCAGCGTGGCAATTTTAGCTATTTTTGTTGGTCTTGGTTGGGCTCAGCTGTACTTGTGGAAAGATACTAGTGATATTGCCTATAGAATTACTAAAATTTTGCCCCTTCCAGTGGCGAATATAGATGGAGAAAATGCGAATTATAGTGATTATTTGCTGTACCATCGAAGCTCGCTGGCTGTCCTGCAGACCCAAGGGCAATCTGATCAAAAAGATAAAGTTAAGTTTTATCAAAATCAGTCAATAAATAAAGCCCTAGAGGTCGCATACGCTAAAAGGCTTGCAAGAGAAAATAATATTACAGTTGACGACAACAAGGTTCAGGATCTAATTAAAAAGCAACAAGAATCCAGCAAACTTTCACAGTCTGCTTATGAATCTGTAGTAAAAGATAATCTGCACTGGTCTATGGATGAGCTAAAGATAGCAATGAAATACACCTTATTAAAGCAGGAAGTATCGTTTAAGATTGATAAGACGGCTGATGATTTGGTGTCTACTATCCAAAATAAGGTGAAGAGTGGAAAATCTTTAAAAGATATTGCTGATGAGATGGGCAATAAAGTCCAGCCTGTATTTAATCTGTCTGTTTCTACAGACAACTCTGACGGTGGCTTGACAAAATCTGCTACATTGCTAGCAAAAGGTAAGATATCAGAACCAGTAAAAACCTTAGCTGGCGACGGCTACTATTTTGTGACGCTTAATAGTCTTGAGGATAATATGGTGAATTATTCTTACGTTAAGGTGCCGCTAACAGAATTTAATAATCGGTTTAATTATCTTAAGAACAATAATAAGGTAAAATATTTTATCTCCATTGATAAATAATCTTTTTGGTTTGAAAAACCCTCTATTTTTGTTATAATTTTCTAAGGAGTTTGCCGTTGTAGCTCAGCTGGTAGAGCAGCTCATTCGTAACGAGCAGGTCGCTGGTTCAAGCCCAGTCAGCGGCTCCATTTTATGAAAGATACTATCAATAAATCGATAAAAACCGTTTTAAGCGATCGTGGAATATCTATCCTTTTGATTGTTAATATCATAGTTTTTATTGCTATCTCCATATTCTTGATAACATCTATTAAGCATAGTGAGGCGCAGGTTATTACTCGTTACACTGCGTACGGAGTTGCAAACTTTTATAGAAACCATTGGTACAGTTTGTTCGGATATATTGCTCTAGCTTTTATGATTGTGTTTGGACATTCTATATTAAGCATTAAGTTGGTTTCGTTAGAAAAGCGTAGTATGGCTGTATTTTTTCTGTGGTTGACTTTGGGAATCTTGATTGTTTTGACTGCATTGGCATATTCAATTATTAAAATTGCATCATTAGGATAAATGTATGGATATTGAAATTCCACTTGGCAAACGAACAAAAAAATATCGATTTTTTGAAATATTACCGGGATTGTTAAGCTACGGAGCTATCATTCTCCTCATTATTCTATCAATAGTTAATCCTGTTCTGGCGTCAATATATCTTCTGACTATTATTTTAGTCGCTTTTGTGAAGACGATTGCCATTAGCTATAGGGTGGTTAGTGGTCACAGAAACATGGAAAGAGCATCTAGGGTTGATTGGAGCAGGCGTTTAATGGACTTAGAGAGTCCAAAAGAATCGTATTCTAGGTTGAGAGATATCCCCTCTGGGGCGTTGCTTTATAAACAACACTTAGAGAATCTGAGGTTTATGTCAGCTGCAGAGGAAGGGCATTTCCCAAAGCCCGGTAATATTTACAACGCCCTCATAATGCCGGCATACAATGAAAGTATTGAAGTGATAGAGCCTGCACTAAAGTCGGTCTTAGAGACGACTTACGATAAGACGCGTTTGATTGTTGTTTTTGCCTATGAAGAACGTGGTGGTGCTGAAATTGATAAGACAGCCCATATTTTAAAGGAAAAGTACGGTAAGAATTTTCACTCTTTCCATATAGTAAAGCACCCAAAAGACCTACCAAATGAAGTTGTTGGTAAGGGAGGGAATATTACCTATGCTGGTAAATGGCTGCAGCAGTATTTACAACATGAAGGAATAGCCTTTTCTGATGTAATAGTTACAACAATGGACTGCGATAATAAACCGCACAAGCACTACTTTGACTATTTAACGTATGAATATATTACACATGAAGATAGGAAGCATTTATCGTTCCAGCCAATATGCTTGTTTACTAATAATATATGGGACGTACCTGCGCCGATGAGAGTGGTGGCGACAGGTAATTCATTTTGGAATATCATTAGTTCTATGAGGCCTTACTCTTTGCGCAATTTTGCATCTCATGCACAGCCTATGAGTGCGCTTGTGGAGATGAACTTCTGGAGTACTCGTACAATTGTCGAAGACGGACATCAATATTGGCGTAGCTATTTTTATTTCAATGGCAATTATGAGGTCGTGCCAATGTTCGTTCCAATATATCAGGACGCAGTATTGTCTAATGGCTATGTAAAAACGTTACGCGCTCAGTTTATTCAATTACGCCGCTGGAGCTATGGCGCTTCAGATGTGGCATATGTTGGTAACAATGTATTCAATAAGGACAGGAAGGTAAGGTTTTTACCGAGCTTGGCAAGGTTTATAAGATTATTAGATGGACATGTTACACAGGCCTGCATTGCGCTAATCGTTGCGTTTGGTGGATGGGCGCCGCTTGTATTAAACGGTGAGGCTGCTCGTAGCGTCGCCGCTCATCAATTGCCTGATACAGTAAGTCTGATACAACAGGTGGCAATGGTGGGTATACTGGTATTAATTTTTGTATCATTTAAGCTTCTACCTCCACGCCCAGAAAGATATAAGAAGCGTAGGAACATACTTATGGTTATGCAGTGGGCTTTGATGCCAGTAATCGCTATTGTATACAGTTCAATGGCTTCGTACAATGCTCAGACGCATCTTTTACTGGGTAAGTATCTTGATAAATTTGATGTAACGGAAAAAACTACTGTTGAGATGAATGACCAGGGTCGTTCTCGGGGTAATAAAAAGAGGGGCGACCGCGTCTCTTCCGCTGACTAGTGATTAGATTATGCTGGGCAGCGTACTGTAGGGCTGCTATTTGATCAAAACTCTGTAGAGTAGAGTGGGTAATCTTTGCTATATCTTGTGCCGATATTGTATGTTTGTTTTGTAGAAATAGTAGCTTATCTTGTACGGTATTTGCTAAATCGTAGCTGTAAAAATCAGCTGCTTTTTTATCATGATTAAAACTTCGTGCAATACTGATGATTAGCTTGCCTATAGAGAAGTTATTAATATTGTTTTCTTTCGATAGGACTGGAAGGTGAATTACCGGCTTCTCGTAGGTTGTAAAAGAGTGTCCGCACCTTGTACACGCATGCCTTCTCCATGTTGCCGGATATTTTTTATTTTGACGAGAGTTTACTATACGGGTTTTGTCGTGAAAACATTTTAAACATATCATATCAATATATTGTCATATAACTATAAAAAAATCTAGTGGAAAAGCACTGTGTAAAATAAAAAGCCCCATTTACAGGGGCCCTCAGTTCTACTGTGTATTAAGTAGAGGTCTAACGATTGCGCAGATCAGCAGACAGCGCAGATCTCTCCTCGTTAATCTTCCTGTTGTATTCATAATGAAGTTGCGCTTTGCTCAACAAGGAGCATGATTGTTTGATTTTTGTGTCTAATTGCGGCGAGCTATGTTTACTCATACTATGGATACTAACATATTTACTCTATAATGTCAATGCTTACATCGATAAAATTAAATACCCTTTATTGGTAAATAATAAAGGGTATGCTTTTTGTCGTATCTGGTGGGCAATAGAGGATTCGAACCTCTCACCTCTTCAACGTCAATGAAGCGCTCTAGCCAAATGAGCTAATCGCCCAGATGTAATAATACTATCACAACAGATATCTGTTCGCAAGGAGCGTGCTATAATATTGATATGAGTGAAGATGAACTAAAATCTATGAGACACAGTTTGGCGCATATTATGGCTCAGGCTGTTCAGCGTTTATGGCCTCAGGCAAAGTTTGGCGTAGGTCCAGCTATTGAGAATGGTTTCTATTATGATATATATCTTGATGGTGCGACAATTTCTGAAGATAGTCTGCCGAAGATAGAAAAAGAGATGCGAAAAATAATATCTGCTAATTATCCATTCGAAAGGCGAGATGTGGCAATAGATGAGGCTATTGATTGGGCTAAGGAAAATCAGCAGAACTTTAAGATTGAGCTATTAAACGACCTTAAGCGGTCTGGTACTACCGTTGCTAGTGAATTATCTGGCGAGGATATTGGCTCTGCAAATGAAGCTCCTAGTAAGGTCAAGGCCGTATCTTTGTATTCGCAGGGTGACTATGTCGATTTGTGTAGGGGTGGACATGTTGATAGTACAGGTAAGGTCGGTGCGTTTAAGCTGACTAAGGTTGCTGGCGCATATTGGCGTGGTAATGAAAATAACCTGCAAATGCAGCGTATATACGGCGTAGCATTTGCCACCCAGGAAGAGCTAGATGAATATTTGGAAAATATAGAGATTGCAAAGCAGCGCGATCATAGAAAGCTGGGTAGGGACCTTGATTTATACACGACCTCGCCACTAGTGGGTGTTGGCTTGCCACTATTTACACCTAGAGGGACTATTTTACGTGAGGTGATGTCTCAATATTCAAATCAGTTGCGGCAGAAATTCGGTTTTGAGAAGGTGTGGACTCCCCATATCACAAAAAAAGATTTGTATGAAAAGTCGGGTCACTGGGCAAAGTTTGGTGAAGAATTGTTCCTAGTAAAGAGTCAAGAGACTAGTGATGAAATGGCCCTCAAGCCTATGAATTGCCCGCACCATACACAGATTTTTGCCTCACGTCCACGAAGTTATCGAGATATGCCAGTAAGATATCTGGAGACGACAACTGATTATCGTGATGAAAAGACTGGAGAGCTAGGTGGATTAAGTCGTGTTCGTTCATTGACACAAGACGACAGTCACGTCTTCTGTCGGCCAGACCAGATTGAGGAGGAGATTAATAACTTGTTGTCGGCGGCTCGTGAACTGTATGAGTCAATTGACATGAAGCTAAGAGTTCGCCTGAGTTATCGTGACGATTCTGATTCATACTTAGGTGATATTGACCTATGGGACTCTGCACAAGGTCAATTAAAGTCAGCCGTTGAGAGAGTGGGCCTAGATTACTTTGAGCAGGAGGGCGAAGCGGCCTTTTACGGTCCAAAAATTGACTTCATGGCGACTGATGCAATTGGTCGTGAACATCAGGTGGCAACTGTGCAGTTAGATTTCGTACAACCTCAGAGGTTCGGGCTGGAGTATGTGGACATTAATGGCAACTCTACAACACCTGTTATGGTCCACTGTGCTTTACTAGGTTCGATTGAGCGATTTTTGAGCGTGTTTATTGAGCATACAGGTGGTTGGTTTCCATTCTGGGCAGCTCCAGAGCAGGTGCGTATTTTGACCATTAATGATTCTGTATTAGGCTATGTTGATAAAATAACAACTATTTTGTCAGAAACTACCCTAACTAAGCCCGTTAAGTATAATGATGTAAGATTTACATTAGACCTAAGAAACGAGTCTTTGGGTAAAAAGATTAGAGAGGCGACGTCTATGAAGATACCAGTTCAGCTTATAGTAGGACCAAAGGATATGGAAGCGGGCGAGGCTAGTGTTCGAACTCAGACTGGCGAGGAAAAAATTCCTCTAGAGAACCTCTCTGGATATTTAAAATCTTTATAAGGAGAGTTTTTGGAAAATATAAAAGTTGATAATCTCCGGGATAGAGTATATGTACTGATGGCTCTATTGCCGTCCGATAAGGTGACTACTTACGGAGATATAGCAGCTATGGCTGGACATCCCTATGCAGCCAGACAGGTTGGAGAGATTGCTCATGGCGGACCGAGTAATTTGCCGTGGCATAGGCTTGTTAATTCAAGAGGGGGTTTGGCTGTTGGTTTTCCTGGAGGGCAGTGTGCGCAACGGTTGATGCTGGAGCAGGATGGTATTTTGTGCGATGATCGTTACAGGGTAGCTAATTTTAAGGAGCGAAGATGGCGTCAGAATTGATAGGCAGTAGTTCTAAGTTGCCGTTAATTGTAATTGTTGGTCCAACTGGTAGCGGGAAAACATCTCTGGCGGTACGTTTAGCCAAGAAGTATGGTGGCGAAATAATCTGTGCCGACAGTAGAACTGTCTATAGGGGTATGGACATCGGTACTGCAAAGCCCTCGCTTCATGAGCAACGGATTGTACCTCACTGGGGTATTGATTTGGTGGATCCAGGAGTTTCTTTCAGCGCTGCACAGTTTAAAGATTATGCTAATCGTAAAATTGAAGAAATTAGAAGCAGAGGCAATGTGCCTTTTCTTGTGGGCGGTACCGGTTTGTATGTTGATGCAGTTGTTTTTGACTTTGAATTTGGTAATGATTATGACAAAGACAGGCGTAATAAGCTGCAGAAAATGACTGTAGAGCAGCTTCAGGATTATTGTATTAAACAGGATATCTCTTTGCCAGAAAATAATAAGAATAAAAGATATCTGATTAGGTCAATTGAATTGGCTGGACAGGAAGTGTCTAGGCAGCCCACTCCGTCGAAAAGCACTATTATTGTTGGAATTACAACAAAAAAAGATCTACTAACGCAACGGATTACAGGTAGAGCAAAAAAAATGTTCAATGATGGTGTTGTCAAAGAAACAATAATATTGGGATGTCAGTATGGCTGGACTAACGAAGCGATGACTGGTAATGTTTATCCGATTATTAAAAAGGTAGTAGATGGAAGTATGGATCAGTCGCAAGCGGTCCAAGAGTTTATAAAAAGGGACATAGGTCTTGTGAAGCGTCAGCTAACATGGTTTAGGCGCAATCCGTTTATTGAGTGGGGAGATATAGATTCATGCGAACACTATTTGTCACGATTATTAGATGACAAGTAAAAAATATGTTACAATTATAGTGCAATGATTGATTCATTATTTGGTTCAAAAACAAGAGTAAAACTACTGTATTTATTTCTTAATAATCTGGAAAAATCGTTCTACGTAAGAGAAATTACTAGAATGATTGATGAGCAAATAAATTCTGTTCGTCGTGAATTGGCGAATATGGTTTCTGTGGGCATTGTGAAGCAGGATGCTATAGATAATAAGTTATATTACAGTGTGAATGAGGATTATCCTTATGTGAAGCCTCTTATGGTGATTTTCTCTGATAAAAATAATGATGATAAAAAGCCGGCAAGTGTTTCATGGGAAGATTCAATAAAGAGAATACGAGGCTTAAAAATAGCTATAACTGCTGGAAAGCTGGATATTGGCTCTATCGCCTCTGTTGATTTGCTCCTGGTTGGCGATAACATGTCTGCGGTAGCAATAAAGAACTTGATAAAAAGAATTGAGAAGGCTAAGAAGAGTGAAATAAATTATGCTATAATGACGTATGATGACTTTTATTATAGGATGAGCGTCAAGGATAGGTTTATAATGGATATGATTAGGAACAAACATTCAGTATTGTTAGATACAGAAGGTATAATGAGAAAGGAGTAGGGATGTTTGAGATAGAATATAAGGGCGCCAACGCTGTTGTCATTAATACAAGAAAGCTTCGTGTTGTCTTTGATCCAAATTTAGAGATTGCTGGTGGTAAAAATGTGCCCATTAATAACGATATAGAGGTGGTCACTGAAGATAGGCTCTCCAATGTGGAATCATCGCCAAAGTTGCTTTTTAATGGACCTGGTGAATATGAGGTTGGGGATATATCTATATTAGGTATCCCTGCGCGTAGGCATATTGATGCTGGTAGTGATGTAAGAAAAACTACAATTTACAGAATTACAGTCGGCGACGTTAAGGGTGTGGTTGTCGGTAATGTGGAGGATGGACTTTCTGACGATCAGCTAGAGAATATTGGCGTTGTAGATTTTGCAATATTACCCGTAGGAGGTGGTGGCTATACACTGGATGCCGTAGGTGCAACTAAGGTGGCTCGCCAGCTTGACGCTAAGGTGGTTATTCCAGTACATTATAGGGATTCAAATTTAAATTATGAGGTTCCGCAAGCTGACTTGGATGAGTTCGTGAAGGCCTTGGGGGCTCCGGTCATTGAGGCTGGGCAGAAGTGGAAATTAAAGAAGTCTGCCGATTTGCCTGGCAGCTTAACGATTGTAAAAATATCTAGAAGCTAGTCTTTGCAATAAATTAAAATCACCCCAGTATTTAGCTGGGGTGATTTTAATTTTAGAAGTTCGTAAATAGATATTTACTTGCCAGGCGTACTTAAGATGCCTTTTTTCTTCAAAGTACGAATCGCTTGTGTGCTTAAGGTCATGGTGATTTTCTGACCATCAACAACAAAAGTTTTCTTTTGAAGATTTGGCTTGAAGACACGCTTGGTGCGGCGCAAGGAGAAGCTGACATTATTGCCATACTGCTTGCCTTTGCCTGTTAAATCACATCGTGATGCCATTTCCACTCTCTTTACTTTATTATTGATAACAATCTTTATTATTGTAGCGACATTTATGTAATTAGTCAAGATGGCCGGTTGGTGCTATAATAGCACCTATGGTTTTGGAGATAATAATAGTTATAGTCGTTATACTGCTATCTATGACCATCCATGAGGCTATGCATGCATTTATGGGTTATGCTTTGGGTGATGATACAGCCAGACAGGAGGGCAGGCTAACATTAAATCCAATAAGACACATTGACCCTTTTATGACCATATTGCTGCCGCTAATGATGGTGCTGTTGCACGGGCCAATTTTTGGTGGTGCTAAGCCGGTTCCATTTAATCCAAATAGGGTACGCTTTGGTGAGTGGGGGGCTGCATTAGTGGCTCTTTCTGGTCCAATTACTAATCTACTAATTGCTTTTATCTTATTTGGTTTGGGGGTGATTTGTGGCATTATTACTTCCGGGGGAGTGATACAGCCAACTATATATGGGATGGTTATCTCCACTGCTGTATCTGTAAATTTAGGATTTTTTATTTTTAATATGCTACCAATCCCACCGCTAGATGGATCGAGAATTTTGTATGCTGTAGCGCCAGAGGGGGTTAGGGTTATTATGCAAAAAATTGAGCAGCAGGGCGCTCTTTTGGTGCTAGTTCTTGTTTTACTGTTTTCTGGTGCGGTGGGTCAGGTAATGTTTGGCTGTACTCGGGCTATATTGCATATATTTATGATGATTTTTGGTGTATAATATTAGTAGACCCTAGGTTTTTCCGTGGGCGCGTATGATTTTCCTAACATCATATGATAGGGAGCTCTAATGATTTATTACTGTGGTAATACTTTGCGGGCACCCACCTTGCATCTACGCGGGGAATATCGAGCGCTCACGGAAAAGCTTGGGGTTTTAATGGTATAATGGATAGGTAGCCTGTTGGGTAGTCGCTTGAGTTAATCTTAAGAGGAAAGTCCGGGCAGTGAAGGATGACGGCAGTCGCTAACGGCGACCGGGGGAGACCCTAGGGAAAGTGCCACAGAAACGAAACTACCTCTATTTATATAGAGGAAAAGGTGAAACGAGTGAGGTAAAAGCTCACAGTCGTCTACGGTGACGTAGATGGGAGGTAAACCCTGCCGACTGCAAGGAGGTCTGCATGCAAAGAGGAGTCCACTCGTAGACCGATAACCGCTTGATTTGTTTGGCAACAAGCAAACTAGATAGATGATTACCCTAGACAGAACCCGGCTTATAGACAGGCTATAAGAAAACACCCTGATATGACACAGGGTGTTTTCCATTATGGCTAGGAGGTTATATTATAGGCTAGCTTTTACTATCTCGGCAAAAGCTTTTGGCTCGCTAACTGCTAATTCAGCCAGAATCTTTCTATCAATCTCAATATTTTTGGACTTCATAGAAGCTATTAGCTTGCCATAAGTTGTGCCTTCCTGGCGAGCGGCTGCGTTAATGCGGGTAATCCATAGTCCACGCAAATCGCGTTTTTTATTGCGGCGGTCACGATAAGCGTATTGTAGGGCACGAATAACCCCTTGTTTTGCTAGACGAAAACTTCTAGTACGGTTATGTTGCATCCCTGCGGCTGCTTTTAGAATCTTCTTATGTTTGGCGCGTGCGGTAACTCCTCGTTTTACTCGCATAATTATACTCCCATTGCTCGACGAGCATTCTTAGCCATCGAACCAGTTACGGTTGCTGTTGTATTTATTGCGCGCTTACGGCTTTTTGACTTCTTAGCCAAAAAGTGACCGCCAAATGCGCGCTGGCGTGTCAATTTGCCGGTACTGGTCAGCTTAATTCTCTTCGCAGTGCCTTTATGGGTCTTTAGCTTTGGCATTACTTACTCCTTATTACTACGCTCAGATTGCGACCAGCCATCTGAGGCTTTTGCTCTAATATTGCATCGTCACTAAGTTGATCCATGACTTTGTCAATCAATTCGTAGCCAATTTCTTTGTGGGCCATTTCGCGCCCCTTGTAAACTACTTGTATGCGAACTTTGTGTCCGTTTTCCAAGAATTTACGGATTTTTTTCAGCTTTACCTCAAGATCTCCAGCTCCTATCTTTAGACCAAAGCGCATTTGCTTTAAGTCTCCAGACTTTGCTTGCCGTCGGTTTTTTTGCTGATCTTTCATCTTCTGGTACTGATATTTGCCCCAGTCAATGATTTTTGCAACTGGCGGTTTGGCTCCTGGCGATATTTCAACTAAATCAAGATTCATGTCCTCGGCCTTTTTCAAGGCTTCTTGAAGCGACATGATTCCCAGCTGCTCGCCGTCAGGACCAATTATCCGCAGTTCCTTTGCACGGATTGCTCCGTTGATACGGATTGACTTATTAATCTCTGGCTCTCCTTTTGAAGCAATTTTAGATTAACTCAGTTGCTATTGTAACAGAGATGTTTATTATTTTCAAGGATGTAATTAGTTAATGTTAATTTGTCTATACTGCAGACTTTCGGCGATATGTGAAACTTCTATCGAGGTTGAATTTTCTAGGTCGGCTATTGTGCGGGCAACTTTAATTACTTTAAAATAGCTGCGCGTGCTTAAGTCTAGTCGCCTAGCTGCGTTAATCAAGAAGGCTTTCGTAGCGGCTGAAATAGATGTAATTTTGTCAACATCGCTACTTGAAAGGTCATTGTTGTATTTATAGCTACATCCATATCTAGTTTTCTGAATGGCACGAGCTTGAGAAATTTCAGACAAAAATAATGAATGTTGTGATTTTATCAACGAGCTATTACTGAGTAGCTTTTCGTGGGGAACTCTTGAAACTGATACGGTTAAGTCTATGCGATCAAGTAGCGGTCCTGATAGCTTTTTTTGATAGTTAAGGATTTGATTTTGTGAGCAGATGCAGGTTTTGTCTGAGTCACCAAGAAACCCACATGGGCAGGGATTCATAGTGGCAATCAATAAAAAATTGGCAGGAAAGTTGAACTTACCGTTAGCACGACTCACTGTGATCTCGTGGTCTTCTAGGGGCTGGCGTAGCGACTCTAAGATATTTCTGGGATATTCTAATAGCTCATCTAGGAATAGAACACCTCGATGCGCCAGACTGATTTCTCCGGGTTGTATCCTTGATCCGCCGCCGATGATGGAAGCTCTACTAGCGGTGTGGTGGGGTGATCTGAATGGGCGCTCTCTAATGGTACTGCTGATAGTGTTAGTATTGCCCAGGTTGTGTAGTTTGGTAACTTCAACGATTTCAGTTTTTGATAGTGGGGGTAATAGGTTTTTTAGAGATTTTGCTAGCATAGTTTTTCCTGATCCCGGAGGGCCAGATAGCAAAATGTTATGTCTTCCAGCTACGGCAATCTGAATGGCTCTTTTAGCCTGTTCCTGTCCATAGATGTCGTCAATTGTCGTCTTGTCTTCTGGCGTGTTAGTTTCTATTTTATTTTTAGTTCTATTTATTGATTTAATGAACTTCTCCTTTTTTAAGTGTAGGAAGAGAGATTTGAGATTGTCTACTGGGAATATTTCAACACCGGGAACTAGAGATGCTTGTTCTGCGTTCTGGGCTGGCACGAATACTGATTTAATTTTGTGGTTTTTAGCAACCTCAGCTGTGACAATTGCTGATCGTATTGGTCGTAGGCTACCATCTAAGGCTAGTTCACCTGCAAAAATTGCACCTTCTATGTCGTTTTGAGTTAGCATACCTCCTATACACAAGATGGCTAGTGCTATTGGCAGATCAAACTGTGATCCGTCTTTTGGCAGTTCCGCTGGAGCTAAATTAACAATTAATTTGCCCTTTGGAAAATCTAGGGATGAATTTTTTATTGCACTGTGTACTCTATCTCGAGATTCATCAATAGCCTTGTTGCCCATACCTACGATTTGTAGGCTAGGTAGCCCCTTTGACATGTCGCCTTCAACCTCAATAATCTTTCCAGTGAAACCATAGGGTGTGGCTGAGACAACTCTGCTTACCATAAGTCTATTAAAACATAAGTGTATAGATTTTTAAATGAGGCAGTGGTATAATCATTATTAATGTGCGGGGCTGATATAGCTTTCGACAATTGGACTTTATCAAGATATTCTGCGAGCCGACGATACGCGTAACGTATGATTTTAGATGCAAGAACATCTTTGAAAGATCGTGTTGCTGCATTCTTTGATTCGTTCAAAGTTGCTCAGCCGGTCGCTATCGCTGCTTAGTTTTTAGCGATCATCCTAGCATCGTGGCAACAGCCGATGTGTAGGGTGTCATATATATGTTGCTAGCTGCACGCTCGGAAGCGGCGGGCATGCGGGACTTTTTCCGCGTAACGAAACTTGGTTTTTTCGACTCATTTTTTAGCCAGGTGACGTTATAAAATTTTTAAATGAGCCTATGTTCGTAGACGAGTATCATGATACCAGTTGGACCCGGGGGCAGTACCCGGCAGCTCCACCATGTATATTTGATTCGGCCGAGAGGCCGGTTTTTTATTTGGTAAGTAATGTAGGCTGCAAAAAAACAACCACCTGCGAGTAGTGGTTGTTTTTAAAAAGTGGAGTTTTACAAGTTCTTTTTATTTTTGGCTTCTGTATAACTTTTTTATTCAGAAGCTACCCCCATAATAAGTCATAGAAATGCTTATGTCAACAGTATTTTTACAAAAAACCTAAGTAAAAAATACTACACTCACTATCCTCATTATTTATCACCGTCTATGGTGGCGAGGTGCTATAGAAGATTGATTTGTAGTTGATCGTTTGTATCACCTGAGAGTTTTGTCTTAGGGTGGTTTGTGCCATAGTTTGCTGGGGTAAAGACGTTATTTGTATAGTCGGGTCTATGGCTTATGTCTTAATATATTTTGAGCTGGCTTGTAATGTCCAGGGCGATTGTATAATTTTGGAATAATCACTATTTGATATGACGTAATAATTATTTAAAAAAGTATGCACGATAGTCGTGTCCGTGGCGATGAAAAGAAGAAAAAAGGGGGGCGATATGATTGTAAATATTTAATATATTCTGATTGACAAAAATACTTAGTTTATTTTGTGAGTTATCTAAAGATTTGTACTATAGATTTATATAGGTAAAAAATAAATGAACCAATGTTATCGAGTTCGTACGTGTTGGCGAAAATTTAAATTGCACCTTCTGTAATGACTTTAGCTACCTTGGCATGGGTATCATTATGGGACTGCAATAGGGCAGTATTCGTAATATTGTTGTAAAAAACACTTAAGTAGACAAAATTATATTTACCACTTTAACAGATGATAATTTTAACAACAGCTAATAATAAGTAAATATTACAATAATTTTTAATAATGTTTTGGTTGACATAATAAATGGGTTGTGCTAGTATAAACGTAAGCTTTTATTGGAAACTAAAAAGCAAAAAAACACATTAATAATTCATAAATAAAGACCCAACATTTAAGAGTAAGTACTTGACGGACAATTGGCTGCATGATTTTTATAATGACGCAGCCAATGCTCCGCCTTTACGACAACACAAATTGTAAAAGCGTTGAGCGCGCGGCTAGTACCGCATGCATCCAGTTAATCCTCGTTAAGATGTTAGCGATTATAATACTGGGTGTATGCAGAGGAACGCCGCAGGGATGCTCCTTAATTAAGGAGCGGTCAATCGCCTCGAGCGGTAGCTAAAAGCAGCTATAGACACCCGCGCCTAATAGTTATTTTTTATCGGCGGATGGTTGTGTTTATTTCTGATAATACTATCGCTCAGGCTTCTTGTTTATAGTATTATGTGAGTATGGGGATAAGAATAGTTAGTCTCATTGCATTGGTTGCCACGATCTTTATTGCTGTTTTGTTGAATGCGACTAATCCAAGTAGTGCGGGTCCGTTTGGAATTTTGGCATTTTTTACGTGCTTGTATATATTGTTTATCTGTATAGTCTATGTGATATTTTTAGTTTCGGAGCGAATAGCTGCGAACTTTTTTGATTTTAATAAAATCTCTGAGAAGTCTAAGTATAAAATATATTATTATTCTACTATGATATCTCTTGCTCCGACTATTTATGTTGGGATGCAGTCAATGGGCGGTGTTGGGTTTTTCGAAGTAATGCTGCTGGCGATTTTTGAGCTTTTGGTGTGCTTTTTTATACATAAAAGATACTAATATCTCGGAACGCCTAAACGTATGCTTTTAAGTGGTGACGTGATACAATGTATATGTATGAATCCGGAATTACCACAAGTCAGCAGGAATACTGAGGCACAACCCCATATATTTATGGGTGGCGATAATGGTGTAGAAAGTACAACAGAAAGTCCTGAACTGATATCTGATACAGAGCGTAGACAGTCTTCTACTGTTGAGCGATACAATAATATACCAGTAGCATTGCCCGTCGATGACACCGATGACTCAGCCGCTCTTCTGAATGATGATAAAAATACAACATCAGTAAATGCGGGTTCGACTTCGGTCTCTAGCGACGATACGCCATTAGTTGCAGCAGACGAGGATCTAATTGAAAAAGAGTGGGTAGATAAAGTAAAAAAAATTATAATTTTAACGAAAGATGACCCTTATGAGAGAAGTAGGGTTATTACCCAGCTGCAAATTGATTATTTGAAAAAAAGGTATAATAAAACGTTGGGTAAAGATTATAATAGTGGTGAATAGGTTTTTATATGGGTGCGGGTCCTCTGATTGTTAGTTTTATAGTAATAGTTATTATTGCGGCTGGTATTGCGGTGGCTTTTCTTCAGTATCGTAATATGCTTAGGGAGGCTAAAAATTACGAACGTGGGCTGAAAATGGTGCCACTACTTATTCATTTACCGCCAACTAGCGAAGATGTTAATGGTTCCAATAGAGACGAGAGAGACCTTACGGAAGAGGTCTTGTCCCAAGCTCAGGTGATGTACAACATCATCTCAAGTACGGCTACGAAAGGGTTTAAAAGTAAGGTTTATGGACAGCGTCATATGTCATTCGAGATTGTTGCGCGTGGTGGGCTTGTCCATTATTATGCTGTAGTTCCGTTAGTGCTGGTGGATGTTATTCGTCAGGCTGTGGCGGCGGCTTATCCATCTGCTCGACTAGAAGAAGTCACTGATGCTAATATATTCAGTAAAGTGGGAAAAATGAGCGGTACTATAGGTGGTGAATTTACTTTAAAGAAGTCATTTGTATATCCGATATCTACTTACCAAGAGTCAAAAAGGGACGCTTCTAGGGCACTTTTAAATGCATTATCTTCTGCTTCTAGAGAGGATGGCATAGGTGTTCAGTTCTTATTGAGACCAGCTTATGATGGGTGGTCAAAAGCCTCAGAGTCTCATATTGATGGTATGAAAAAGAATAAAGGTAAGAAAAAGGGGCTGGCTGGTGTTGCTCCCCTTGATATTATGGAGGCATTATGGAAGCCACCAGAGGGTGGAGATAAGGACGAAGCAAAGAGTCCAGAAGATAAGCAATTGACCTCTTTAGAGCAGGCCGAAGTCGATGCCATTAGTGAGAAGACTAGATATCCTGCCTACGAAGTTCTTATACGTGTTGTAATTTCCTCAAATACCGCAGCTCGTTCGCAGGTATTGCTAAAAAATATTATTGCTGCTTTTTCGCTATTTGATTCCCCTCGTAATAACGGTTTTAAGTTTTCTTTAACGAGAAATGTTGAGGAAATGACAACGGCTTATATCATGCGGTTCTTTCCTCAAGAAGCTCGTAGTAATATTCTCAACAGTGTTGAAATGGCAACATTATTCCACCTGCCAGGATCTAGCGCAATCCCGACTTCACAGGTTAAGCGTCAAATGTCAAAGCAGGTTGATGGACCAACTGACATTCTAGACGAGGGCCTTCTAATCGGCTATAACGAGTTTCGGGGAGTAAAGAAGCCAATCCGTATAGGCACAAAAGATCGCCGTCGCCATGTTTACATTATTGGTCAGACTGGTGTAGGTAAGTCAGTGCTTCAGGAGAACATGGCATACCAAGACATGATGGATGGTCGTGGGTTTGCTTTTATTGATCCGCATGGCGATTTGGTAGAATCATTGCTAGGAAAAGTGCCAAAAGAGCGAGTTGAGGACATCATATACTTTAACCCATCAGATATGGCTAATCCAATTGGGCTCAATATGTTTGAATTTGATACGCCGGATCAGAAAGATTTTTTGGTTCAAGAGGCAATTAATATGCTATACGGGTTATACGACCCGGGACATACAGGCATTGTTGGTCCTCGTCTGGAGCATATTTTTAGAAACTGTGCATTACTGCTGATGGCAGACCCCGCAGGTGGAACATTTATTGATGTGCCAAAGTGTCTTATTGATCCAGAATTTGTTAAGAGTAAGCTGAAATATGTAAAGGATCAGCAGGTTATTGATTTTTGGACAAAGGAATTTCCGGCATCTCAGCGTTCGAATGAAGCCGGCGAGGTTGTTTCGTGGGTTGTGGCAAAGTTTGGCCCATTTATCTCTAATGATGCTATGCGTAATATTATTGGTCAAACAAAATCTGGCTTTAATCTGCGTGAAATTATGGATAATAATAAGATTTTACTAGTTAACTTGTCGAAGGGCAAGATGGGGGAGCTAAACTCCAAGTTGTTGGGTATTATCTTTGTGATGAAATTTCAGGCGGCGGCAATGTCGCGGGCCGATATTCCAGAGGACCAGCGAGTTGATTTCTCATTATATGTCGATGAGTTCCAGAACTTTGCTACAGACAGCTTTGAATCTATTCTATCAGAGGCTCGTAAATATAAATTAAGCCTTATTATGGGTAATCAGTTTATGACCCAATTAACCGATAAGATACGTGAAGCTATCATTGGTAACGTTGGTACGGTTATCTCTGGGCGTATTGGTGTGACGGATGCAGAATTGATGGTTAAGAAGTTCCAGCCGACTTTTGATGTTGACGATTTGGCTAAATTGCCAAATTTCCAATCTATAACCTCTGTAATGATTAATAACGTGCCGTCAGCTCCATTCAGTATGAACTGGATCCCTCCGATGGGGCAGGCCAATAACCAGTTGAGAGATGCTCTAGTAAGGTTGTCTGCAGCTAAGTACGGCAAGCCGCGCGCGGTTGTTGAGAAGGAGATTTTCGATAGGCTTAGGAGTAGCCAAGCGCCAAAGCTGAATTCTATGCAGGGCATTTCATCTGCTGGTCAGAAACCCTCAGCCGGAGGTTCGTCTTTCTTGGATGAATGGCTAGCAAAAAGACAGCAGCTAGGCGGAAAGCCTGCGGTAAATCCGGTTACTAAACCCAGTGGCGTGCAAATTTCTTCATCAGCGCAGCAGGTCTCAGATAGCGTGGGGTCGATAAGCAACACTCCTTCTGTGGCTGCTCCGGTGGGCAATCCTATCTCTCTACAGAATAAAGACTCTGAGCGGGAAATAGCTACAGTTAACACTAATAGACTACCTAGTACCGTAGAGCCTAGCCGTCCTGTAGTTAAAAATCGACTTGATTTACGTAGCAGTGATAATGATGACAACGAAGTGACAATTAATTTACGATAATATCGATAGTTAATTAGCGATTTTTTCTATTATTTATGAAGCCTATCCGGGCGTATTCAATGACTGCGCCGATAGACCAACCTGCTACAAATAACACCATCACCTCTGATCCTGATAATAAATAGCCGTATCTTTTCGCAATAAAGTACACAAAAACAGAGGCTATTGCACCCAGCGCGCCAGAAATAATTAAATTAGGGCGGGCAATAGTATTGCCAATGGCGTCACTGGTTTTCTCAACAACTGGATTATGGATAACCTTACTAAATGCCCTGGATGGAGCTGATAATTGATTTTGGACGTTGGTCAGAGTCTTTCTGTATGAGTTATCAATGTCTTTTTTAGTGAGAGGTTTGTCTTCTTTAGTTTCTTTAGACTGATGCTTTTCTGTTTGCTCATTTTCGTGGCGGGTGGCTAGTTTGATAGCCTCGTGCTTGATATTATTCTCATTTTCGGCATTAGATTTTTCTTTTTCTATGGCTTTTTCTAGAGATTCGGCAATCTCAGCAGATTTTTCGTTATTGACGTTATGCCATGCTTCGTTGTCAATAGAATTTTCTGAGGTAGATTTTAATTTTTCACTCATTTTAACCTCCTATAGTGTTCCTGCGGACATATCTCGCCGAACAATTCTAACTTCTTTGTTTAATTGACGTGACCGGGTGTAGAAGAACACTACTACGGCTGAGACAATTCCGGCAAATAGCATATTTTCACTAGCACCAGTTTTTGGCAGCTGAGAAGTTGTTTGCTCGATAACTTTTGGCGCAGGGCAATCTACCTTCGTACTGACGGTATTGCCGAAGGTGTTGTCAATTCGACAATCATAAGACGTTGGATTACTCTTGCCGCTAGCCATAGCTGGTATGTTACTTTTTATTTGGATAGTAAAGCTGCGCTGTTGGGTTTCACCAGGTTTAATCTTAACTGGGTTCCATACTAGAGTTTTTGCATTACCGCTACCAGTGCTGGCGCCTTTATCATCTGTTAGGTTGCCACCACCGGGATCGAATATATCGGCATATTCCAGTAGATCGCTAACTTGATCTTTAAAAACAAACTCCTCTTCTTTTAGGCCTTTGTTCTTTACTGATAGGGTGTAGGTAATGCGATCTCCAGATTTAGCAACTGTTGTCGTTGCATTGGCGTTATTCTGGGTAAGATTGGTTGCATTTTTTGTTTGAACAAATGAAGCTGAGCATCGGCTATCGTTAATCCATATTGTAGAGTCACCGGGGCATGGTTGGCATTGAGGATCGTCTTTCAGTAGTTTAGGATTTTGTGGACACCTTTCTGGCTCTGGTATAGTGAATGTCTTCACGCAGGCATCTGAAGTTTTGTCTCCCAGTGAGCTTTTAACGGTTAGAACTACTTTATAGGAGCCAGGAGTTTTTTCGGTATAGGTGACGATTTTATCATTACTGGTGATAGTTTTTATCAGCGTGTTATTTCGATATATATTATATATATACTGTTGAATAGTTGCGCCATTGGCTGCACTTGCATCAGCAGTTAACTGATAGGCGTCACCATTCTTTTTTATATCTAGAGCGTTACAGGTTGCTACTGGCTTTGGTGGAGTTGAACAGTTTGGGTATGTTCCAACTTGTCCGGTTGGGCAGTGGTGGTTAGGTGGTGCAAATTTTAAGATTAGGTTGCCGCAGTTTAGCATAATTGCAAACCAGCCGGTCCCAGCTGAATAGCCGACGAATGCCCTATAGGTAAAATTCCCCCATAGGTTGTGTGGTCGATAGTAAAAAGTTCGAGCGCCGCCTTGTGAGGTGCGAACAACGTAAGATCCTTCGCCTCTTGAGGCGCCAAAATGAGGAGTGAGGCCCCATGAATAAGTCCCCATATTGCTATTTAAGGTCTGTAAGTTTCCTGTGGCGGCTTCTAGGTCGGAGCGACTAATCCCCAGATGGTTATAGAGATCGTGGATATTGTTAGTGTTAGCATCATAGTGGGCTAATAATTGGGAACCGCTGGAGATTCCGCCATAAATCAGGTCGCTAGAATCAGCGGCATTGGCGGATTCTGGCGGAGAGAATATTGTAAAAGACTGCACGATAAGGGCTAGGGCGGTCAAAATAAGTCCGATTTTTCGTGTAGCTTCCTCTTTACGAAGGCGTTTTGCGTAAAAGCCCAGACTGTGAATCATTGAAGGGCTGTACGGTAGGCGCGAGATAATTTTTTTGAACATTTTGACCTCTTTTGTTTTTATTATAGAACTTTAATTCAACTTTAGCATAAGCATACTAGAAAAGTAAATAGTTTGATAATGTATCTATTTTTATGTATAATAGATGTGTTGAAAAGAGCTGATAATTCAGATAATAGTGAGGGAGATATGGCTAAACAAAAAAATGAACAATCTTATGATGGCTCGCAAATTCAGGTCCTGGAAGGGCTTGAGCCGGTTCGCAAGCGTCCAGGTATGTACATCGGTAGCACTGGCTATGATGGTGTGCATCACTTAATTAAGGAAATTGCCGATAACTCTATTGACGAAGCAATAGCTGGCTATGCTACAAAAGTTGAAGTGACGCTGCTGGAAGATGGTGGGGTGCGTATTTCTGATGACGGACGCGGAATCCCTGTTGATAAGCACCCAAAGACAGGTAAAAGTACCCTGGAGACAGTTTTAACTATATTGCATGCTGGTGGTAAGTTTGGCGGCGGCGGCTACAAGGTTTCATCTGGTCTTCATGGTGTTGGTTCGAGTGTCGTGAATGCGTTGTCTACGCGAATGATTGCCGAGGTTCGGAAAAATGGTAAAGTCTATCGTCAGGAATATGCGACTGGCGTGCCACAAACTGATTTAGAGGTTGTTGGTAAGTCTGATACCTCTGGAACCACCATTACGTTTTATCCAGACCCAACTATTTTTAAAGAGACCGTTAGCTTTGACTATAAATGGGTTGTTAATTATCTTCGACATCAGGCGTATCTAACGAAGGGCGTTTACACATCAGTTGTTGATGAGCGAACCGGTGAGAGAAAAGCTTTCTACTTTGAGGGTGGCATTAAGAGTTATGTGAAGAACTTGAATATCGGTAAAGAAGTCTTGTCAGAAGATATATTTTATGTTGAGAAGCAGGTTGAGGATTGTATGGTGGAGATCGCTGTACAGTATAACGATACTTATGTTGAGGTGGTAAAGCCATTTGCTAATAACGTCTTAACTCCTGATGGCGGTACTCATTTGGTTGGTTTTCGAACGGCACTAACGCGAGTTATTAATGATTACGCCCGTAAAAATAATCTACTAAAAGAAAAAGAAGATAACCTGACTGGTGATGATATTCGCGAAGGTCTGACAGCAGTAATATTAGTGAAGTTACCCGACCCGCAGTTTGAAGGCCAGACAAAGAATAAGCTTGGTAATCCTGAGATGCGTCGCTATGTAGATCAGGTGATGAGCGAGTATTTTGCGTACTACTTAGAAGAGAATCCGGCTACAGCTAAGAAGGTTGTTGGCAAGGCGGCCTTGGCAGCGCGAGCGCGTAAGGCAGCTCGGGCGGCTCGCGATAACGTTATCCGTAAGGGTGCGTTTGAGGGGCTGAATTTACCTTCTAAATTAACTGACTGTTCGTCGCGTAATCGAAAAGATTGTGAGTTATTTATCGTTGAGGGTAACTCGGCGGCTGGTTCGGCCAAAGACGGTCGTGATTCGACTATTCAAGCTATTCTTCCTCTGCGTGGTAAGGTATTGAACACTGAGCGAGCAAGGTTTGATAAGATGTTTGCTAATGCTGAGATTGTTTCATTAATTAAGGCTATGGGTGTTGGTATTGGTGACCAGTTTGATATTAGTGGAATCCGTTACGATAAGATAATCTTTATGACGGATGCTGATGTTGACGGCGCTCACATCTCAACTCTTCTTATGACCTTCTTCTTCCGCTATATGTCTGAAGTTATTGAGGCGGGACATGTGTACTTAGCGAAGCCACCTCTGTTTGGCTTGATTAAGGGTACAGGTAGTAATCGTAAAATTGAATACGTTTATGATGAGGCGGCACTGGAGCAGACGCTGAGCCAGAGAATTGAGGAGCGTCGAGCTTCTGGCATTAAGATAGACGAGTCGGCTGAGAGATTTAAGCAAGCTGGATTTACAGCGCAACAACGTTTCAAAGGTCTGGGTGAGATGGACGCGTCTCAGTTGTGGGAAACGACCATGAATCCAGAGAATCGAACTTTGGTGAAGGTGAATATCGAGGACGCAGAGCGGGCGGATGCGATATTTACGAAGCTGATGGGCGACAGTGTAGAATTGAGGAAAAATTTTATTCAAACAAATGCCGCTAAGGTTAACGTGGAAGATTTGGACTTTTAAGGAGGAGATATGGCGGATAACGATAATAAAAATATAGTAGAACCAGAAATTCTGAACGAAGAGCCAGAAATTCGCGGTATTGAGAAGTCGACAGTTGAAAGTGTCATGGAGGACTCCTTCTTAAAGTACTCCATGTCGGTTATTATTGATCGAGCTTTGCCTGATGTGCGCGATGGACTGAAGCCTGTGAATCGTCGTATTTTATACGCAATGAATAAAAATGGTTGGCGCGCTCCTCATGCTACCGTTAAATCGGCCAAGATCGTCGGTGAAGTTATGGGTAATTATCATCCGCACGGTGATTCTTCGATTTATGACGCTATGGTGAACTTGGCTCAGCCATGGAAAATGCGCTATACGCTGGTTGAAGGTCAGGGTAACTTTGGTTCTATGGACGGAGATGAGCCGGCGGCTTCTCGCTATACTGAAGCACGAATGGATAAGGTTGGTGGTGAGTTGCTGGCTGATATTGACAAAGAGACGGTTGATTTTCGTGATAACTTTGACGGAACGGAGAAGGAGCCAGTAGTTCTGCCGTCTGCTGTACCGAATATTCTGCTGAATGGGCAGATGGGTATTGCTGTTGGTATGGCGACAAATATTCCACCGCACAACCTTGGCGAGGTCGTTGATGCTACGGTGGCGCAGATAGATAATCCTGAGATTACACTTGACGAACTTCTAACCCATATTAAGGGACCTGATTTTCCAACGGGCGCAGAGGTGTATGGCGGTGCGCCAATGCGACAAGCCTATGAGACTGGGCGCGGATCGGTAACGATTAGGGCGGTTGCGACTATTGAAGAGCGTAAAAACGGTCGCTATAGTATTATTATCACCGAAGTTCCTTATGGCATGAGCAAGGAAGGGTTTGTTGATAAGGTCCGGGAATTGGTTTTGGCAAAGAAAATAACCCACATCGCTGATGCGCGAGACGAAAGTGCCCGTGGTAAGGTTAGGGTTGTTGTTGAGTTAAAGAAGGATGCTTATCCAAAGAAGATTCTTAACCAGCTGTATAAATTAACTGGGTTACAAACATCATTCCACTATAACGTCTTAGCCTTGGTTAATGGTATCCAGCCAAAGGTGATGGGCCTAAAAGAGATTTTGGCGGAGTTTATTAAGCACCGTCAAGGGGTGATTCGTCGTAGGACTGAGTTTGAACTGCGTAAGGCTAAAGAGCGAGCTCATATTCTTGAAGGTCTGAAGATTGCGCTTGATCATATTGATGAGGTTATTAAGACAATTCGTGAGAGCTATGACGATGCTGACAAGCGATTGATGGAGCGCTTTGGCCTCTCTGAAATTCAAGCAGCAGCAATCTTGGCAATGCAGCTACGACGATTGCAGGGTTTGGAACGCGATAAAATTGAAGACGAATTGAAGCAGCTTCATGAATTGATTAAGAAATTGGAAGCAATTTTGGCAAGTGAACAGGAAATCCTCAATGTGGTGAAAGCTGAGCTGTTAGCTATGAAAGACAAATATGGTGATGAGCGGCGCAGTAAAATTATCAATCACGAGCTAGGTAAGTTCTCTGACGAGGAGCTGATTCCAGAAGAGGAGTCGGTTATTTTGCTGACTAGCGAGAATTATATTAAGCGAACATTGGTTAGCGACTATCGTAGGCAGAACCGTGGCGGTAAGGGCAAGCGTGGCATGACAACCAAGGAAGAGGATGTTATCGACCAGGTGGTTCAGGCAAGTACTCATGACTATCTACTGTTCTTCACTAATATGGGTAGAATTTTCCGATTGAAGGCTTACGAGGTTCCAGCTGCAAGTTTGAGCGCTAAGGGTGTTGCTGCGGTAAACCTCTTGCAACTTCAGCCAGAAGAGAAAATAACGGCAATCATCAAGCATGAAAAGAACGCTAATGATGATGGCTATCTCTTCATGGCAACACAGAAAGGTACAGTGAAGAAAACTCCTGTGAAAGATTATGCTAATGTTCGTACAAATGGATTAATTGCCATTAAGCTTGATGAGGGCGATGAACTGCGCTGGATAAAGAGAACGAGTGGTGATAATGACGTAATCATATCTACATCGGCAGGACAGGCTATCCGCTTTAATGAAAAAGATACGCGGCCAATGGGCCGATCGGCGCGTGGCGTTCGTGGCGTGAGACTGCGTCCAAATGACTCTGTTGTCGGTATGGATATTGTTACTGGCGATGATCAGACTTTACTGGTTGTTAGTGAGAAGGGATTTGGTAAGCGCACTAAGGTCTCTAATTTCCCAAGTCATAAACGTGGCGGAGTTGGCATAAAGGCTGCGGTAGTAACTGCCAAGACAGGTCCGATTATATCTGTACAAACTATTGATCCAGAGGTGACTGAGGCGCTGTTGGTCTCTCAGAATGGTCAGACGATTCGTTTGAGTCTGAGCGACATTAAGCTGCTTGGCAGGACTACTCAGGGGGTGACAATTATGCGCTTGTCTGACGGTGATGCTGTATCGTCGATTGGTTTAATGGCGGATCGTCCGCAGGATGAAGGCAAGTAGCAATGAAAGTTCTGGTAGTCCCAGTAATCGCGTGGGTGATATCTCAGGGATTGAAGCAGGTCTTTCACCTTATGGGGCGTAATCGTCGAGTATTTAGCGGCGATACCAATCCGAAGATACTGCTGTCTGGTGGTATGCCGAGTGCGCATAGTGCGATTGTTGTGTCGATGGCGGTGTTCTTGGGGCTACAGGACGGATTGAATAGCTCAGTTTTTGGGTTGTCTGTTTGGTTGTCTATTATTGTAATGTATGATGCCATGATGGTCCGGTATTCGTCGGGTATGCAGGGCGAAGCGTTGAATAAGTTAATTATGGAGCAGGGCAGCAAGCTAAAAAAACTGCGTGTCGCTCATGGTCATACCCCTGTAGAAGTGCTTGCTGGAGCGAGTATAGGCGCCGTTGTAGCTATTGTTGTGTTTTTCGCAACAAAATAATTAAGAAAACCTATTGACCTATCTAATTAGATAGGGTAAGATTGGTATTAAGTCTGGTTGCTGGAGTGCGAGTTAAGCAACGTTTTACAATCTGTAAAGTGGAGTAATTAATACTTCAGGCCGGCTTAAATTGAACCTTAACAATTTGATTGTGCAATATCATCGTCAGTTTATATTTTGTAGAGCCTTAATACTTTGATACAAAGTAGATTTTTAACGGAGAGTTTGATCCTGGCTCAGGATGAATGCTGGCGGCGTGCCTAACACATGCAAGTCGAGCGGCAGCGGGTTCTGCACTATCAACTTGAAGCCTGGACGCGGGGATTTCCAAGGGAAATCAGCCGCATCATTTCGAAAGAGATGAGTGTCTGGGGTGATTTCAAACTGATAGTGCAGAATGCCGGCGAGCGGCGAACGGCTGAGTAACGCGTAGGAATTTGCCCCAAAGTGAGGGATAACTGCCCGAAAGGGTAGCTAATACCGCATATGGTCTTCGGATTAAAGGATTTATCCGCTTTGGGAGAAGCCTGCGTTGGATTAGGTCGTTGGTAGGGTAATGGCCTACCAAGCCGACGATCCATAGCTGGTCTGAGAGGATGATCAGCCAGACTGGAACTGAGACACGGTCCAGACTCCTACGGGAGGCAGCAGTGAGGAATCTTCCACAATGGGCGAAAGCCTGATGGAGCAACGCCGCGTGAAGGATGAAGGCCTTCGGGTTGTAAACTTCTTTTATGAGTGAAGAATATGACGGTAACTCATGAATAAGCACCGGCTAACTACGTGCCAGCAGCCGCGGTCATACGTAGGGTGCAAGCATTATCCGGAGTGACTGGGCGTAAAGAGTTGCGTAGGCGGTTTAATAAGTGAATAGTGAAACCTGGTGGCTCAACCATACAGACTATTATTCAAACTGTTAAACTCGAGAGTGGTAGAGGTAACTGGAATTTCTAGTGTAGGAGTGAAATCCGTAGATATTAGAAGGAACACCGATGGCGTAGGCAGGTTACTGGGCCATTTCTGACGCTAAGGCACGAAAGCGTGGGGAGCGAACCGGATTAGATACCCGGGTAGTCCACGCCGTAAACGATGGATACTAGCTGTTGGAGGTATCGACCCCTTCAGTAGCGAAGCTAACGCGTTAAGTATCCCGCCTGTGGAGTACGGCCGCAAGGCTAAAACATAAAGGAATTGACGGGGACCCGCACAAGCGGTGGATTATGTTCTTTAATTCGATGATAACCGAAGAACCTTACCAGGGCTTGACATCCAGGGAAGGTCTATGAAAGTAGACTGTGCCTTTTGGAACCCTGTGACAGGTGATGCATGGCCGTCGTCAGCTCGTGTCGTGAGATGTTAGGTTAAGTCCTTCAACGAGCGCAACCCTTGTGAATAGTTGTATTTTTCTATTCAGACTGCCCCGGTAACGGGGAGGAAGGAGGGGATGATGTCAGGTCAGTATTTCCCTTACGTCCTGGGCTAGAAACGTAATACAATGGCTAGTACAATGCGCAGCGAAGCCGCGAGGTGAAGCAAATCGCATCAAAGCTAGTCCCAGTTCGGATTGGAGGCTGAAACTCGCCTCCATGAAGTCGGAATCGCTAGTAATCGCAAATCAGCAAGTTGCGGTGAATACGTTCCCGGGTCTTGTACACACCGCCCGTCAAACCATGAAAGTGACCAACACCCGAAGTCCGATTCGTCGGCCTAAGGTGGGGGGCATGATTGGGGTTAAGTCGTAACAAGGTATCCGTACCGGAAGGTGCGGATGGATTACCTCCTTTCTAGGGAGAATAGATGCCAACTTGTCGAGTAATCACAAGTTGAGCTAGGTCGGTCTCGTAAATATGCTGAGCTTACATATTTACAACAGTCCTCTCGAGGACGAGACAAAGTTCAAAAACCTTCTCTACGATAAGCCGATTGATGGATTGCACAATCAAGTTGTTAAACTAGAAAAGCCCCTTCATGAGGGGCTTTTTTGTGATGTGAGTGTGGTGGGATTCTTCTGGATATACTAATAGAAAAACAGCTGAGTACATCTAGCCACTTAAAGAGCGTGTGGTTTTACTAGAGGCCGCCACCAAAGAGCGAATTTAGCAGCCAGTTCAGTGGTATGGTATGTAGGCTGAGCATGATGACAAATCCCACCCCGCAGGTTATGAGTCCCCAGAATTTGAAGCGCTCGTAACTGCTGACGCCACCCCCTAGGTTGTCAGCTAATTTCTGATGAAAAATGACGACCAGTCCACCAGCTGCCATAATTAAAATTCCAAAAAATAATGCGCCAAAACTAAATTGATACAACATATTATTTAAATTATACACTTGTCATAATTAAAAAGATACTGTACAATTAAAAAGTCTTGGCAATGGGGACATAGCTCAGTTGGCTAGAGCACCTGCTTTGCAAGCAGGGGGTCCAGGGTTCGAGTCCCTGTGTCTCCACCATATGGGGTGAAGTAGGCTTACGTCTACGACACTCCACCAAGACTGCAATGAGGGCGATTAGCTCAGCTGGTTAGAGCGCGTCACTGATAATGACGAGGTCGGAGGTTCAAGTCCCTCATCGCCCACCACTTATGATCTTTTTGATCGCATGGGCGCTTAGCTCAGTTGGCTAGAGCATCTCGTTTACACCGAGAGGGTCGGGGGTTCGAGCCCCTCAGCGCCCACCACGTATTTCTCACCAATGTGGTGAGTTTTCTTTTTTTAGTGCGTTTAAGTATAATAAAGGTTATGTATAAGTGTTTTATTAAGCCTGTTCTTTTTCTATTGTCCCCCGATGCAACTCACAAACTAATTATTTTCTGCGGGCGTGTAGCACAATCTTTGCCGCCAGCTAGGTGGTTTGTCCGTAAAATGTTGAGTTTTCAAGACAAGTTACTTCAGCAGGAAATAGACGGTGTTAATTTCTGTAATCCAATTGGGCTTTCTGCTGGATTTGATAAGAATATTCAATTATCGCCACTGATGGAGGATGTCGGTTTTGGTTTTGCCTCAGGCGGGTCGGTGACGCTAGAGCCGAGAAAGGGGAATCGACGACCGTGGTTTCATCGCTTGCCAAAGACGAAGTCTGTGGTAGTGTATGCGGGTATGCCAAATTATGGATTAGAAAAGATAGGTAATTACGTCAAAGCTAATCGGATTAAGATACAATCAATGCCGACAGTTGTCTCGGTGGCGGTTGTTGCCAATAAATCTACTAAGGACAAACTTGGACCAAAAGTTCCAGAAGAATATATAGTTAAGGACGTAAAAAAGGCAGTAAATTATATTATAGATAATAAATTGGCAAGTATTGTGGAAATTAATATATCTTGTCCAAATGCCGGCAAGGAGCCATTTATTTACCCAGAAACTTTAGAGATTTTGCTAAAAGAGATTGACGCTGTAGATAGAAATATTACTTTTTGGATAAAAATGCCACACCTATATGACATTAATCAATTTGATTCGCTTCTAAAAGTTATCGTGAAGCATAATATTCAAGGTGTGACTATAGCTAATTTAGTAAAAGATCGTACTAGGGTAGAGATAAAAGATCTGTTGACCGATGAAATACGTGGTGGTTTGAGTGGTGAGCCGACGCGCAAACATAGCCTTGAGTTAATTCGCTATGCCTATAAAAACTACGGTAATAAGTTAACAATCGTCGGTGTGGGCGGAATTTTTTCGGCTGAAGACGCCTACGCTAAAATCAAGGCTGGTGCTAGCCTAGTCGGCTTGATTACTGGGCTATTTTTTGAGGGTCCGCAGCTGATTGGCCGGGCAAATCGTGAGCTAGTAAAATTACTAAAAAACGATGGTTTTTCTAGCATTTCTGAGGCGGTTGGTGCGGATTTTAAGAAAAAGCCAAAAAAGTTGAAAAAACTTTAAAAAAACTCTTGCAAAACAACTTCAGCTGCTGTATAGTTAATTACTAGTTACGCGAATGTTCAAATGAACCTCTGGCGATACACTGCAGAACGTGCGAGGGCAGTGAAAAAATTAATCGAGTGTAGATAGATGTGTCAAATTCTTGACTAATCAATTGTGCACTCAAAGTGTGAGGCACTGATCATTAACAATTTGAGAGTAAAAGAAATTGAGTTTTTAATTGACGGTAATAGTAATTGCAAAGTAGCAACTACTAGTTAAGTCAATGCATAAAAAGGTACTCAAGGGCACTAAATGGATGCCTAGACGTATATTACCGATGAAGGACGTGGAAGACTGCGATAAGCCTCGGGAAGCTGTCAACAAGCTTTGATCCGGGGATTTCCGAATGGGGAAACCCAGCATGAGTCATGTCATGTTGCCACTTGCTGAACACATAGGCAAGCGAGCGGGAACCATCTGAACTGAAACATCTTAGTAGGATGAGGAAGAGAAAGTAAATAACGATTGCGAAAGTAGTGGCGAGCGAAATCGCAACAGCCCAAACCTTTTAAGTTTTTGCCTATTTATTTAGGCAAATAAGTTGATAGACGAATACTTATAAGGGGTTGTGATATTACATATGACCAAGTCAGAGAACTTCAGAGCAATTTGAAGGTATCTGATTTGCGATACCAGGCTATCAACTGGTAGTAAGGTAAGAAAATGGCGTGGTTAGCAGAATAGTTTGAATGACTAGCCAAAGAGCGTGAAAGCCGTGTACGCGAAAACGACGCTGACCTTATGTATGTTTTATCGAGTAGGACGGGGCACGAGAAACCCTGTTTGAATCTGGCTGGACCACCAGCCAAGGCTAAATATAGTATACGATCGATAGTGAATTAGTACAGCGATGGAAAGGTGAAAAGAACCCCGGGAGGGGAGTGAAATAGATCCTGAAATTTAGTGCCTACAAGGAGTCGGAGCCGGCTTGTCCGGTGACGGCGTGCTTTTTGTAGAACGATCCAGCGAGTTAATTTTTACAGCGAGGTTAAGTCAATTGACGGAGCCACAGTGAAAGCGAGCCTGAATAGGGCGTTTAGTTGTAAGGATTAGACCCGAAACCGGGTGACCTAACCATGAGCAGGTTGAAGCCACTGTAACAGGTGGTGGAGGACCGAACCAGGATACGCAGCAAAGTGTTTGGATGACTTGTGGTTAGCGGTGAAATGCCAATCGAACTCGGAGATAGCTGGTTCTCCTCGAAATAGCTTTAGGGCTAGCGTTGTGTTAGTAGCACATGGGGGTAGAGCTCTGTAAAGGACTGGGGCGGGCAACTGTACCCACCCTTAACAAACTACGAATACCATGTGTGTAACCACGGCAGTTAGAACATCGGTGCTAAGATCGGTGCTCGAAAGGGAAACAGCCCAGACCATCATCTAAGGTCCCTAAATTAACGTTCAGTGGGAAACAAGGTGAGATTTCTTAAACAGCTAGGATGTTGGCTTAGAAGCAGCCATTCATTTAAAGAGTGCGTAACAGCTCACTAGTCAAGAGATCTTGCGTGGAAAATGTAACGGGGCTAAAACGTTATACCGAAGATATGGATGTCAGATTTATCTGGCGTGGTAGAGGAGCGTTCCTATCAGCGGTGAAGTCGAATCGGAAGGTTCGGTGGAGCGGTAGGAAGTGAGAATGCTGGAATGAGTAACCATAAGAGAGGTGAGAATCCTCTCGGCCGTAAGAGCAAGGTTTCCTGAGCCATGGTAATCATCTCAGGGTTAGTCGGGCCTAAGCCGAGGCGCAGAGCGTAGGCGATGGACATCAGGTTAATATTCCTGAACCGGTTAAGTTTTGTACACTGTTCACGGGGAAGTAATCGAAGCGGATTCATGGTTTATCCGTCCAACCGAGCGGGAACGCAAAGGGAGTGAAAGTGATTCTTCGGAGTCGCGATTTTGGTGAAAGCCCTGGCTAGAAAAGCAGGTGTACGCGTGGACTTAGCCGCCCGTACCGCAAACCAACACAGGTGCTCGAGTCGAGTAGACTCAGGCTTACGAGCGAACCTTCGCTAAGGAACTCGGCAATACAGCGACCGTAACTTCGGGATAAGGTCTGCCCCCACTTCGGTGGATATCAGCCGCGTTCACTCAGTGAATAATAGGTTAAAGAGTACATTTTTAATCACAAAACGAATTTTCTGAGATAGAGCAAACAAACTGTTCTTTTGAACGCGAATCTCTGGCATCTAACGATGTGGGGGCCGCAGCAAAAGAGCCCACGGAACTGTTTATCAAAAACACAGGTCTCTGCTAACACGAAAGTGGATGTATAGGGGCTGACTCCTGCCCAATGCTGGAAGGTTAAGGGGAGCGCTTCACGGTGCGAACTGAAGCCCTAGTCAATGGCGGCGGTAACTATAACCGTCCTAAGGTAGCGAAATTCCTTGTCAGGTAAGTTCTGACCCGCACGAATGGAGTAATCATGTGGGCACTGTCTCAGCGAAGGACTCGGTGAAAGTGCATTGGCGGTAAAGATGCCGTCTGTCCGTACCAGGACGAAAAGACCCCATGGAGCTTTACTACAGCTTTACATTGAATACGGTTTCAACATGTGTAGCATAGGTGGGAGACGTTGAAGCAGATACGCCAGTATTTGTGGAGTCACCAAGTGAAATACCACCCTTGTTGTGATTGTGTTCTCACGCTGACCGTTATCCGGTTAGCGGACCGTGTATGGTGGGTAGTTTAACTGGGGCGGTTGCCTCCTAAAGAGTAGCGGAGGCGTTCAAAGGTTGGCTAACTTCGGATGGAAATCGAAGTGATAGTGTATGCGCATAAGCCAGCTTGACTGTGAGGAGTACATTCCAATCAGAGACGAAAGTCGGAGCAAGTGATCCGCTGTACGTACATTTGTACATGAATGTGGGATCGACAGCGCAAACGGATAAAAGTTACCCTGGGGATAACAGGCTTATAGCGCCCAATAGTTCACATAGACGGCGCTGTTTGGCACCTCGATGTCGGCTCATCACATCCTGGAGGGGGAGCACCTTCCAAGGGTTCGGCTGTTCGCCGATTAAAGTGGTACGCGAGCTGGGTTCAGAACGTCGTGAGACAGTTCGGTTTATATCCGGTATGGACGATAGGAAACTTGAGAGGATCTACCCCTAGTACGAGAGGACCGGGGCGGACGCACCTCTGGTGTATCGATTGTGGCCACCTGCTGCATTGTCGAGTAGCTATGTGCGGACTAGATAAGCGCTGAAAGCATATTAAGCGCGAAACTAACCTCAAGATAAGGTTTCCCTATGAGGACACAGAAAGACTATCTGTTTGATAGGCGCAAGGTGGAAGTGCAGCAATGCATGGAGCTAAAGCGTACTAATAGTCCCATTGCCTTTTTATGTCCTTGTCTGTGGAGTTTATGCTTGCATAAACATTACGGATAAGGTAGACTTGACTAGTAATTGGTGCTTTTCAACTAGTGCCAGTCAATTAAAAATCAATTCCGTGCTGATATTTGGACATCGAAGAAAGGGGTTTGGCCCACCACGCGAGTATATGTGGAACCAAGCGCTTTAAACCCCCTCCTTCGGTGCCCATGGCGAGGAGGAAACACCTGTTCTCGTTCCGAACACAGAAGTTAAGCTCCCCAGCGGCGATTATACTGCGAAAGTGGGAAACTAGCACGGTGCCGAATTATAAGAAAGCCATCCTAATAGGGTGGCTTTCTTCTTTGTTTTAAAATGTTTGTGGTATGTTTTGGGGAGTGATAAAATATAAGCATGTGTATAGTATGTAGGGTGGCTACTGGCGGTGTGGCGACTGCAATTGCTTTGACGCCAGTTATCAATGCGTCAGTACCTAAAGATGCTAAAACTGAAGCGAAAAGGGTTGTTAGCGCTAAGATTTTGGCTGAAATGAGATCTCCATCATCCCTAGCTTCTCTTAAATTACCGAGTATAGAAACACCGAGCTGGCACTCTAGTTCTCAATCTGCTAAAAAAATAAAATCAGCCGTCAAAAAAGAAGTAAGTTATACAATATCCACCAAGGGTAATGTCCGTTCAAATTTAGTTGAATTTTCCAAACAGGTTAGCGAAACGTTAAATGATTCTAGGGGCTGGTCGCGAATGGGGGTTGTTTTTCGGGAAGTAACATCTGGTGGCGATTTTGATTTGGTTTTATCCCAAGCAGAATTATTGCCGACATTTTCGTCGGGTTGTGATGCGGAGTGGAGCTGTCGAGTGGGTAAGTCTGTAATTATAAACGATAATCGGTGGTCTGGTGCGACTATAGCTTGGAATAATGCGGGCGGTGATATGCGTAATTATAGACATATGGTGATTAATCATGAAGTTGGACATTGGCTGGGGCATGGTCATCTGAACTGTTCTGGCGCAAATAATCCAGCGGCGGTTATGCAACAGCAGTCGATTGATCTTCAGGGGTGTGCGTTCAATCCGTGGCCGCTTGATAGTGAACTGTGGTCGACGACACTGGGGATAGGACTATGAAAATACTTCAGGATCGGCGTCGAATTAAAATTGCTATTATCATTGGTCTTGTGAATCTAGTGATTATTTTGGCATATGGATTTGTTAGCTGGAAATCTTGGGAGAATATCCAGTATGTGACAAAAAATACTAACGAGAAGAGGGCTTCGATATTTTCTAAGTTACAAAAGGATAAAGTATCCATTGAAAAACTTAGTGAATATTCAGTTAATTTAAAGAGTAGAGTTAATGACTGCAATGTGGTGTTTTTAGTATCATGGCAAGAGAATATTAATAATAAGTTTAAAAAGTATAAGACAGATTGCCAGGAGTCAATGGAGGCTACCCAAAGCATTGCGCATAATATTGATAAAATCATTGATTTTATGCAGTTTGATAAAGAATTAAGCGATGAAATTGATACACTATCTGGCAAGCTTGCTAAGTATCAACCGAATGATTTTACGTCTATTGAAAAGGGGTGGTCGGGCGTAAAGAATAAGATAGAATCCGGCAAGAATGAGGCTAAGTTACGCAAGCTAGCGGCTGAGAGGATTGACGCTATTTTGCTGTCTGTGCGTGATTTGAAGCTTGCTGAAGAGAAGAAAGACAGTGGTCAATTTACTATAGCTAAGGACAAAATGACTGTAGCTATTAATTCTCTAATTGGCATGCAAAATGAGCTAACGCAAGAGGCGCAGTCTAGGATAGATAATCTTCTCAAAGGTTTCTAGAAGATATAGGGCTTATATAAGTAAAAAATACCCCTTTATGACTAGGGGTATTTTTCTTCTCGAATCTCGCAGAAAACGAGAATTTTTGTGGTGGAACTCATAATTTCTAAAGCTCCAACAGGTGCCGTCAGTAACTGACTTTATTAGTATAGCTAATGCGTTAACGAAACGCAATATTTTATTCACAATAAAAACAACTTATGTAAATATTGACAAAGTATTAACAATATGCTAGTATATGAACATAACACATACCATGTGTGATATATAAAGGTGAGGGTTTCCATGGATTTTATGTGGAAATCTTTTTTAAAACGGAGGAAAACGTTTCCATGGCAGGAACAAAGGCTGGCGGCTTAAAGGCTGCTCAAAAAAATCTAGCTCGTGATCCAGATTTTTATGCAAAAATTGGACGCAAGGGCGGTAAAAATGGTCGAACTGGTGGCTTTGCTGCAAACCCAGCTTTGGCTCGCATCGCTGGCGCTAAGGGCGGACGCATTTCACGCCGTACGAAGAAGACCGTACAAAAAACTGCAGAATAAGACCGCTCCAATCTCTTAAAATTAGCCTCCGTAGGGGGCTTATTTTATTTGGTAGCGTTTGAGCTGACAGGATTTTGCCTGATTGACTCTCCATTCTGTATTGCAACTTAGGCATCGATACGTTGCATTGTCCTTCTGCAATCCTACAGCATCACATTGAGGACAGAGGCTTCGCTTATGTAGCCAATCTCGATAACTATCTAGAAATTCCTGAATAGCAGAATCGTCCATGTTGAGTTTTAAGCTATATTTTGGAGCTAAGTTGTTAATCGCGTATTCCCATGCTGACCTTTCTATGTCAATAAGCTGGACGTCTCGTTGATAGTTTTTATGGTCAAGCTTGGCGTGGGCAATCTCATGCAATAGCTGCATTAAATCTTGTTTAGACAATAATTTTTCGTAATAAATTGTTCGTGAATTAGGGTTCCAAAAAAAGGCCTCGCCTTTCTCGAAGTTTAGATCTGGAAAATCGTGTTTAATTTTGGCTATGCTGACTAGCGACATTGTCGTAACATCCATATAGTACAATTTCTTCCGGGTTGGGGGCGCTTATAATTTTTGGAACAGATATAGCTGCTGGTAAACTTTCTGCTAAAAGCCCATTTAATGTATGCAAAAAATAAGGGACAAACGGTCCTATACTGCCACCTATGGCAACTACGTCTGGTTGAACGAAGGCAATAAGTGGCTGCAGGCCTGCTTTTATCCTGTCTGCAACTTCCTCCCAGACTTCGGCTGGTGTTTCTGATGATAATTCACCAAGCAGTTCTCCCAGTACTCTTGTGGCAGCAATTTCTTCCCAGGTCGTAGCTTTTCCTTGGTAATTTAAGGCCATATGTCCGCCTTCGCAGTCGTTGAGCGATTTATGCAGATTGCCATTAAGGATAAGAGAGGTGCCGACACCGGTGCCAAGTGTTATATATAGCCCACATCTGGGGACTGTTTGTAGCCGTCGCATGGTCGCTAGGCCTGCCATATTGGCGTCGTTGGCGATAATTATTTTAGCCATAGGGAACTGCTCGGAAAATAATTGGCTAATTGGTTGATTATTCCAGCCTAAATTTTGACACCAAATGGCCACCCCGTCACGCACCACGCCGGGTATAGCTACGGATATAGTCTCAATTGACTGGTCGTCTGCGATAAGGCGAATTTGATTAGCCACGCGCTGAATATATTGATTAATATCCTTGGGTGTAGGAAATTTAATAATTTGCCCAGGAGCGCCTTCTTTATTGAAGTTTGCTACTAGTGTTTTGGTACCGCCCGTGTCAACGCCAATAATCATATATCTATTATAACAGTAGTTTTACTAATAAGGGACTATTATGATATAATAAAGAAAATTTGAGTGGAGAATGTGTAATGAAGAGGACAAATCAAGCTGGATCTATTGGTGTTTTTGTGGCAGTTGGCGCTATTTTAGTAGTGGCGTCTTTAGTAGTGTTATACACAATTAGACAAAATACTTTATCGCAGAACACATCGCCTATTTCTAGCGATTTAGTAGCGACAGAAAAGAAGGATAAAAAAGATTCACAAGGCAGTAGTGCGCAGCAGCAACCAAATAAGCAGGGTGCTGATAGTAAGTCAGGCGGTCGAGGGGAGGCTCGCTCCGATGTTAAGACCGAAGATACTAAATCCTCATCGGTAGATAAGGGTCCAGCTCAGCCATCTGTAAAGTCTGGTAAGGATCTGCCGAAAACTGGCCCTGAGGATTTGGCAGTTTCGGTGTTTGCTGCCGGCACCCTGGCGTTTCTGATAACTGCTTATTATCGGTCTCGCTATCTGGCGTAGCTTTGACTTGCGTCTATCTGTTGTGATATAATTATCACGATCTACGGAGATGTTTTTTATGGTGTCTCTGAAGAGCAATATCAATTTTAAGGAAGGGGTCTTTAGAAGACTTATGGCAGATGCCAAAATTACAATGGACGACCTGCTGGCGCAAGCAGGCGATAATGTTAAGCAGATTACAGTCGGTGAAACTATCGACGGTACTGTTTTATCAGTTAAGAAACACGAAATTTTAATCGATTTAGGGCCTTTGGGTGTTGGTTTGGTGCCACGCCGTGAAGTTAGCCTTTCAAAAAGCTACAATGTTGGCGATTCAGTTATCGCTAGTGTGATTGATTCTGAACTGGAAGATGGCTATTCTCTACTATCACTACGCAAGGCGGCGAAGGATCGCGGCTGGGATGAGATAGCTGCTAAATTAGAATCTGGTGAAATCATCACTGTCGTACCGTACGACGCTAACCGTGGTGGACTACTTGTGGAATACGAAGGTATTCGCGGATTCTTGCCAGTATCACAGTTGTCAGCTGAACACTATCCTCGTGTAGGTTCTAGCGACAAGGATGAAATCTTGCAGCGATTGAACGGCTTGGTAAAGAAAGACATTAAGGCGCGAATCTTAGATGCTGACCGTAAGGCTAATAAACTGATTTTCTCTGAGAAAGAGGCTGTTAAAGAGGGTCTGGCAGAGCGATTCCAGAAATTAGCAATTGGTGACACGGTTAAGGGTGTGGTTACTGGTGTTGTGGATTTCGGTGTGTTTGTCAATGTTGAAGGTATTGAAGGTTTGATTCACATCTCAGAAATTAGCTGGGAGCGTGTCAATAATCCATCTGATTATGTGAAGGTTGGTCAAACTATCGAGGCTAAGATTATCGCAATTGACAAAGAGCGTCTAAGCCTAAGTATGAAGCAGTTGACCAAAGACCCATGGTTGGATGAGGTTGAGCAGTTCAAACCTGGTGAAAAAGTTGAAGGAACAGTAACTCGTATAACTCCATTTGGTGCATTTGTGCAGTTGAGTCCAGCAGT
This sequence comes from Candidatus Nanosynbacter sp. TM7-074, assembly GCF_041006295.1. Classification (NCBI taxonomy): domain Bacteria; kingdom Bacillati; phylum Minisyncoccota; class Nanosynbacteria; order Nanosynbacterales; family Nanosynbacteraceae; genus Nanosynbacter; species Candidatus Nanosynbacter sp. TM7-074. The sequence continues at coordinate 135,035 of NZ_CP158487.1, forward strand.
TGAGGCGCTAGTACATGTTTCAGAACTGGGCGGTGATGGTACTGATCCTGAAAAGGTGTTCACCTTAAATGAGCGCAAAGAATTTACGGTTTTGGATATTGATAAAGAAAATCGCAAGATTTCTCTTTCGCTTGGCAAATCAAAGAAAAAATAATACAAATCCCCTGAAGCGTAGTTACGCCCAGAGGTGAGAGGAGCTTATTATGGCAGAAAAAATCGTCAATATTGCGGATTCGGTAACGGTTGGCGAATTAGCCGAGACTCTGGGGCTGTCAGTAACTACGCTGATTGGTGAATTGTTTAAGAACGGGATTGCTGCAACAATCAATCAGCGAATAGATTTTGAAACAGCGCAAATTATTGTTGAAGAATTAGGCTTGGATGTGCAGTTAAAGCTTAAAGCTGCGTCTTCGGAAATTAAGCATCATACACGTAAATTATCGGATAAGGCAGTGCCTCGCCCACCGATTGTGGCTGTAATGGGACATGTCGATCACGGCAAGACTAGTCTACTTGATGCTATTTTGGATAAAAAGACAGTTGAAGGTGAGGCTGGTGGAATTACTCAGCATATTAGTGCCTATCAAGCTCAGCGTAACGACCGAATGATTACATTACTAGACACGCCGGGGCATGAAGCTTTTGCGGCATTAAGGCAGCACGGCGCAACCTTAACGGATGTGGTCATTATCGTGGTGGCGGCTGATGACGGCGTTAAGCCGCAGACCGTTGAGGCTATTCGATTTGCTCGTTCAGCTAATGCTAAAATTGTTGTAGCAATTAATAAAATTGATAAGGAAGCCGCTAATCCACAGTTGGTGAAGACTCAGCTGGCTTCTGAGCATGGCTTGAATCCTGAAGAATGGGGTGGTGATACAGTTATGGTTGAAGTTAGCGCCAAAACTGGTCAGGGTCTAGATAAATTGTTAGACATGGTCTTACTGGTGGCAGATATGGAAGATTTGCGCGCAGACGAGGATGTGCCGGCTGAAGGTCTAGTTATTGAGGCTCATATGGAAACTGGACGTGGTGCTGTTGTCGGTCTATTGGTGGAAAACGGACACCTAAGACCGGGTCATTACTTGGTGGCTGGTACGGCTTACGGACGAGTTAGAACTCTTCAAGATTTTCGCGGTAAGGCAGTGAAGGATGCTGGTCCAAGCATGCCAGTTAATATGACCGGATTTAAGGAATTGCCGCAATTTGGTGACGGTTTCAAGATTGCAAAGAGCGAGAAAGAGGCTCGTAATTTGGCGCAAAAAGCGAAAATTGAGCAAGAGAAAATGGCAGCTACTACTAATGTTACTGGCGCAGACATCCTTAAGATGATGAATCGAAAGCATGACGCGGAAGAGTTTAATGTTATTGTTAAGGCTGACGTTCAGGGTTCGGTAACCTCGGTAGTCGATAGTTTGAAATTGATTGATACAAATGGCGAGGTTGAGTTGCATGTCGTTGGCACGGGTGTGGGTAATATTTCTGAAAATGATATCCATTTGGCGGTTGGTGAAAATACGGTGATTTATGGATTTAATATCGATCTGCCGCCAGCGGTTAAGCGTTTGGCGATGCGCGAGCACGTAGAGGTACGAATCTTTAAAGTCATCTATGAGCTATTGGATGATGCTAAGGCCTCAATGGAAGCCCTATTGGCGCCGGAAGTTGTTGAGACAGAGATTGGTGAGCTGGAAGTTAAGGGTGTTTTCAGGACGATGCGTGAAGAGATAATTGCTGGTGGTGAAGTGACTCGTGGTAAGGTATCTAAAGATTTGTTAGCGCGGGTTAAGCGAGGTAAAGAGCAGATTGCTGAAGTTGAAGTCTCTTCGGTTCAGCGTCAACAACAGGAGGCCAAGGAGGTCTTTGAGGGTGAAATGTGTGGATTAAGTCTTAGGACTAAGAAAAAGATGACCTTGGAGATTGGTGATAGGTTAGAATTCTTTACTAGGGAATTGGTGAAGAAGACTTTGAGATAGTGTTCTGTAAGGTAGCTGTAGTTAGCAATATCTTATTGTTACTGGTATAATTTAAACATATGTATATAGAAGAAAGAAAAGGAGGACTATGTTCCAACTGAATGAGGAATTTCTTAAAGAGCTGGATCTGGATAAATTGCCACAAGAACAGCAAAAGCCATTTTTGCAGCATATTTATAGCGAGCTGGAACTACGAGTTGGCGAACGACTTAGTCAGGGCATGAGCGATGCTCAGCTGGATGAGTTTGCAAATATTATAGATAAGACTCCGGGTGTCGTGGAGGGATTTTTGGCAAAGTATGCGCCAAATTACCAACAAGAGCCTATGTTTCAGAGGTTGCTGCAGGCTTCAGGTGCGGCACCTGACGATACTCGCCTAAGAGATGAATTTGCGGCTACGAAGTGGCTGGAGGTGAATCGTCCAGATTATCGTGATGTCGTGGCAGCGGTGATGAACGAGTTGAAGAAGGAAATTATTGCCAACCGCGATGCTATTTTAGGTGGCATGGGTGCCCCTTCAGCGCCGCAGCAGACTCAAAGCGACTTTGATTTGGCTGCTTAGCCAGTAGGCTTAGCCTTGATGACCACGGAGAAACGCCTCTGCGGTCATTTTTTTGCCGCTGGTTGGAGCGATAAGTTCGTCAATAATTAGATAATTGCCGTCGGAGAATTTTTGATCAAGAGGGGATTTTGGAGTATTGTTGCAGTGAGATTTTGTAATGATAATATCTCGGTTATTAATAGTCATTCGGCTGCGAGGGAATCCCAGATGTGCTCGAACGTGAGCTTCGGCCTCTACGGCTGTCATACGTTCTGGGTTAATCCGTGAATCTTCCTTGGTTAATAGCTGGCAGTATGTTGCGTCGCTTTCGTTTTGTGGTGTCGGAGTGACGACGGTGTTGTCGATAATATCTGGTAGATTGTTTATTAATAGAGCAGTTCCGTCGTGGAATAATTTATCGTATAATTCTGGCTTTGTTTCTTTTCTTGTGAGAGGTTGGGTAATTTGCGAATATATTGGCCCGGCATCCATTTTGCTATCAAGCTGCATAATTGACACTCCGGTTTCATGATCTCTGTTAGCTATGGCTGCTTCAATTGGTGAAGGTCCGCGATATTTTGGCAATAAGGAGGGGTGAACATTAATAATTCCTGGCGTAAATAAATCAATAATTGATTGCGGAATGATTTTTCCGTAAGCGACTAATATACCCGTTACTGGCTGAAGCCGCTTTATATGTTCGGTGATTTCGCTTACTTTGTTTGGCTGTAAAACAGGGATATTATGCGATTTAGCAAATGTTTTAACTGGAGGCTCGGCAAGCTTATGGCCTCGACCACGCCTGGTGTCAGGTTTGGTAACAACGCAAACAACATTAAACCCATTGTCAACAAGAGCTTTTAGGGTAATTAGGCTATAATTCTCAGTCCCAAAGAATACTATTTTCGGCGATATCTTTGTCATAATCTAGCGGCTGCAGCTCGCCTTTCTTATCGAGCGTATAAAAAGCGTCTTTTTTATCTTTAATGTGATCAATAAAAACCAGGCCATTACAGTGATCAATTTCATGCTGCAAGACCCGCGCTAAGAAACCTTCTGCCTTAATGCGAATTTCCTCACCCTCCAGGGTCATTGCTTTTACACGAACCTTACTGTAGCGGGGAACTCTGCCATAAATGCTTTTAACACTAAGGCAACCCTCGAAATCTTCAACAATCTCACCCTCATACTTTACAATTTCTGGGTTGATAAGCGTTATAAACTCCCGAGTTGATTTTTTTTCAAAATCCGCACGGACAATTACGACTCTTTCTAGTTTATCCACTTGTACGGCTGCCAGGGCCGCACTGATTTCGTGTGGTCGTGAGTCTTCCCAGTCAAGTGCCGCTGCAGTCATGTCGTCTGCTAATTTTGTGACATCGTCTGTGACAACGTGAATTTTTGATGATTTTTGGCGAAGATGTGGATTTGGTAGTGTAATAATATCGTCTCTAGTCATTATTGTAATTATAACAGAAATTACAACAGACTGACAGGATCCAGTTCGTATTGCCAATGAGTTGAGGGTAGAAACTCTAGAATATTAAGCAGCTCCTGGCGGCGGCGGCTTTTAATGACGATTTGCCAGCGATATGTATCGCGAAGTCGCTCGTAAAAAGCGGGCGTCGGCCCTAGTATCTCAATATTGTTAGATTTGGCCTTTAATAGGTCTGCTAGTTTCTTGCTATTTTTAATAGCGGCGGCTTCGGTTTTATAAATACAGGTTAATTTTAGTAAGTATGCAAAGGGTGGAAAATTAGTTTTTTGCCGTTGGCCGATAGTCCTATCGTAAAACTCTGAGTAATCTTGAGATAGGCCATTTGTGATAGATGGATGATTTGGCTGGTATGACTGAACAACAACTTCCGTAGAAACGTTCGATCTGCCTACACGACCAATCACCTGAGCTAGCAGCTGGAAAGTTCGCTCAGCTGATGAATAGTCGGGCAGGGCTAGTCCGGCGTCAGCTTGGATGACTCCAACTATCCTAAGATGCGGTAGATCAAGCCCTTTGGCGATAACTTGCGTGCCAATAATAATATCTATCTCACCATTTTTTAGCTCATCATAGCGCTCCTCGACCGTAGATTTTGTATCGGTATCTCTGTCAAATCGAGCAATTTTTTTGTTCGGAAATAACCTCTGCAATTCGCTCTCAATACGTTTGGTGCCTATGCCCTTGTGGATAATGTTTGCGTTTTTACACTCCGGGCAACTAGTAGGGACTTTAGTTGAAAAATTACAAATATGACATGATAATTTATGATGGTCAGCGTGAAGAGTTAATGGCACAAAGCACCGTGGACAGCCAGCTTGCCAGCCACAATTTTCACAGAGAGTAGTAGCTGCAGTACCTCGTCTATTGTGAAAAATCAGAGCCTGTTTATTCTTGGACAAGGTTTTAGACAATGATTCTATCAGGGCATCCGATAAGAAATGGTGTTGAGTAAAATTATTGCGCTTTGTCATATCAATCAGTGTAATATGGGGGCGAACTGTGTTCGGTCGAGCCGGCTTTGTCATGGTTGCTATGGGAGTATTTGATTTTTTGGCAATATAATAGTCGGCAACTGCGGGTGTGGCGCTGCCTAAAATTAATTTACCACGGTGTTGGTTGGTAAGAATTGAGGCAACTCGTAGGGCTGAATATCGTGGTGACTGTTCTTGTTTAAAACTGGGTTCGTGACACTCGTCTATCACCACTAGTCCAAGCTGCTGCACCGGCGCAAAAAGTGCAGACCTTGGTCCTATTATCACCACTGGATCATTGGAGCCGATAATTCTTTTCCAAACTGCATATCGCTGCGCTTCGGTTTGTTTGGAGTGGGTGACGATTACGTTTGGTAGGTGTGCGGAGAATTCTGCGACCAATTGTGAGGTGAGAGCTATTTCCGGTACGAGGATTATCGATGACCTTTCTTCTTCCAGGGTTCGTTTTACGGCCTCTATATACACTAGTGTTTTGCCCGAACCAGTTACTCCGTGTAAAAGAATAGTTCCAGAGCTTAATTTATCAATAGTCTTGAGGGCTGCCTTTTGCTCGTCAGTGAACACATTTTTTATTCGATTTTCTGTTAAATTAACTGAGACGGTGAGATTGATTGGGCGACGTTTTTTAGATAAACCACTAGGTAAAATGGCTTGCCAAACTGTTGCCTGATGGGTGGCGTAATATTTACTCATCCAGGATGCTGTTTGAACTAGCTCAATCGGTAAAGGATAGTCTTCGATGATTCTTCTAATGGGCTTGACATCAAAATCGGGTTTACGGACTTCTTGTAAAACTATACCGACAGCGTTAATTTTACCGATTTCTATGGCAACAATTGTTCCGGTGGGTAGTCTATCTTCAGAAGAATAAGTAAACGAATCAGCGTCACTACGGACAATTCTTGTTGGTGAAACCAAATAATAATGCATGTTCATATTATATCGCGAAAAAAATGCTAAAATAAGCATATGTATTTTGAGAGTCGTTCGCAGGCTGGGGCAATCCTGGCGGATAAGGTGCTGGAAAAATACCGCTACGAGAACTGTGCGGTGGTTGCAATTGGCGAGGGTGGCGTATTGGTTGGCGAGCAAATTGCGGTAAAACTCCACTGCGTACTAATGATGCTGCTTAGCGAAGGTATTGAAATTCCTGGAGAAAGTTTGAGCATTGGTGGGATGTCGCAATCGGGACAATTCACTTATAATAGCCAATTCTCTGACGGGGAGATTCATGAATATACAAGTGAATTTCATGGCTATTTGGAGGAGAAAAAACGTGAGGCACATCAGAAGATGAACAGGCTTTTGGGCGATGGTGGAATTATTGATAAGGATATGTTAAAAGATAGGGTGGTGATTTTGGCGAGTGATGGATTTGGGGATGATTTATCGGTTTTGGATGTAGCTTTGAGTTTTCTAAAATCAGTTCGAATTGAGAAATTGGTGATTGCAGTGCCGTTCTGTGGCGTGGCGGCGGTGGATAAATTACATATGACGGTTGATGAGATGCATATTTTGGATGTGAAAGAGAATTTTATGGGCTTAAATCATTACTATGAAGACAATACATTGCCGTCAAAAGAGGAGACTATAGCGAAAATTAATCAGGTAATTTTGAATTGGCGGTAAAATGCTTGTCGGGTGTTGTAAAATTGTGATAAACTTGAAGTAAGAAAGATGCGTTAGGGAGGTTATGTTAGACGTTTTTATTACATCTAGGGTGCGGCGAAAAATCGTAGTAGTATACGCTAAGTATCCTGATTTTCATACACATGTTCGTGGTTTGGCAAAGCTAATCAAAGAGGATCCTGGTAATATCCAACGAGAATTGAAGCGGCTGGAAAAAGTTGGGTTTTTGCAAAGTGAAAAACAGGGTAACTCGCGCACGTATTTCACTAATAAACAATTTCCAATTTTCAAAGAGTTACAAAGTATGGTAATCAAGTCTCAGCAATATTCGGCACGCTCAAAGCGCGGTATGGCTGATAGGGACTAATGAATTTATTTGAGAAGATCTTAGTAGCTCGGGGCTTGACGACGCGGGTAGCGCGCGAAGCTTTTTTGCGGCCGGATTATGCGGCGGTGAAACATGATCCGTTTTTGCTGCCGGATATGGAAAAGGCGGTGGCGCGGTTGAAACAGGCGCGGCAGCGGGGCGAAAAAGTCGTCATTTACGGTGATTATGACATTGACGGACTGAGTGCCACGGCACTGCTGCTGGACGCGTTTGGTAAGTTTGGTTTTAAGGATGTTGACGCTTTTATCCCGAACCGGTTTGTTGAGGGCTATGGTATGACCATGGGTGCGGTGGACAAGGTGTGCGATATGGGCGCAGATTTGATTGTGACGGTGGATACCGGCAGCTTGTGTCATGCGGAAATTGCCTATGCCGCCAGCTTGGGTATTGATACGGTGGTGACGGATCATCATAACGTGGCCGAGACGCCGCCGCCGAGCGTGGCAGCGGTGAATCCAAAGTTTTCGGGTCATACATACCCATTCCGCGATTTGTGCGGTGCGGGCGTGGCGTTCAAGTTGGTGCAGGCACTGCAGACTGAGCTGGATGGTTTGCCTGATGGCTATGAAAAATGGCTGCTCGATTTGGTGGCGCTGGGGACGGTGTGCGACATTGTGACGCTGGTAGATGAAAATCGGGCGAATGTCTATTGGGGCTTAGAAGTGTTGAAAAAACAACAACGTCCAGGATTGAAAGCGTTGATGGCGGTGGCAGGTATTGAACCGGGGCAGGTTAATGCCAGGCATCTGGGGTTCGGTCTGGGGCCGCGGATGAATGCAGCGGGCAGATTGGAGACGGCGCAATATGCTCTGGATATGCTGACGGCGAGTGATGGTTTAGAAGCATTGGAAGCTAGTGAAAAATTGGAAGAATTAAATATCAAACGCCGTAGTATTCAGGATGAGATTTTTGACGAAGCTTGCCAGCAGGCGGACAATATGGCTGATGATCGAGTTTTGGTGGTGAATAGCGGCAATTGGAATCACGGAGTTATCGGCATCGTGGCGTCAAAGTTGGTGGAGAAATATAAAAAGCCGGTGTTTATCATCGGTGAGCGTGGTGACGAGGCTACGGGTTCGGCACGAAGTTTTGGTGATTTTTCCGCGGCTGACGCGGTTCGCGCAGCTGACGACATCATTATTAAAGGTGGTGGTCACGGAGCGGCGGCGGGCGTGACGCTGGAGACTGAAAAAATTGGTTATTTTCGTCGTCGCGTGAATGAGTTTTATGATTCGCTGCAGCTAACAAATCAAGAGCGATATTTATTGCCGAAAGCTGATGTGGAAATCGATGATTTTTCGGAAATTAATGAGGAATTGGTGGAGAATTTGGCGAAAATGGAGCCGTTTGGCAATGGCAACCCAGAGCCAATATTAAAAATTACTAGAGCCAGCGTGTTGAGCGTGCGGCGAATTGGTGCGGATGGACAACATGTTAAATTATCGCTGCGTGATAAAAACGGTAAGGTTTTGCAGATGCTGGCGTTCAACGCGCCAGAGGAGTTTTTCCGCGAGCCAGGCGACGAGATGGCGGCGTGGTTCCAACCAACCGTAAATGAATGGCAAGGCGTGCGGACGGTTGAAGGGCGGTTGCTACATTTGGCTTAGGCGTAATAGTTGCCGTTACTTATAGAATAGTTTATTATTATAGTGTAGTAATACTTTTTAAGTAGAGGGTGATTTTAGGAGTTGTAGTAATATGAGAAACTGTGAAAATTTTACTGAAGTTGGGCGTGGAGAAGGTTTGACGGAAGGTGAGTTGCGAACAATGGGCACGTTAGCCATGAAAGCGACTGAAGAGCTTAAAAAAACTACCATTAGGAAAGAGGCTGTCTTATTAGGGGACGTTCCATTTGATTCTTGGGACGAATTCGCAAAAGCTGTACAAGAAATGGCTGGATATAGTTATGAGCCTATTCCAGTTAAAATTAATACAAAAAGGCTTATAGCAACAGCATTTCTAGATGATAGAGGAGAGATGTCTGTAGAAGAGAATTCCGTACCTGAGGAGGTGTTTATAAACTTGTCAAGAACGAGGTGTGTTGTGGATGCGGATAGAAGTCATAAGTCGTATAAATTCACGTGCCCAGCACTTAAGAAATATCCATCTGGAGAGCTCTACCCAATACGCGAGGTGTATGTTATATCGGCAATAGATGCCAACGGTAGCCAAGAAGTGGATTTCAAGATTATTCAAGGCGGTCTTAACTAAACCTAGTTGGCAAATACTTTCTTATCTGTTATAATGTTTGCAGTATGGTACAAGTAACACGTAAAGATCAGAAGGAAGCGAACGAAAACATCATTCGTCGTTTCAACCGTAGGGTTTTACAGAGCGGCGTTTTGGCTCGCGCTAAAAATGTTATGCGCTTTGAGAAACCAATTTCAAAGGCCGAGCGCCGTAAAAAGGCAATCGTTCGTCGCGAACGCCGAGCTGAGAAAACAGCAAAAATGCGCCTGGGAGTGCGTTAATGTCAGCGCTAAAAGCGCGCATCACTGATGAAATGAAAGCCGCTCTTCTAGGGCGGCATCGTTTTCGTGGGGATGTGTTGCGCAATGTCAAAGCAGCAATTTTGAACGAGGAAGTGTCACTAGGCAAGCGTGACGAGGGCCTGAATGACGCCGAAGTTGAAAAAGTTCTGGCTCGTGAAGTGAAAAAACGCATTGAGAGCGCGGAACTTTACCGCAGTAATGGTCGTGCGGAATTGGCGGAGCCTGAGGAACAAGAAGCGGAAATTTTGCGAGAATTTTTGCCAGAACAGTTGAGCGAAGCAGAGCTTGTGGCGATCGTTGAAGATGCTGTGGCAAGTATGGATGACGTTTCCATGCAAAAGATGGGCCAAGTTATTGGCGCAGTGAAACAGAAGGTTGGCAATGCTGCTGATGGTGCGTTGATCGCAAAAATTGTTAAAGAAAAACTGACAAAATAGGAGGAAATATGATTATCTTTTTTGGGCCGGCTGGTGCTGGTAAGAGTGTGCAGGGGCAGATTTTAGCGGCGCGACACGGTTGGCGCTGGCTGAGCGCGGGGCAACTACTGCGTGACACGCACGATGGCGAATTGATTCATCGTATGCAATCTGGTGAATTAGTGCCGGTGGAGATTATCAATGGTCTGATGGGCGAGGCTTTAAATAAGGCCAAGGACATCAACGGTGTCATTTTGGACGGTTATCCACGTCAGTTGGAGCAGGCGAAGTGGCTGATTGAGTCGCGGCCGCATCACGGTCAGGACGTCAAATTAGTGATCGTGCTGGAAGTGCCGCGAGATGAGATCCTGGAGCGCTTGCGAGTGCGTGGTCGTGTTGATGATACGCCAGAGGCAATTGATAAGCGACTCAGTATTTACCGGGGCGAAATTTATCCAATCTTGGACTATTTGAACGACAATAATATCCCAATCATCCATATGAGCGGTGTGGGTACAGTAGGACAGGTTCATGATGAAATTGAAAAAGAGCTGGTTAGTCGCGGAATCGTTGAGGGCGCCAAATGAGCCAATTGATCACTGGTGAAAAAACACCACAACAGATGAAGGATATGCACGAATGTGGGCGGATGCTGGCGACGATTTATGATGAACTGCATCAGCGGGTAACGGCTGGCATGAGCGAGTTGGATGTCAATGAGTTTGTGGCTAGGCGAATCAAGGATTTTGGTGCGGAAGCGACGTATTTGACAGATGGAGTGAAGTTCCCAGGGGTGATCTGCGTGTCGACCAATGAGCAATTGGTGCACTCATTCCCGACAGACTATGTGTTTGAGAAAGGTGACGTGGTGAGTTTTGACTTGGTGATCGGCTACCACGGTATGAAAACCGATAGTGCGTTTACTATGGTAGTTGACGAAGAGCCGCGTGGTGCTAAAAAGCATTTACTGCACGCAACGGAACAGAGTTTGTACGCGGGAATTGATGCGATTTCTGGCAATGGGACACGAGTTGGTGATATCTCAGCAGCTATTGAAGCGGTGTTAAAGAAGGCCAAATTGGGCATCATTCGCGAGCTGGTTGGTCACGGCGTGGGACTGAGTATGCATATGGATCCAGAAATTCCAAATTATGGTCAGCGCGGTACTGGTCCGGTGTTGCACGCTGGTGATACAATCGCTATCGAGCCGATGGCCAGCCTTGGCGGTGAGAAAATTGTTACTGATACTGATGGTTGGACGATTAGCATGAAGGACGGTAGTCTGGGGGCACACTTCGAGCACACCGTACTGATTACGGAAACGGGTGCGGAGATTATCACGAAACTTTAATTGTTAATCTGACTCTAAAGGTTCATTGTCAAAGTCTATTTCAGCAACCAAATAATGTGGCTGAATACGGAAATCTCCGCCGCCCCAACCGCCGGCGTGTCGGACTAATCCGTGCTCAGCTAGCCAGTCATTGTCAGTTTTTTGGGTGCAATTCAGCGCATCCATCTTATTTCTTAGTTCGCGCTGCTCAATGCCGCCACTATATACTTCAACGTAGAAAAAAACTTTATTCTTACCGCACTCTTTATAGCCGATGTTATTTTTTAAGTCGGTGTCTTTTTTGGGGCCGTTTTTCAGGGAGTTTAATAGGTCGTTAGGGAGATAATTGGCTTTATGCATGGCTAGGCCAATTCCGCCACCACTGTATGCTTTTACTCCCAGGTCGTCCCATCCGCCACCTGGGCTGTCATAAAATCTAGTGCTTTTATAATGTCTCAGTGGGACTTTATTACCGCCAGCGACATATGCTTTAAAGGCAGTTTCAACTTGATGAAGTGTTTCCTTGGCCGTAGCATCGTAAGCGTTTTCCCTTAATTTGGAGTATGAAACGACAGAAATGACCGAGACGATGCCAATAATACAGATCGCCATAATAATCTCAACGATAGTAAAACCGCTTGTGCTTTTCATCGAAGCTATTGTAGCAAAAATATTTTTTATGAGCAACGCGGTAATTGGCTTGCCAAACTATAGCCATAACCTGTATAATGAAGCTCATGCAGGAGCAATCTCGATATGTGGTAGGAATTGATATTGGTACGAAAAATGTGCGCTGTGTTGTGGGCTATGCTGATGCAGAGAGCGGCGTGCCAAAAATTGTTGGCGTTAGTGAGGCACCAAATAGTGGCATGCGAAAAGGTGTGGTGACTAATTTAGCTGGTCCGGCTGAAGCAATAGACAAGGCTTTGGAGTCGGCCGAACGGATGAGTGGACACCAGGTTGATGCAGCGACCGTAAGTATCAATGGCTCTCATTTATTGAGCACCAAGGCCGATGGTATGATTACTGTCGGTACGGTTAGTAATGAGGTTACGACAGATGATGTTTTACGCCTAGAGGAGGTGGCGACAACAGGAAAAGTACCGCAAAATCGAGAAATTTTAGAGATTGTTGCGCACTCATATAGGCTTGATGGGCAGGATAATATCAAAGATCCTGTTGGCATGACCGGTGCGCGATTAGAAATTAAAGCTAATGTGGTGTCTGGTTTGGTACCTCATATTACAAATTTACAGAAATCTGCAGAAATGGCGAAGGTTGATTTGTCGTCGGTTGTCCCGTCGGTGTTGGCGGCAGCTCAGGCTGTATTGACAGAGAGTCAGCGTGAAAATGGTGTTGCGGTAATAGATTTTGGTGCGGCAACTACTGGTGTTGCTATTTATGAAGAGGGAGATTTACAACATTTGGCGGTAATCCCGATGGGTGGACAGAATGTAACTAATGATTTGGCTATTGGGCTGCGGACAGACCCAGAGGTAGCGGAGGTTGTCAAATTGGCGCATGCTCGATTTGGTGGTGAAGCTTTGGGCGAAATTGAGATTAAGATTGCAAAGCAGAATTATAAATTCAATCAAGAAGAGATTGATGAGATTATTCAGGCGCGTTATGAGGAGATTTTTGAAGCAATTGCCAAAGAACTGAAGCGTGCTGGACGACTAGGGAAACTACCGAGCGGTGTTGTCCTGGTTGGTGGTGCAGCAAAGGTTAAGGGCTTGGTAGATTTTGCAAAGGATCAGTTGAGTGTGGCGGCGTGCCTGGGTAAGCCTTCGGGCTATAGTGGCGCTAGCGATGAGGTAAAGGGCACAGAATTCTCAGCGGCTGTCGGACTAATGCTACTTGATTCTATGGACGTGTCACAATACGCAAAATCATTAGCTGGTGCGCGTGACGTCACTAAGAAAGCTGGTGGTTTTTTGAAAAATATTTTTGCCAGATTTAAATAAATGGTATACTGAGTGTAAGGATTAAGAGAGGGGATATATGCCGCAAATACAACCAAGTGAAGTTCAAACATTTGCCAGTATAAAAGTCGTCGGTGTTGGCGGCGCTGGTGGTTCAGCTATCAATCGAATGAAAGATGCTGGTTTGAATGGCGTGCAATTTATTGCCATGAACACTGATGCTCAGGCGCTGCATAATTCAAAAGCTGACATAAAAATTCATCTTGGTCATGACGTAACTAATGGTCTGGGTGCTGGTGCTGACCCGACTGTCGGTGAGGCGGCCGCTAATGAATCTCGTGAGGAAATTAAAAAGTCCCTAGAGGGTGCCGACATGGTGTTTGTGACTATCGGTGCTGGTGGTGGAACTGGTTCCGGTGCTGGTTATGTTGTGGCGGAAGTAGCTCGAGAGCTGGGTATTTTGGTGGTTGGTGTGGCGACGCGACCATTTAGTTTTGAGGGCGAAAAACGCCGGGTAAATGCTGATTGGGCAATTTCTCACTTGGGTCGAGAAGTCGATACCTTGATTACTATTCCAAATGACAGGCTGTTGCAAACAATTGACCGCCGAACGCCGCTTTTGGAGACGTTTAAAATTGCTGATGACGTCTTGAGGCAGGGTGTGCAGGGTATTTCTGAATTGATTACCGAGCACGGTTTAATTAACCTAGACTTTGCTGACGTGAAAGCGATTATGAGCAACGCTGGTTCAGCCCTAATGGGAATTGGGCGGGCAAGTGGTGATGATAGGGCAGTCCAGGCGGCGCAACAGGCAATCGAGAGTCCACTGATCGAGGTGTCAATTGATGGCGCTAAGGGTGTGCTGTTCAATGTGACGGGTGGCTATGATATGAGTATGGCAGAAATCCAAGAAGCAGCAGAAATTATTACTAGTGCTGTTAGTCCAAATGCCAACATCATCTTTGGTGCGACATTGAAGCCAGAGATGGAAGATGAATTGGTGATTACGGTAATTGCTACGGGATTTGACAGTGATACATTTCATCAGCAGGACGTCAGTTTGACGGTTGGTGAAACTACGTCGCATGCCGAGGAAGAAGTTGATGAAGAGATGGTTAAGAATATTGATCTGGAATTAGATAAGGAAGAAGCGGCTGAAAAGTTTGCGGCTGAGCCAGAGACGAATATGTGGGACGCACCAGCTACTGAAGTTGAAGACGAAGAAGATGACACCCCAGCTTTCCTGAGACGACGAAAGAAGAATAAGGAGTAAATAAAATGGTGTTTAACATTGGCAATAGTCGCGTTATTGAGTCGCGGGAAGTTTCTGATGGTGCGGCAATTCGGCGGCGCCGAGAAGCTCCGGACGGTAAGCGATTTACAACGTATGAAAGAATTGAAAAACCAAACCTGGCCGTTATTAAGAAAAATGGCGATCGTGAGTTGTTCGATCGAGTAAAATTGGCAAATTCAACACGTCGTTCAGTTGGAAAATTTTTCAAGTCAGATGAGGAAGTCGACAATATTATTACGGCAGTTGAGGATTCTCTATATGCCCTAGGCGAGTCGGAAGTTACTTCAAAGCAGATTGGTGATCAAGTCCTTGATGAATTAGCTGTTCGTAATGAAGTGGCGTATATTCGTTTTGCCAGTGTTTTTTATGAGTTTAAGACATTGGATGATTTCGTGGAGATCTTAGCCAAGCGCCGAGAGAAAGATAAGCAGGGTTTATAGATGCGTATAGTTGTGGTTTACCGATCAGAGAGCGATCATGCGCGTGAAGTCACTGACTTTTTGCGTGATTTTAGCCGACAGACAGGCGAGGTTTTAGAGGAGATGAATCCTGATTCTAGGGAGGGTAATAATTTTTGTGAAGTATATGATATTGTGGAGTACCCAACGATTATTGCGCTGAGTAATAGCGGACAGATGCAAAATATGTGGCGTGGTCGGCCTTTACCGACAATCAGCGAGGTGAGTTTTTATGTTCAATAAAATTCGAAATTGGTTTTTTCACGAGGATTTAAAACGACAAAATTTGGCAGCGTTTATCATGCTTATAGGTAGTGCTTTGGGGCTGCTGGCGTCTTTTATGTTGTCTATCGAGGCACTTATATTAGCAAAGAATTCTCATGCAGTGCTGAGCTGTGACCTTAACTCAGTATTAAGCTGTTCAACGGTAGCCAGCCATTGGTCGGCAACTATTTTAGGATTTCCAAACAGCTTCATTGGTGTGATGACTCTGCCTGTTATGGTGACGATTGCCGTGGCGTTACTTGCGGGCGCGAAGTTCCCGAAGTGGTTCATGCAGGCGGCGCAAGCTGGAGCGATAGCGGGGATGGTTTTTGCTGCCTGGATGTTTTATATGAGCTACATTGAAATTGGCGCGCTGTGTCCATGGTGTTTGACGCTTGACGTGGGGATGACGCTAATCTTCTTCGGATTAACACGTTATAATATTTTGCGGAAAAATATTTCTTGGCGGGGTGCGCAGAAATTTGTTAGTGGTGGATATGATGCGCTTATTGCTGTATCTGTAATTGTTTTAGTCGTTGTAGCAATAATCGCTAAGTTTGGCGGACAGCTGTTCTAAAGAGTCATTGTTTTATCTAAAAAGCTTATGTTATACTTGATGATGAGTAATCATAGGGTAGGGCTCAATTAAGAACAATAGAGCATGATAAAAAATAAGAAGTCATTATTAATTAAAAATAGGCGCCGAACGGGATATTATTTTACTTTTGGTGGTATTATTGCCGTTTTTGCGGTCATGAGCTTCATTTTTGTGACATCGCAGCAGAGCCATGCGACAATTCCAGCGGGCGGTAAACAGAATGAAATTGGTCAAGTCTCATATCGCTTTTACAGTCCGTCAAATTCAGCTAATCCAGGAGCTCCATTAGCTGGTACTAATACTCAGGCCATATTGTCAAAGCCTGGTGCTGATTTTCGTTTGAGAGTTGGCGTGCAAAATAAAGGACTGTTTACAAAAAGCCTGGCAGCGGTTGGCGAAGGACATAACCACGGTTGTGCTATCTTGTCAGATAATAAGGCTTATTGTTGGGGAGAGGATGCTTGGGGGGCGCTTGGCACTAACTCAACTTCCGATTCGAGCACTCCGACGCCTATTTATACTGACGGCGACTTAAGTGGTAAAGCTATTAAGCAGATTGCTACTGGAGATTGGCATTCTTGTGCAATTGCTTCTGATAACAGAGTGTATTGCTGGGGTTATGGAAGCAATGGAGAGCTAGGAAATGGGACTTATAACCAGGCTAATGCACCGGTGGCCGTTAGTACTTCGGGGGTGATGTCAGGTAAAAATATTACGCAAATTGCCACAGGATTTAATCATAACTGTGCACTAGACTCCGATGGTAAAATCTATTGCTGGGGGCAGAATGCTTATGGTGAGCTAGGTAATAATTCAACGACCATATCTAATGTGCCAGTAGCTACTTCCATGAATGATTTTGGAGGGCGACGAGTTAAGCAGATTATTGCGGGATTTTTCTACTCGTGCGCCTTAACGACTGACGGCTCGGTATTTTGTTGGGGTACTACTGAAAATGGTCGGATTGGTACCGGTCAAACTAGCGGCTATTCTGCGCGGCCGGTACAGATAAGCTTTGGCGGCAAGAAGGTTGAGTCAATTTCTGGACATGCCACTCATGCTTGTGCTGTAATTTCGGGTTCCCAAGGATTGTATTGCTGGGGAAAAAATAATAGGGGACAGATTGGCAATGGGTCAACTACGGACAGCCATGCTCCTTCACCTGCCTCGGTAAGTGGAATTCTTGGTGGCGGAAAGACGATTAGACGGGTAAAAGCTAACTACGAGCATACTTGTGTATTGATTAGCAACGGAGATGTTTACTGTTGGGGAGCCGGCGACAAGGGACAGTTAGGCAATGGGTCAACCTCAGATTCGACGTCACCGGTAAAAGTCAACATGCCATCAATAACCGCTGACAATACTATAAGTGATATAGCTAGTGGTAGTAATTACTCTTGTGCTTTAACGACTAGAGGCTATGTTTACTGTTGGGGCGAGAACTCACATTATCAATTGGGTAATAGCTTGTCGTCTAATGCGCTAACGCCTACGTCGTTATCAACTCCAGGGCGAACCATCGGGGACTCAGCAATTAAATTACGTGCCGAATATGCAAAAAAAGGTAGTGCGGTAACATGTTCGGCAGTTAATGGTGCGGCTTGGCAGCCGATTAATGGAGCGGCAAAACTTAGGTACGCCACAAGCGGTCCAGCAGATGGTACAGCTATAACTAAGATTTCAGATGATCCGACGTTACCGGAAGATACTGTCGGTACGCGCCCGCAGACGATTGTCAGAAAGAATAGTCCTTGGACAACGTTTGCGAATACCCAAGATATAGCTGCCGGCGAAGTAGGGGTTTGGGATTTGATGCTGGTTGATAGGGGTCTTGATAGGAATGAAAATTATTGTGTTCGCTTAGTCACAGACACTACCGCTGCGCCGGGTACCAGTGTTGATACATATGAGGTGTATCCAGAGTTTAAGACGGCTCCTGGGTCGTTGGATCTTCGTTTTGCAAACAGTGCGGGAACAACAGTGGTTAATCCAACTGCGAGATTTACTAATGCGACCACGAGTAGAAACAGTGTAATCACGGGCGCTTATCTGTCTGACACTAGTTCAAAGCAAATTGAGGTGGTTAATACGCAGACTGATGCTGGATGGAGTGTGGTATTATCAGCTTCTAATGGGTCGACTGCTCGCTGGCAGCAATCAGGTGGCACGAAGTCCTACATGTTCAATGGCAATAGTGACACCCAAGGGTTCTTGTCGGTTAAGTTTGCGGCGGCCTATGTCGTCACGTCGGCGTCGGGTCGTTCATTGAGTGGGTCGTGGTGTAACACTAGTGGTGTACAAAAGGGTTCTGATTTGCAATTCCAAGCAGGAGGAGCAAATGCAAATAGTATTACGCTGATGAGTAGCAGTAGCTCAACCGATCAGCTGGGCTGTGCATTTTTATTGCGTAATGTTAGGCTGAACCAGACTATTCCGGCATATCAGAGTCCTGGCGTGTATAATTTACCAATGACATTAACGGTGACGGCGCAGTAGGGGTATGATGAGCAGAGTAAAAAAAATATTCACTACTATCACACTACTTGTTGCAATGAGTATTTCTTCGCCGGTTTTTGCGACTGCAGATTCGACGTTGTCGCAGGTGATTCGGGATATTGATTGTACGCACACTACGCTGGAGAGTGGTAATCAATTAAATCATCCTGATTGTCAAATCTTTGCACCAAAGTTTATGAAGCTTGATTTGGTGGATAAGAAACATCCAGTTTTATATGGTGTATATGACGCGGTCCATACAATCACTAATCCCGCAACAGGCCAACATGATCTGGTGGTGGAGTTTAATGGGCGGACGTTTGTATTAGGGCGAGATAGCGAACTTCGGGTGAATGGTAACGTTTGGACATTAGATTTCTCAAATTGGCAAAACGACCATCCGGGGGATAATTTTACGCCACTAGCCCCAGGCCATACTTATAATGGGCGAGCTACGGCCAAAATGAGGGCTAACCCTTTATCACCAGAGGTAACTCAGTTTGCTGATTTTTCAGTCACTATTCCAAAACAAAGCATTGGAGAGATCTTCGCCGTTCCAAATATAGTTAAAAAAGTTGGCCGAATTTTAGCAAGTACGGGCGTTAGTATGTGGCTGATGATTGCCATTAGTGTCACCGCAATTTTTGTAGCATCTATCCTGCTGTTGATTCATAAAAAAGAAAAGGAGCGGGATGGATGAAGAAATAAGCGTAATAATTTACGATAAACAAATTAAATTCACAAAACAAGGAGGGAAAATGAAGAAATTAAAATTATTGGCAGCTGTCGGATTTGGAGCAGTTAGTCTTGCCGGATTGGCTGGCTCTGCTGTTTATGCGGCGAATACCGCTAACTCTACTTTGACTCAAACAATTAATGCCGGCGCATTAAGTACTGATATCCGTAATTCAAGCAATGCGGTTGTCAGTAACCCAACATTTGCGATGGGTGCTGTGACATTGTCTACGTCAGCTCAGACCTCAACAGGCACGTTTGGTGAAAATGACAAGCGTATTTCTGTTGATAACCCTGGTGGTGCTAATAACGGCTGGACGCTGACTTTGAACGCAACCACTCCAGGTACTGGCAAATGGACAGACGGTGGCAAAAGCTACAAATATAACGGCACTGCCGCTGATGGTCGTCTAACGGTTGATCCATCAACTGGCACAGTTACTCCGGTAATTGGTACGGCTTTTCGTATCACTAAAGGTGGGCCAATGTCTTTTTCTGGTAGCAACCCAGTTACGCTAATGAGTGCTTCAGCGGATGCTGATACTGTCTGGAATGGCTACATCACAGGGGTTAGCTTGAAACAAGATATTCCAGCTGGTCAGAAAGCAGGTACATACACCTTGCCAATGACACAAACTGTTGCTGCTATCTAAATAGTTAAGACATTTATAAAAACGGGCACCACTGCGGATGTCCGTTTTTAATTTGCGTAAGACAGTAGTCATAAGCAGATTATCTTGGTATAATAGGTAGTATAGTTTGTAAGGAGGGTTATGAATAGTTTATTGTGGCGTAAAATAGTTGGAGCAGCTATTATTGTAGGGCTGATTTTACCCGCGTCAGTATCTGCTGCGGGAATTGGTGGTCGGCCAGCTAATCCAGATCCAAACAACCCGAGAACCCAATCAATTTTTATATACAATCTATCTGGCGGCGCCGCAAAATCCGATCAACTACATCTTCAGAATGGACTAGATGAAAAAGCAACGGTTGAGGTTTATGTGGTTGATGGCACGGTAACGGCGACTGGTGATATGACCTGCAAGCAAAAAGTAGAGGATAAGGTTGATGCTGGTAAATGGGTTAACATCCCTAAGCAGGAGATAACGCTTGAGGCAAAGGAGAATAAACTAGTCGATTTTACGGTTAAGGTCCCTAGTAAGGTGGATGTTGGTGAGCATAACGCCTGCATTGTCGTACAGCGTAAAAATACTCAACCTGTAGCAACGGGCGGAGTCCAGATACAAACCCGCCAGGCGATTCGCATGGCAATAGTTGTTCCTGGAGATATTCATCGCGATGTGACAATTGATAAATTTGATATCAAGAATGAAAACGGTAGTCAGTTGTATGAAATTGCACTGAAGAATTCTGGTAATGTATCTGCTGATGTCGATATTAAATTGGTAGTCAAGGATGCGGCAGGTAATGTTGTTTATAAGAATGGTGGCGTAAATGCAACGATTGCTAATGAAACACGTCAATTCCGCTATGAAAGTAAGCTGGCGCCTTTCTGGGGGGGTAAATATAAAGCAGAGCTCTCGATTTCTTACAAGAAAAAGGCTGGCGAATGGGGGATTGGTCAGAATAAGAGTGAACTAATAACGAAGGATATTGAGCCTAAAGAACTGTTTTTCTGGCCGTCAATTATGGCTTTGGCGATAATTGGTGGCGCCTTGTTGTTGGTTATTCTGCTATTGATTGGTCTTATTGTCACAATTAAGCGCCGTAAAAAATCAGTTAAATTTGGTAATCGTTAGTATTTTAGCAGGGTTGGAAATAAAAATATCTTGGGATTTTGGTAAAAACGCGCTACAATGTGAGTAGGGCGTTTTTGCGTGTGCTAGCTGCTGTGGCGGCGCGGCGAAATGAGCGGCTATCAACCGCGAAGTCTGCGGGAAGAAATCAGTGTGATTTTGGATCAGCTGAAATTAGACCCCGCCGCGAGCTTGCGTAAATAGCATAAGAAAGAGCTGAAAGAGTCACTTCTTTTGGAATCGAGATGGTACCGTCCGTTTGAAACACCTCCAGCGGATTCTCGAAGTCAAAAGAGGTGATTTTTATATTTAAATAAGGAGATACAATGAAATTCAAACATGGCACACGCCGCCGAGCGGCAGAATACGAGAAGGATTGGGTGCAGCGCTGGAAAGATAACCAGGTGTTTGATAAGTCGGTGGCGCAGCGGCCAGCGGATAACGCCTATGTCTTTTATGACGGTCCGCCGTTTATCACTGGTGTGCCACACCACGGCACGCTACTAAGCTCAATCGTCAAGGACGCCGTGCCGCGCTACTGGACGATGAAAGGCAAGCGTGTGGAGCGCCGCTGGGGCTGGGACTGTCATGGGCTGCCGGCGGAGAATTTCGTCGAAAAGCAGCTGAATATCGTGGATCGGCGGCAGATTGTGACGAGTAGCGACCAGCCAGCACCGCTGGATAAAGACGGTCAGCCACTGCCGACCATCAGCCTGGAAAAATACATCACCAAGGCGCGCGAAAGCATGGTAGCGAACAGCGAAACCTGGCAGGGCGTGATCGATCGAATCGGCCGTTGGGTAGACTTTACGGGTGCCTACCGCACTATGGACAAGGACTTTATGGAGAGCGTCTGGTGGGCCTTCAAGCAGCTATACGAGGCTGGCAAAATCTATGAAGGCGAAAAGGTGCTGATGTACGACACCAAGTTTGCTACCCCTGTCAGCAAGGCCGAAGTGACCATGGACAACGACGCCTACCAAACGGTGACCGACCCGAGTGTGTATGTGAAGTTTAAGTTGCCTGATGAAGATGTTGCTGTTTTGGCTTGGACGACTACGCCATGGACGCTGCCAGCTAACTTGATGTTGGCCGTCAATCCAGAGATGACGTATTGCGAAGTGTTGGTGGGGGGTGAGAAGCTCATCATCGCCGAGGAGGCCTTGGGGCGTGTCTTGCAGGACGAAAAACACCAGCCGCTTGATTACAAAGTATTGCGCAAATTCCCCGGTAGCGAATTGGTGGGTAAAACCTACCAGCCGCTCGATACGGGCTCGAATTGGCCAGAGAATGACAAGATTCACACCATCTACGCGGCGGATTTCGTGTCGCACGAGTCGGGTACGGGTATCGTGCACATCGCACCGGCTTATGGTGAGGACGACTTTGAGCTGGCCAAGCGCCACGGCATTAGCGCCTTCCACATCATCGATGATAACGGCTACTACACCGATACCAATTACAAAGGCCTCGAGGTGTGGGACAATAACAAGTTCATCGCCAAAGACCTGAAAGAAAAGGGCGTGGTGTGGAAGATTGAGTACATTCGTCACGAATACCCGTTCAACCCGCGCAGCAAGCAGCGCATCATGTATCGGGCGATTCCGTCATGGTTTTTCGACATCCAGGGGCAAAAGCCGCTGATGCTGGAGCAGAACGAGCATATCAATTGGTTCCCGAGCCACCTGAAGCACGGTCGTTTTGCCAAAAATATCGAGCAGGCACCAGACTGGAACCTGAGCCGTGACCGCTTCTGGGCGACGGCTATGCCAGTGTGGAAGGGTGACCGCGGCACGGTCAAGGTGGTTGGCTCTTATGCAGAGTTGAAGGAGCTGAGCGGCGTGGAGCTGGATGATTACCATCGCCCGTGGGTGGATGACATTACTTTTGAAATCGACGGCGAAACGTTTACCCGCATTGATAAGGTACTGGACTGTTGGTTTGAGAGCGGTAGTATGCCGTTTGCCCAGCTACATTATCCGTTTGAAAACCAGGCCAAGTTTGAGCAGAATTACCCGGCGGATTTCATCGTTGAGTACATCGGTCAGGTGCGAGCGTGGTTCTACTACGTGCACGCTGTCAATGCTGCCTTGGCAGAAATCGGTGCCTTTGGTGAGGCAGGCGTGCAGCATAAAAATGCCTACAGCAATGTCATCACCACTGGTGTGGTTGCGGGCAATGATGGCCGTAAGATGAGTAAGTCGCTTGGTAACTTTACTGATCCGAACGAGCTGATGAATAAGTTCAGTGCTGATTCCTTGCGCTTCCTGCTGCTGAGTAGTCCGCTACTCAACGGCGAAGACTTTGCTTTGCACGACAAAGACGTTGGTGACGTGGCACGTAAACTCAGTATGATTTGGAATATGTATGATTTCTTCACCATGTACGCGGAGGTTGATGGCTGGGAATTTAATGGCGAATTGAAAGATCCGCTGAGCGAGTTGACTAATCCGCTTGATATCTGGATCATCAGTCGGTTGCATCAGCTGGTGGCAGAAGTTGAGTGTCACATGGATACCTACAATATTCCTGATGCGCTGAGCCCGATTTTGCCATTCCTTGATGATGCCAGCAACTGGTATGTTCGTCGTAGTCGCCGCCGCTTCTGGAAGTCGGAGGATGATGGCGATAAGAACGATGCTTACCGGACGCTGCACTACGTGCTGGTGCGCTTGAGCTACATTTTGGCGCCATTTACACCGTTTTTGGCCGAGGAGTTGTATCACAATTTGACAGGTGATGACGAATCGATTCATTTGAAGGATTGGTTGCCAGCAGGTGAAATCAATAGGGCGATATTGCGTGACATGAATGCCTTGCGCGTTGCCGTCAATGACGGTTTGTCGAAGCGCGCCGCAGCTGGAATTAAGGTTCGTCAGCCACTGGCTTCCGCTAAACTTGTCAGCACTATTTCTCAGAATACGCCAGAGGAAGTTGTTCAGTTCTTTGTTGATATTGCGCGAGACGAATTGAACGTTAAATCAGTAGAAGTTTCCACCAGATCAGAGTTTGAGTTTAATGAACCATCAGCACAGCCAAGTGTTGTCTATGATTTCGTCATTACTCCTGAACTGAAGCGTGAAGGATTGGTACGTGAGATTATTCGCCACGTCCAGAGCGCGCGTAAGAAAGCGGGGCTGCAGGTAGACGATCGGATTGAGCTTGCTATTTTTAGTGCGGATACAGAAATTACTCAAGCCATCAACATGCTTGCCGAAGTTATTACTGCCGAGACATTGGCTGTAAAATTAGACTCTACGGTAAATGATGCGGAAAAATATGACGTTAAAATTGACGATAAAATGGTAGCAATATCATTGCAAAAGGCTAAATAAGCTTAAGTCTGTCAATTGAAATAAGTAGCCTCCTTAGCGTAAGAGGCTACTTTATTGACTTTTTATAATATTTATGTTAATATTGTAATCAGTTATAAGTAAAGATAAAAATTATGCAAAATTTATTTAATAAATTATTTGGTCGTAAAGTAGGATTTTTGCCGGTTGATCCACTTGCTGATGGTCTTGCCGAGGAAATTATCAAGGAGCAGCAGGAGCCGCAGGCAATTCATTTGGATGTCGATGATATAGAGGATATTCGTCAATTCTGGTCTCGTGTTGGTAGTGGTTATGATGACTATGGTTTATAATTAGCCTATAGATGATGAGTATACTTATAAAGAGTTGAAGATATGGGAGGTAAGTGTGATCACTAAAGCTATCATTCCAGTTGCCGGTTGGGGTACGCGGATGCTGCCGATTACCAAATCAATCGAAAAGTGTATGCTACCGGTGGGGACGCGACCGGTGGTTGATTATATCGTGCAAGATATTGTTCGGGCGGGCGTGAAGGATATTTATTTCGTGGTCGGTGAGCAGAGCACTCAGGTGCAGAGTTATTATCGGTCAAATATTCAGCTGAACGATTATTTGCGGCGCGCTGGTAAACAGGACAAATTAGCTCTGGTAGCGCCGCTCCGTGACGTGCGAATACATTTTTTAACCCAGCCAAGTACTGGGGGTTATGGCACGAGCATCCCGGTGGGATTGGCGAGTGAATTTATTGAACCGGGTGAGTCGGCATTTGTGGTTATGGGTGACCAATTCTTTTGGCGCAGTGATGGCGGTTCAAATGCGGCCGATCTGGCGGAATTGGTGGAGGCTCGCAGCTTGTCGGCTGGTTTGTTGGGTAATCCTGTTGAGGAGGCGTTTATCCCGCAGACGGGTATCATCAAAACTGACGAGCAGGGCAATTTTGTCCGCATCATTGAGAAGCCAAAGCTAGAAGAAGCGCCAAGTAACCTCAGCAATTCAAGCTTTTACGTTCTCAACAAAGAAATTTTCGAACTGGCACGGACATTGCCTGCCAATCCACAGCGCGGCGAGTTTGAGCTGACTGACGCCATCAACGCGTATATTGCCAGTGGTGGCGTCATCGCGGTGGGCGAGGCTAAGGGTGACTATATGGAGTGCGGTTCGCCCAGCGGCTGGCTGCGCGCCAATAACGCCATGGCTGAGCTGCAGAAAAACTAGTTGCATGTATCGTCTGTCTCTGTTATAATTGGTCACTGATAGTAAATATATATTAAGGAACGAAATGAAAGCAGTCGTAAAAATCTCTGGCAAACAGTATATTGTCAGCGAAAAAGAGTCCCTCTTGGTGGATCTCCTCCCTGAAGGCACAAAAGAACTCACTCTCGACGCACTTTTAGTGATTGATGGTGATAAAACAAAAGTCGGTACGCCAACGGTGAAGGGCGCGGTAGTGAAGGCGAAGGTCGTTGAGGCGGAAGTTAAGGGCGACAAGATTCGCGTTATCCGCTACAAGAGCAAAAAACGCGTTCACAAAGAAACTGGTCATCGCCAGAAGTACACCAAGATTCAGATTACGTCAATCAAATAATTGAAAGAGCCGCTTCCATCAGAGAAGCGGTTTTTTGGTGTCTGTTATTTCTGTTTTGCTCATGCTATAATTAGGGCAGGTAAAAAGGGGAACGAATGACAAAAATCATTGCGGTGACAAATCAAAAAGGTGGCGTCGGTAAAACAACGACGTCGATTAACGTAGCATATTTTTTGGCAAAAGCTGGTAAGAAGACTCTGTTAGTGGATTTTGACCCTCAGGGCAATGCAACCAGTGGTCTGGGGATTGATAAGCAGAATCTGGGCGCAACGATATCTGAGGTGATTATGCGGCAAATTGATTTGGCGAATATTGTCCTGCCGACCGAATATAAAAATCTGTCGATTGCACCAGCCACGCCTCACCTGGCAAATACAGAAGTTGAACTGGCCCAGGCGGAAGGTAGGTTTATTCGTTTGCGTGAGGCGCTGAAAAAAGCAACAGACTATGATTATATCATTATTGATAGTCCGCCGAGTCTGAGCCTGTTAACCGTTAATGGCATGATTGCCGCTAATTACGTACTGCTGCCAGTTCAGGCGGAGTTTTATGCGCTGGAGGGCTTGGGGCAACTACTTGAAAGTATGAAATTGATAAAGAAGGGGCTTAATCCACCTTTGGAATTATTGGGTGTTTTGCTGACGATGATGGACTCCAGGACTACACTATCTGGGCAGGTTCACGCGGAAATTAAGAAGTATTTTCCAGATAAAATTTTTAAGAATAACATTCCGCGAAATATTCGTTTGGCAGAGGCGCCTAGCCACGGCGCGCCAGTCGGAGCATATGATCGATTTTCAAAGGGTTCTCGCGCCTATAAAGCATTAACGAAGGAAATTATAGAGAGGGTGGAGCGATGAAAAAAGGTTTAGGTAGGGGTTTCGAGTCGTTGATCCCAACTAATTTGATTGACGAAACATTTGATCCGACAGCACAGCAGGACGAGAAGGTATCGCGCTTAAGAGATATTGCAATTGATAAAGTTGTTCCAGATCCAGATCAGCCGCGTCGCTTTTTTGATGAGACTGCCCTGAATGAGCTGGCAGAGTCGGTGCGTGAGCACGGTGTGGTCCAGCCAATTGTGGTGACGCCAAAGGGCGATAAATATTTGATTGTGGCGGGAGAAAGGCGCTGGCGTGCTGCTAATAAGGCCGGATTAACAGAGGTGCCTTGTATTGTTAGGA
This sequence comes from Candidatus Nanosynbacter sp. TM7-074, assembly GCF_041006295.1. Classification (NCBI taxonomy): domain Bacteria; kingdom Bacillati; phylum Minisyncoccota; class Nanosynbacteria; order Nanosynbacterales; family Nanosynbacteraceae; genus Nanosynbacter; species Candidatus Nanosynbacter sp. TM7-074. The sequence goes on from NZ_CP158487.1 coordinate 161,901, forward strand.
GCATGAACGACCAGAATCGTCTGGAGATTTCTTTGATTGAGAATTTGCAGCGGCACGATTTGAATGCTCTGGAGACGGCTACAGCTTATCAGAAATTACGTGACCAGTTTAACATGACTTTAGAGGAGATCGGCAAGCGTTTGGGCGGTAAGTCCATTAGCGCCGTCAGTAACACGCTGAGACTGCTGAAATTACCAAAGTCTGTACAGAAAGCACTATTTGAAGGAAGGCTGAATGAGGGCCAGGCTAGGCCGCTTATTGGTCTACCTGAAGAAGCGGCGGAAGACATTATGGAGCGGGCGATTCGTGAAGAATGGTCGGCGCGTCGGGTTGAGCAGGTGGTGACGCTGTGGAAGCAGGCTAAGGATAGTCCAATTGAGAATAAACGTCGTCCGGCGGATATGCCGCATGCGGACGCGGTGGCGAGCCTATCTAAGAGGTTTGGTACAGGTGTGAAGATCCGTACTAACGGACGTGGAGCGGGCCAGATTAGTATCAAATTTAAGGATGGTCTTGAGTTTGAACGAATACGAGAATTGCTTGAAAGATAGTTCTTATTGGTATTAGAAAGAGCGAATTTTATTGAAGGGGAATATCCGCAAACTAACGGGACCAACTATGTCATATAGGGGTATTGGTCCCATGCAGTTTCGGGAATCGCATGAATAGCTACCCTGTCGGTGGTCGCCCATAACGAACACGGTGCCGTCGGGCACGGTTGAATCAACATCGCCAGAAGTTGGTTGACCTGGCTCATTTTTATTAACAGAAGTGTCTGGATTGAAGCCATTAGGGTTTTCTTTATTGTAGACTGTCACTGTACCGTTTTTTACAGTAACGCGTTCGCTGGCAAAGGCGATTACACGCTTGACGATGTATTCATCCTTACCGGTCGAGGCGTTAAAATTAGGGTTCTTAAAAACAATAATCTCGCCGCGTTTGGGAATGTAGTTCTTATTCTGTAATTTTGAAGATGTAACTGGCAAGCGATTGACGATTAATCGGTCGCCAGTATACATGGTAGTTTCCATGCTGGCGCCTTCGACGTTAAATGTTTGAAACACAAATGTGTTCAATAAAATAGTGCCAATCACCACTCCTACAACGAAAATGACCATCCCTAGGCCATCTTGTAACTTTGGATGACGATCCATAAAAGTAGCGTCCATTGCTTTAATTATAAGCGTTTCGTGTGCTATAATCAATAGATATGAAATCACGCAAACAGTCGATGGACGGTTTTGTCACCGGACGGCCGCAGCGAGCTTCGTTGGGGGAAATTTCTAGTAAGAAAACGACCACAATCGGGCGTGTTAGTGATACCCAGGACAAGCCACGTGCTTTGAGTAATATTCAAGGTAATGTTCAACGTCCAGCTTCTGCTGCCAATAAATTAAAGCAGAATATTAGCGAATCATTGGCAGCTATTGATGAGAGCACCAAGCCATCACATCGACAGGAGCGGAAGCAAAAACGTAAGAAAAAGCTTATCGTGAGGGTTATTCTTGCAATTATTGGGATTATAATAGCGATTGTTGCTGGCTGGTTGCTCTTGAAGGTATGGCAAACAATGCACAGTGTATTTGGTAATGGTAATATCTTCGATCTATTCTCGCAGCAGAAATTAAAAGAGGATTCTTATGGACGAAGTAATGTGCTGATTCTCGGTACAACTGATGACGATCCAGATCATCCGGGTGCAACACTCACTGACTCGATGATGGTCCTTAGTGTTAATCAGACGAAAAAGGATGCTTACATGTTTAGTATTCCACGGGACCTATACGTTAAGTTTGGCATGGCATGTAATTCCGGCTATGCTGGTAAAATTAACGAATATTTTGGCTGTGTGAATAATAGCAATAGTCCAGAGGCCGAGACTGAGCGGATGGACAAAACAAAGAAATTTATTGGTGATATTTTTGGCATGGATATTCAATATGTGGCACATATCAATACAGCAGTGATTCGTGACGCGGTTAATGCGGTTGGTGGCGTTACGGTCAATGTGCAGAGTCGTGATCCGCGAGGAATTCTCGATCCAAGCATGGACTGGATGTGTCGCGCTAAGGAATTAAATGCTCAGCAGCGTCGTGCGCGTTGCCCAACTGGACATTATATGCAGCTGGCTAATGGTAGCCATGAGATGGACGGTGAAAAGGCTATGTGGTTTTCTAGAGCTCGTGGATTAGTGGCGCCGACATACGGCCTGGAACAGTCTAACTTTGACCGTGAGAAGAACCAGCAGTTGGTATTGATGGCTCTTAAGAGTAAGGCAACCTCTACTGGTACTTTAACAAACTTTGGTAAAGTGACTTCACTAATGGATGCTATGGGTAAGAATTTGCGTACCAATATAGATACGAAAGAGATTCGGACTATTATGAACCTGGCGTCAGAAATCAAAGAATCCGATATTCATCGGTTGAGCTTTGTGGAGTCAGATAATACATTGATGACAACTGGTACAGCAGGTGGTGCAAGTATAGTTCAACCAGCCGCAGGACTGTATGATTATAGCGATATTCGTGCTTATATAAAGTCAGAAATTTACTCCACGCCGCTATCCAAGGAAAAGGCGACGGTTGCTGTCTTGAACGGTAGCGGCATAAGTGGCGCTGCGCAGAAAGAGGCGGATAGACTGTCGGAGTTAGGTCTAAAAGTAGTTCATGTTGGCAACGCCCCGGGCAACGAGAAGTCGACAAAAACTCGCGTCTATCAATTGCCAGCCGGTAAAGAAAAATCTGCTACAAAATCGAAGTTTGAGGAAATGTATGGTTCAGTTTCGTCTGACTCTCCAAAATATAACCTAAGCGTTGACGCCCAGTTTATCGTTGTGGTGGGATCTGGATCGTAGTTTGGTATAATAGAAGGAGTTATGGAGTTACTAAAAACAGTTAAACGCAGGACATTTTGGAGTGAACTGGTTTACTATGTCTTAAATATTGGCTTGGCGGCGGTACTATTTGCTATCGCCCAAACTATTCAGTCGCCATATCCAGCATTAGCGCTTGTTGTCCTGAGTAAATGGCGCATAATCGCTGTACGGCCACGTTTTTGGTGGGCAAACATGCAGGCTAATTTGGTTGATCTAACTGTTGGTGTCGGCGTGGTTGGCTTGATGTATCTGTCTACGTCAAGTTTATATTTCCGAGCTTTCTTGGCAATACTCTACGCTATTTGGCTGATTGTAATTAAGCCAATGTCGAAGCGTTGGCAAGTGGCTTTGCAGTCGGCTGTCGCTATTTTTATTGGAGTTACCGCGCTAATGGCCGTGTCTTATGATTGGCCAGTTTCTGTGGTCGTTTTCTTGATGTTCTTAATCGGCTATAGCGCGGCGCGTCATTTCCTACACAGCTATGACGAGAGGCAAACTGTACTATTGTCTGCAATTTGGGGGGTCGTCTTTGCTGAATTGGGCTGGTTGGCTTATCATTGGACGTTTGTCTACGGTGGCTTGTTGTTTGGTGGCGTTCCGCAAATTACCATAATTTTACTGCTACTATCGCTCGTTACCAGCAAGGCCTATCAGTCGTATAAAAAGCATAAAATTGTTCGTTTTTCAGATATATCTGGGCCGGTAATTCTTACAATTGCTATTATATTCGTGATGTTTGCGTTTCTCAATTCGGTGACTATTTAATTGATAGGGAGGTGAAAATATATGCAAAATTCTGGCAAACAGAAGAGATTAGCCTTATGGTTGGTTGGTGGTGTGGTGGGCGCTGCCACACTGGTTAGTATAATATTCTTAACGAGTTGGATAACGCTTCAGCTGGCTAATCGTCTATCTCAAGACGTAAAGCATGACGGTAATTCAATAACAGTCAGCGATGGCGACGTCTCAAAAGTTGTTGATAAAGTTTCACCTAGTGTCGTTTCTATAGTTGTCTCTAGTGAGGATTCTGAGAAGATGGGCGCCGGGACTGGCGTTATTATTAGCGCTGATGGTTATGTTTTGACAAATAAGCATGTTGTTAAAAATTCTCAAAAAATTAGAGTAGTTACACATAATGGAGACCAATTTACTGATGTTTCATTAGTCGGTGTCGATCCACTTAATGACATTGCGTTTTTAAAAATTAAAGATGCTAAGAAGCTGCCAGTGGCGGAGCTTGGTAATTCTGGCACGGTAAAAGTTGGGCAAAAAGTTGTTGCCATCGGGAATTCTCTGGGGCAATATCAGAATACTGTGTCTAGCGGCATAATTTCCGGTAAAGGACGACCAGTTGTAGCAAGTTCTGACTCTAGGGGGGCTAAAACAGAAAGCTTGACTGACCTGTTGCAGACTGACGCGCCGATTAATCTTGGTAACTCTGGTGGGCCACTTATTAATATGGCAGGACAGGTGATTGGCATCAATACAGCTATTGCCTCTGACGCACAAAGCATCGGTTTTGCTATTCCAATTAACGCCGTAAAAGGCATGGTGAGAGGTGTTATAAGCGGCAATGGTGTCCAGAAGGCTTATCTGGGTGTCCGTTACGCATCTATTACGCCAGACATTCAGTCGGAATATAAGCTGCCGGTAAAATCTGGCGCTTACATCACTGGAGGGTCGGAGTCCACTATAGAAAAAGATGGTCCAGCTGATAAAGCTGGTATAAAAAGTGGTGATATTATCACTAAGATTAATGATAAAAATGTCGGTGATGATGGTAGCTTATCGACTTTAGTGTCTGAGTTTTTGCCAGGAGAGACAGTTAAAGTTACGGTTTTGCGCGGTAATAAAGAGCTGGTTTTAGATTTGGTTTTGGGCGCGTATAAGCCGCAGAGCTAGAATATAGTTAAGTCTTTTTTCTTCGTTGAACCCGTTTTTTATAGCAGTATCGATAATTCTATTGTGCTGGCAAGGGTCGGCCTCAATGAATAGTAGTCCACCTGAAGTGAGACACCTTGGTACCTGTGAGATTAATTCTAAGATAAGTTTAAGCCCTTCGTCCTCAGCAAAGAGGGCGAGTTCTGGCTCGTATTTGAGCTCTGGTGAAACGTCCCAATCCTTATCAACATAAGGTAGATTAGCAAAAATATAGTCAACTGGTCTAATTTGCCCATTAAGTAAAGACTGCTGCTGAATTGTGACGTCTGCTTTCAGTGCGTCGGCATTTTTTTTGGCAATTTTCAGAGCTGGTTTGCTAACATCGGACAAAATAACAGACAGGTTGTTCCTCTCTAGTTTGGCGGTTATTCCCAGACAGCCAGAACCAGTACCTACGTCAATGAGGGTTTTTTCAGTAATCTCACTAGCGGTCAATTCTAAGAATAAATAAATCAAATCTTCGGACTCTGGGCGGGGAATTAGAACTGATGGCGATACGGTAAATCTGCGGCCATAAAATTCTTTATAGCCCAGAATATAAGCGATTGGCACGCGGTCTAACCTCAGATCTAGTCTGGCATTGGCGATGTCAAGTCGCCTGGGATCGATTTTTTCGTCCAGGTGAGCGTGTAGGTAAGTGCGGTTTTTCCGCAAAGTGTTGGCTAATATCAATTCGGCGTCTAATCTGGCGGATGAAATACCGATATTCTTTAAGGACTTGGTGGCCACCTTTAGCCAATCAGAGATAGTCATATTGTTAATTATAACATATATCTATGGAATGTAAAAAGTAAAATGCTTGCAAAATTAAGGGCTAAGATTGTAGAAGATATTGACAAATAAAGCCAAAGATAGTATTATATTGTTTGTATTATTAAGCGAAAAAAATGGACGATATTAAATAGTATGGTAGAAAGAAAGTATGAACTTCCCACCACCAGTAATGTGATTATGGGAATAGGCCTTGGTCTGGGGAGTGATGGAGGTGGAATAAGGCCTATGGATACAATAACCGAAGGGACAGCAGCAGAGAGCGATACTGAAAGGTTGTTGAGTCGGTGGGAAGAGGCGCGTAGAAATATGACTCCTGAAGAACAGAGAACTGCTGATGAAGCTGCTATCCGGGGTCTATATGAAAAGTATATGAAGCGCGCAGGTGATAAATCTTTGAGTCCGGAGCATCGAGAAAAATGGGCTAATGCTGCACGTGATCTAGAGTATAAACATCTAGATCTCTTTAATGATTAGCGTTCTTCGCTTTTAGTTCACGTTCATATCTCTGTAGATTCTCAATTAAATCGTCGATATCCCCGTTCATTGCAGCGGGGATATTGCTACGGCTGTAGTGAATGCGGTGGTCTGTGATGCGATCTTGCGGGAAGTTGTAGGTGCGGATCTTCTCTGAGCGGTCGCCAGTTCCAACCAGAGAGCGACGCTCGGCGGTTAATTTGGCGTTTTCCTCGTCAATTTTCATCTGTAATAGTCGTGAACGTAGCACGCTTAGCGCCTTTTCTTTATTTTTAATCTGAGATTTCTCGTCTTGGTTGGTAACGACAATACCGGTCGGTAGGTGGGTGATACGCACTGCTGAGTCGGTGGTGTTGACGCTCTGACCACCATGTCCGCCTGAGCGGAATACGTCGACTCGGAGGTCGTTCGCATTTATCTCGACATCAGCCTCTTCAGCTTCTGGCAATACCGCAACCGTGGCGGTTGAAGTGTGAACTCGTCCTTGACTTTCGGTAACTGGCACACGTTGAACTCGATGCACGCCGCCCTCAAATTTTAATTGAGCGTATGGTGAGTCTCCCTTAATACTAAAGATTACTTCTTTATAGCCGCCAGAATCGTTGGGTGATTGGTCGATCAGCTCAGTTCGGTAATTGTGTGCCTCGCACCAGCGTAAATACATGCGGTATAGTTCCGCCGCGAATAATGACGCTTCGTCGCCGCCTGCACCGGCACGTATTTCCATGATGATGTTCTTTTCGTCATTAGGGTCTTTGGGGGTGAGTAAGATGAATAACTCTTCTTCAAGTTCTGTCAATCTTGTCTCAGTTTCGGCAATTTCCACTTTTGCTAGCTCCGCCAATTCATCACCGCCAGTAGCGAGTTCTTTGGCTTCCGCTAAATTGCTAGTTAACTGCTGACGCTCAGTTGCTTTTGCAATCAAGGTTTCCAGCTCTGAAAATCGCTTATTTTTCGCTGTAAAATCTGGTGCATTATAAGCGTCTGGTCGTGCTAAAAAATCGCCCAGCTCGGATCGCTCAGCGTTTAATGCTTCTATATCTAGTGCGATTTTAGTCATACTATAAAATTATACCACAGGTAGGCTGGCTTATGCGCTGCAAAGATGCGCGGAGATCGCGATATAATGTGTCGCGGCGTAACGATTGTCACGTTGGATTAGCCGTGGTTTAATGAGAATATGAAGTTTGCAACCTGGCGGGAGTTTGTTGAGGATCAGGCTGAGCAGCCTTATTTTCGGGCATTGATGAATCGGGTTGATGCGGAGCGTGATAGATTTGATATTTATCCGCCACGTCAGGATATGTTTTCATGTTTCGCTGCTTGCCCGCTGGACAGAGTAAAAGTAGTAATCATTGGTCAAGACCCGTATCATGGGCCAGGGCAGGCGCATGGTATGAGTTTTTCGGTTCGGAGCGGGGTGAAATTGCCACCAAGTTTGCAAAATATATTCAAAGAGCTTGTGGATGATATCGGCGGTGATATGCCGACTAGTGGTTTTTTGGAACCGTGGGGTAAGCAGGGCGTGCTGATGATGAACACCAGTTGGAGCGTTCGTCGTGGCCAGGCGGGTAGTCATGCCGGATATGGTTGGATGGAATTTTCCGAAAATTTATTAAAAATGCTGAATAATTATGATCAGCCGCTGGTGTTTATACTTTGGGGTGCGCACGCTCAAAAAGTCGGACAGGTGATTACTAATCCGAAACATTTGAAAATATCTAGTGCGCATCCGTCGCCGTTTTCGGCGCATCGCGGGTTCTTTGGTAGTCGGCCGTTCTCGCGTGCTAATGAGTTTCTGGTGCGACAGGGTCGCGGGGAAATTGACTGGCGTTTGCCTTGATTGATGAAGAATAGTTTTATGTGGTATTACACTACTTATGAATAAAAAACCACCCAACTATTGGGTGGTTTTTAAGGCGCTACACCTTACTATTTGCTAGATTTCTTAGCCTTTTTATCTGATTTTGGAGAATCAGCTTTTGTGGCTTTATTGGCGTTAGCTTTCTTGGCTTTATTTGCCAATGCGGCACGGCGAGCTTCAGCTGCTGCCTGACGCGCCTTAAAGCGATCAACTCGACCTTCGGTGTCGATAATCTTCTCCTCACCAGTAAAGAATGGATGTGAAGCTGATGAAATATGAACTTTGACTAACGGATATTCGTTGCCGTCTTCCCATTTAATAGTCTCCGTTGTTGGCGCTGTTGACTGAGTCAAGAACGCAAAGCCTGCTTGATCGTCGCTAAATACGACAGGGCGATAGTTCTGTGGGTGAATACTGCTTTTCATAACCTTGGTATTTTAGCAAAAAACCGCAGGTATTGCAATATTTACCGAAAGGGCGTGCGGACGCCTTGACGTATACGTAAAAAGTAGCGCATAATTACAGATAAGATAAGCTAATTTAGGAGGAGCATGTGTTATGGAAAATGGCTCTTTGATATATGATAAGAGTAAGAGTACTGGCTTGAGCAGTTTAGCGGGAGAGGCTTTTTGTCGCTCTAAGGAATTGGCAATAGCAAAAGAGTTAGGAATGATATTAGAAAATTCCGATAAAACCGAATCTTTTGAACTATATAATTCGGGGGAGCCAGAGCGTATGGTGGCGCTAGTTGGTGGTGAGTTTGGGGTTAGAGTCGACCAGACGCCAGGTAAGCCTAAAGAGGTAACTGCAAAATTATTTAGGCCGCATGAGACGATTCAAGATTCATATAGAGAAGTGTCGCTAGATATCCATACTTCGGTTGTAGCCTTTGATGCGCGTCGTATATGCGTAGAAGATGAAATTCCTTCGGGAGAAAAAGTTTCATTGCTATTCTTTAAGCTATCGGCAAACGTATCTGGCGAACCAACTCCGCCTATGACTGTGGAAGATTTGAACCGTAAGACTAGTACTTATGGCGCTGTCGTTTCGGATAGTGGAATTGAGTATTTTGAGTTTACTAAAGATTGTGATGTTAAAAAGGTATCTTCTATATATTCACCTCTAGATACTAGTTTAGAAAGAATAGAGCTTAGCGAGGAATTGGAAAAATTCGTTCAATCTCGTCAAGGGATGGTTGCCTCTGATGGGGATTAGTGGTATAATCATCAGGTAACTAATTTTAATGACACAATCCGTTTCACACTCCAAATCGTGGGCGGATGAGGCAAAAGGAGAAGAGAATGTCTGTAAAGGTAGACATTAAGGCTTTGCTGGAGTCAGGTGTTCATTTTGGACACAAAACCAGCCGCTGGCACCCAAAGATGGCGCCATATATTCACAGTAAGCGTCAGGACAGTCACATCATTGACTTGGTCAAGACGGTTGAGGCATTGGACAAGGCATTGCCAGAATTAACAAAAATTGCAGCATCAGGCCGCAAAGTATTGTTTGTTGGTACGAAAAAGCAAGCCAAAGACGTGGTGCGTCAGGCTGCTGAAAAGATCAATCAGCCATATGTGGTTGAACGCTGGATTGGCGGTATGTTGACCAACAACTCAACGATTGCTCAGCAGATCAAGAAGCTGAAGAACTTGGAAAAGCGCATGGCGTCAGGTGACCTCGAAAAGCGCTACAACAAATTGGAAGTGCAGCGTTTCCAAGAGGAAATCGATAGCTTGAACGTTAAATATGGCGGTATCAAAGACTTGATGGGTAAGCCAGGTGCGGTGGTCGTGGTTGATGCTTTGACTGACGCAAATGCAGTGCGTGAAGCTCAGACTTTGGGTGTGCCAGTATTTGCTATCGTTGATACGAATGTCAACCCAACTGGTATTGACTACGTTATCCCAGGTAACGACGACGCCATCAAGGGTATTCAATTGCTATTAGACTACTTCACCGAAGCTGTTGCTGAAGGTGCGGGTAGTGTGAAACCTGAAGAAAAACCAGTGAAAAAAGAGGAGAAATAGGATGGGCGTTTCTGTTGACGACATTAAAAAACTGCGCGAATTGACAGGTGTAGGTTTGACCGACGCAAAGAAAGCATTGGTTGAGGCTGACGGTGACTTTGATAAGGCGCTGGAAGAGATGCGCAAAAAAGGCTTGACCAAGGCTGAGAAAAAAGGCGACCGTGAAGCACGTGAAGGCTTGATCGAAAGCTATGTTCACTCTGGTCGAATTGGTGTGATTGTCGAAGTTAACTGTGAGACTGACTTTGTGGCACGTTTGGATGATTTTAAGACATTGGCGCACGAAATCGCTATGCAGATTGCAGCGATGAACCCAAAGTATGCTTCTACAGAGGATATTCCAGCTGAGGAAATGGAGCGGGTGAAGGCTGAGTTGATGGCGAGCGAGGCATTAGCAAGCAAGCCTGAAGAGATGCGCGAGAAGATTGTGGCTGGTCAGCTGAACAAGCACTTTGCTGAGCAAGTGTTGATGAGTCAGGCGTACATCTTGGACGATTCCAAAACTGTTGAGCAGCACATCAAGGAAGCGATTGCTAAATTGGGTGAGAACATTGTGGTTCGCCAATTTAAGCGAATTGAGCTGGGCGTCAGCGAATAACCTCTATATACAGAAAGGAAATCGGTTACAGCAATGTAGCCGATTTTTGATTTTGTCAATATTTACCATAAGTATATTGACAAAATAGCAAATCTATGCTAGTATGTCTATATATCAAAAGTAAAGCCACGGATAATTATTGAAAAACAAGAAGGAATAATATGAGCGAAGAAATAGTAAAATTTAGTCCAAACGCTGAAGTGCCTGATACAGAGACATATGAGCTTAGGAATATACCAAAGTCGCGTGATGAGCGAATTGCTGATGGTAAAGAAAAGGTGGCTGTATTAAAGGCTAAGGTGAAGGAAGGTCTTTCTAAGACGTGGAAAAAATTGTCCGAGAGCTTTTATATTGGAGTGAGTCGTGGTTCTGAGCTGCCCGGACAGGCTGCAGAAAGGGTTGGTCAGGCTAAGGAAAAAATCAGCGACACCTATACTGTAGCAAAAAATAAGGCTACGGAATTATTTACGGGTGGTCGTGAGTTTATTTCTCAAAAGGCATCAGAGGCTCGTGAGCGTAAAGCTAAGAGGCTGGAGGGTCGTGCTCAGCGTGAGACTGATAGGCAACAATATCGCCAAGCACGAGAACAGGATAAGCAAGATAATGCGACAGATAAGTCAATAATTAAAGAAGAAGAGAAGAAAGTCTCTGAGGCGGAGCAAGAGCTAGAAGAGAGAAAGCAAGAGTTAATAGAGGCTGGAGAAGCAGAAGCAAAGGCTCGCCAAGAACTCAAGGAAGCTGAGGAGAATTATGCCAAGGCCGAGAGAGAGGCGGAAGAAAATCCTACGGAGTTGTCTAAACTAACGGTCGAAAGGGCTGCTTTGGATCGCTCGCTGAAGATTACTGAGTTGAAGATTGCAATGGTCAATACTGCAAATGCTCAAAAAGAGGTTAGGTTGACTAATTCAACGATTGATAAGCTTGATGCTTCCATAGGAAAAACCAGGGAGCAGATAAGAGGTCGTGCTGCAGCTGCCAAGGAGCGTAAGGATAAACGAAGAGATGCTCGTAGGGAGTATCTTGGTGATAAGTGGGAATCTGCCAAAGAGAAAATTGCGCGAGTTGCTGGCAAAGGTGCTGACTGGATGAAACGACTCGGCAAGATTATTTCATCAGGAGCTGGTAGGGCTGCCAGAAGGGTGGCAGACAGGCTTGATCCAGTAGAGTCAGATAGTAACAAATAAGCATAATTGATAATAAAAAATAAAAAGGATATCATAAAATCATGAATAACGATCAAACCCAATTAAACATTCGAGCAACAATAGTCACCAAGGCACAGCTGAATTCAATCGGTGTCAATTTACCAGATGACCAGATGCAGGCGTTGATCCAGCACGTAGAAGAGACAATCAACGAGCGGATCAGCGAGGAAGTCGTTGAATCTTTGACTGACGAACAGCTGGCGGAGCTGGTAAAAATGCAAGATAGCAATGTGTCGGCTGAAGAAATTGACGCATGGATTCGTGAGCGAATTCCAGAATATGATGAGATCATCGAAGATAATGTGGCGATTGTTTTAGGGGAACTGGTAGAAAATTCCGATGCGATTCAAGCATAAATAAGCCTAGGAAAAATAAATCCGCCTTCACGCGAGAGGGCGGATTTTTATTGCGTGGAAATAATGAGGCAGCCATCTTTTTGGTGTCGTGCATCTGTTGTGGTGACGATAAATTGATGATGTTGAATGGTTTCCTGGAGGAGTTTTTCGCGGGTGGCGTCTAGCTCCGAGAAAACGTCGTCTAGTAGAATTAATGGTCGCGATTGGCTGATTTCTGTTTGGAGTTCCAATTCTAGTAGTTTAAAGGCTAGCATAATGGTGCGCATTTCGCCACGTGAGGCAACCTTAATGGCCGGCTGGTCATGGAGAAAAATTGTGAAATCTTCACGGTGTGGGCCGACAGAAGTGAAGCCTGTAGCAATTTCATATTCGCGAGCTTTCTCTAGGCGGTTAAGCAAAGATTGGTCGTAGTTTTCTAGTGGTGCAGTGGTGCTATACTCTATTGATAATTGTGTATTTTTTCCCGCTAGTGATTCGTATAAATTTTTTATATGAGGCTCGTTAGCTTGGAGAAATTTAGCTCTTTTTTGGGTGATGTTGGTTGCGTATTGAACAAATTTTATATCCCACGCAAACAGGTTATCGCGCCAGATTTGCGAATCTTCTTGATGGGATTTTAGGAGCTCGTTGCGCTGTAATAGCGTGCGATTGAAGGCTCGCAAGTCAGTGTCATATTTGGAGTCAAGTCGAGCAATTAGCCCGTCTAGAAAATCGCGCCTGCGGGAAGGAGAGGAGGAAATTAAACGTAGCTCACTTGGCTCAAACAGGACTACAGGTAAACGATTTTTTCTGGTCAAGGCTTTTGATTTATTATCGTTAATGATGAATTCTTTGCTAATTTTTCCTGATGCTGCGTTTAATTTAATTCGCCTTGCGCCAAAGTCTCCCTCTAAGTGAATAATTGTTTGAGGGGTGTTGAATGTCATGCAATCACTAAGACTGCCACGAAAACTGCTACCGCGTAAGGCTACGTAAACCGCTTCAAGTAGATTTGTTTTGCCGGTGCCGTTTGGCCCAACGATAACTGTGCCAGAATCACTAAAAGTTGCTTCATGTAGGCTGTAAGATCGGAAATTATATAGCTTAATCTTAGAAATCACTCTGTTATTATATCACGGGTCAATAGGTGAAATTAGCAGACAAGGCGCCTGAAGTTTGGTATAATAGCGGTAGATAAATTGGAGGAATATATGTTTGACACAAACCCTTATGAAGAGAAAATGAATGCCGCATTTGGCTTTTTCCAAGATGAATTGAAGAAAGTTCGAACGGGCCGAGCGCATGCTGGAATGTTGGATGGTGTTATGGTTGAGGCTTATGGTACAAAAATGCCGCTTAATCAAGTGGCTAATATTACTGCACCAGAATCTCAGATGCTGCTGGTGACGCCATTTGATCCAGGAAATATTACTGCAATTACTTCTGCAATTCGCGACAACCAGAGCTTAGGATTTAATCCGTCTGACGATGGGCGAGTGGTGCACGTGCCAGTCCCCGCCTTAACTGAAGAGCGTCGTCGTCAGCTAGTAAAACAGGTGAGCGAGAAGGTTGAGGAAGCCCGAATTGCGATGCGAAATATTCGTCAGGATGCATTAAAGGACGCCAAGCGAATGAAGGACGCAAAAGAGCTAAGCGAAGATGACTTGAAGTTGGTCGAGAAGGAAGTTGATAGCTTAATGAGTAAAATGCAGGCGCAAATTGATGAGGCGTTTAAGGCGAAGGAAAAGGACGTCTTGACTGTTTAATGAGCGAAACTTTTGCTGATAGAGTAAAAGAGTTGGGGCTGCCTTTTGAGCAGATTATTGTTATTGGCAGTGGTATTTTAGACCAATTAGGAATTCGTCGGGCTGAAGATGTTGATATTGCAGCGAGCTCTGAGTTGATAAAAAAACTTTCTAAAGATTATGGCGATTGGACCAAAAAGCTTGATGGTAATCAGCGTCCGTATTTTGTAAAGATTGATGGCTCGGCTGAGTTGTGGGACGGTTGGGAGTTTGATGGTCAGGTTGTTGGCTATGACGATTTATTGGGCCATTCAGTGGTATATGATGACGTTAGGTTCGTTAATCTGGAATTTCTACGACGATGGAAAAATTGGCGTGGGCGAGAAAAAGATATCCGAGATGTTGAATTAATTGATGAGTGGAGGGCAAAAAATGAATAGAAAATCAGAGTTGCCGCAACATATTGGTTTTATCGTGGATGGCAATCGGCGATGGGCCAAGCAGCATGGTTTACCGGCGTACGAAGGTCACTTGGCGGGCTATAATGCACTGAAAGATGTGGCTTTAGAAACGCTTCAGAGTGGCGTAAAATATGTCAGTGCTTATGTTTTTAGTACGGAAAATTGGAAACGGTCAGAGGACGAAGTTGGCCACTTGATGAAATTACTGTTAAAGATGCTAAAGGCTGATTTACCGGCATTTATTGAGAACAATATACGCTTGAGGGTGATTGGATCTAGGGATGAGTTGTCGGACGCGCTAGTTGAGGCAATTGACGATGCTGAAGCAAAGACAGCTAATTTAGATAGTGGTGAATTGGTCTTATGTCTAAATTATGGAGGACATTTGGAGATCGCTGATGCGGTTAAAAAGATTGTTCAATCTGGGGTTCCTGCTGAGAATGTTACACCGGAGTTGGTGGCGCAAAATATATACGCACCAGATGTGCCGCCCTGTGATTTGATTGTTAGGACTTCTAGTGAGCAGCGTCTCAGTAACTTTATGTTGTGGCGTTCGGCTTATAGCGAGCTGATGTTTGTGGAGAAAAATTGGCCAGACATGACTACTGACGATGTGGCGGTGATTTTAGAGGAGTATGCTAATCGGAATAGGCGGTTTGGTAAATGATTGTTTGGGGGATTCTTTTAGGTCTATTTGTGCTTATATCGCTGGTGGTCTTGCACGAGTTGGGTCACGCACTGGCGGCTAAGCGAAACGGTGTTAAGGTTGAGGAGTTTGGGATTGGATTTCCGCCAGTCGCAAAAAAGTGGAAAGTTAAGCGGAGCTTTTTAGGTGAAAACGTGACTTTCAGTCTAAACTGGTTGCCACTTGGTGGATTTGTTCGCCTAAAAGGCGAGTATGATTCAGCGAAGGGCAAAGGTACGTATGGTGGTTCGACATTTTGGGTGAAAACCAAGATTTTGCTAGCCGGCGTTATGATGAACTGGTTGACGGCAATTATTTTGTTTACGGTTCTGGCGGTAATTGGACTGCCGAAGGTGTTGTCGAATCAGGTCCAGTTGCCATTTGACACTGAAGTACGTCGTTCGCCGGTATCGGTGGTAAAAATTACTCCCGACTCGCCAGCTGATAGAGCGGGGATTAAAGTGGGTGATCAATTGATTGACATAAATAACCAACCACTTACTGAGGCGGAAAAATTGCCAATTATAACTAAGCAGAACGCTGGCAAAAAAGTGCCGATTAAGTATAGTCGTGATGGCAAAGAGTCGTTGATTGATGTGCAGTTAAATTCTGAACAGGCTGCCAAAACTGGTGGATATTTGGGGGTTGTTCCTAGTCAATCGGAAAAAATATACAGCACTTGGTCGGCGCCTATTATGGGAATAGCAACGACCTGTCAGTTGTCTTATGAGACGATAAAAGGCGTTGGTGTACTGCTGGCGAAAACCACTCATGGTTTATTCGGGCAGATTTTTGGCTCTGAACAGTCAAAGCAGTCAGCACGTGCTGATTTGTCGTCTGTTGGCGATAGTGTGGCCGGACCAATTGGTATATTGGGCGTACTGTTTCCGTCGGTGGTTAATTCTGGAATAGCCCAAGTTATTTTTGTGGCGGCGTTGATTTCACTGACGCTGGCGGTAATGAACATATTGCCGATTCCAGCACTTGATGGTGGGCGTTGGTTTACGATGGCGATATTCCGTCTGTTTAAGAAAGAGCTGACGAAAGAGCGTGAAGAAAATATTCAAGCTACCGGCATGTTGATTTTATTAATATTAACAATTTTGGTGACTGTGAGCGATGTTGGGAAGCTTTTATAAGAAATTAAAAGGCCGAAAGTGGTGGCTATTGGTGGCACTGCCAATTTGGGTTTATGGGGCGTTCTTAATAGTGGAACTAATTATTTCGCTTCTGATTAATCAGCTAGTCGGGCTTGGTGTTCCTCTAAAATCGATAAACCCAGTTATTTTTAATACTGCGATTTCAGTTTTTATTTATGGTATATCATTGGCTGTAGTTATTGGTGTACCAATATACATTAAAAAACGGCGAACGTCTCTTCAGGATTTAGGGGTAAATGACTGGCCGACGTTTCTGGAGATATTTATTTCACCATTGGCTTTTGTGGCTTATTTTCTCTTGACGATAGTCACGATGAGTATCGCTAGTGGCGTTTTCTCGGTTGATATGCAGCAGCGACAGGAGATACCGTTTAGCCAGAGCATACTTGCGTCGCACTGGCAGCTCTTAATGGCATTTACGGTAATGGTAGTATTGGGTCCGATTGTTGAGGAATTGTTATATCGTGGGTATCTTTACGGTAAACTACGCAATTCATTTTCAATTTGGTTGTCGGTTCTTATGACGAGCATAACGTTTGGTTTGGCGCATCTTTGGGTTGGCCCGAGCGCGCCTTTGCAGTGGGCGGTGGCAGTTGACACATTTACTTTAAGTTTGGTCATGTGTGCCGCCAGGGAGTATACTGGGGCAATTTGGGTGCCGATGATGATGCATATGATGAAAAACGGTATAGCTTTTTATTTTCTGTTTATCAATACAAACGCCGTCGACCAAATAGGTGCTTTATTGCCATTTATATAAAGGAGGAAAAATATGCGAATGACACAACTTTTTACCAGAACTTTGAAGCAGGCGCCAGCAGGTGAGGTGGCTCGTAACGCTCAGCTGCTAATCCGTGCTGGTTATGTGCATAAGACGATGGCAGGCGTCTATTCTTTCTTGCCGCTTGGCCTGCGGGTGCTTGAGAATATTAAGCAGATTGTTCGTGAGGAAATGGATAAGGTTGATAGCCAAGAGCTAACAATGAGCACTTTGCAGCGTAAAGAGTTATGGCAGGAAACCGGTCGTTGGAGCGATGAAGTTGTTGACGTCTGGTTCAAGTCTAAATTGCAAGACGGCACCGATGTCGGTTTTGGCTGGACACATGAAGAGCCGATTGTTGATTTATTGCGTAATTATCTAAAAAGCTACAAAGATTTGCCAATTAGTGTTTATCAATTTCAGAACAAATTGCGTAACGAGCTGCGCGCCAAGAGCGGAATTATGCGTGGTCGTGAATTTGTCATGAAGGATATGTACTCGGTGCATGCTAGCAAAGAGGACCTAGATAATTACTATAATACCGTCATTGAGGCGTATAAGCGCTGTTATGATCGTTTTGGTATCGGTGATGAGACATATGTGACTTTTGCTTCTGGCGGTGCCTTTACTAAATTTAGTCACGAGTTCCAGACGATTTGTGATGCTGGTGAGGACTATATTTATTTACATCGTGCTAAAAATATTGCGGTGAATGAAGAAGTCTTGGATGAGGCGGTTGCGGAGCTTGGCGTTGACCGTAGTGAGTTGGAAAAAGTGAAGACAGCTGAGGTTGGCAATATCTTTAACTTTGGTACACAGAAATCAGAGGAGATGAAGCTGGTGTTCACTGATGCTGATGGCAAAGAGCAGTATGCATATATGGGTAGCTATGGTATCGGCATTACGCGAGTGATGGGGGTGATTGTTGAGAAATTTGCTGATGAGAAAGGGCTAGTTTGGCCAGAAAATATTGCGCCGTTTAAGGTCCATATTGTCGCAATCGGTGAAAAGGGCAAAGAGCTAGCGGGTAAGCTTTATGGTGAACTAGCGGATAGTGGCGTGGATGTATTGCTTGATGATCGTGATGAGCGGCCGGGCGTGAAATTTGCTGATGCAGAATTAATGGGTCTACCGTGGCGGATTACGATTGGTGATCGGGCAATTGATGGCGATGGATTATTTGAATTAACTGAGCGAGTAACTGGCGAGACGAAAAAGATGAACTATCAGCAACTACTTGAGTTTTGTCTAAGTCGTTAAGCTTAGCTATATTGACATAATAAATAGCGGTTGTTATACTCAGATAGACTTTATCAAGACTAGATAGAACACTATATTTAGTGTAGGTTATAAGACTAATACCGCTATATGTAATAGAGGAGGAGATTTTTATGAAAAAAACTTACCAGATTACCGAAGCTGGAAAAGCTGACTTGGAAGTCGAGTTGGCGGAGTTAAAAGGCAGGCGTGGTGAAATTGCTGAAAAAATTGCGGTAGCGCGAGATTTTGGTGATTTAAGCGAGAACGCAGAATATGACGCTGCGCGTGAAGAGCAGGGCTTGGTGGAGACACGGATTTTAGAGATTGAGGATATTTTGCAGAATGCTGAAATCATTAAATCAAGCGGCACCTCAAGTGTTGGTCTGGGCAGTACAGTTGAATTGCAATGTCCGGAAAGAACCGTGTCCTATACGGTGGTTGGGCCGGTTGAGGCCGATCCGTTGGCGGGAAGAATTTCTGACCAATCACCAATTGGTAAAGAGCTAATTGGTAAGAAAATTGGTGATGAAGTGACGATTAAAACGCCGAAAGCGGAAATCACTTACGTTGTTAAGTCCATCTCTTAAGCCCTCTAAAATAATTTACAGATAATGTGCTATAATTATCTCTGTTATGGCTACACTGCAAGATTATCGAAATGAACGGTTACGAAAATTAGAAACCCTGCGTGAACTAGGCGTTGATCCGTATCCAGCGCGGTCGGAGCGGACGCATGGCTGCGGCGAGGTTTTAGCGCATTATGATGAGCTGGCAGGCCGGGAAGTGGTCGTGGCAGGTCGCATCGCTTCAATCCGCAGTTTTGGTAAGCTGGCGTTCATCAAACTGCGCGATCAGTCTGGTGAGGTGCAGTTATATTTGCAGCGCGATGACGTGGCGGAATTGGACGCTAGCCGCGGCGTATTGGGCATGAAACAGCTGAAACTTTTGGATACGGGTGATTTTGTCGAGGCGCGCGGAGTAATGACGACAACACAGACTGGCGAAAAGTCGGTTGGCGTGCGTGAGCTAAGGCTACTAACCAAGTCGCTCAGACCGATGCCTGAAAAGTTGGAGAACAAAGAAGAGCGTTTTCGCCGCCGCTACGTTGACATGAACGTCAATCCAGAGGTGCGCAAGCGGTTTGTTCGCCGCAGCAAGTTTTGGCAGGCGACGCGCGATTATCTGAATCAGCACGGCTTTACCGAGGTTAATGTGCCAGTATTGGAGCATACGACTGGCGGCGCTGACGCTAATCCATTTGTGACCCATATGGACGCGCTGGACGACCAGCAGTTTTACTTGCGCATTTCTCACGAGTTGCCGCTGAAGCGCCTGATCGGTGCTGGGTTTGAGAAGGTGTATGATCTCGGGCCGCGTTTCCGCAATGAGAATTATTCCGATGAGCACTTGCCAGAACACATTGCCATGGAGTGGTATGCTGCGTATTGGGATTGGAAGCAGGGTATACGCTTTATGGAGGCGATGTATAAAGACGTACTTCAAAAGACGTTTGGTACGCTGCAATTTCAGCTAGGTAAATTTAATGTTGACATGAGCGGCGAATGGGAAGTCTGGGATTATGCCGAGGTGATTCAAAAGCGTTATGGAATTGATGTATATAATACAACGATTGACGAGGTGGCCGCCAAGTTGAAGGAGCATGGTTTAGAGGTTGAAAAGACTGATTCCATTCCGCGCAGTATCGATAAATTATGGAAGAATATTCGTAAAGATGTAGCGGGGCCGGTGTGGTTGGTGAATACGCCGAAGTTTATCAGTCCGCTGTCTAAGACTAACCCCGAGAATCCGCAGACGGTGGAGCGTTTCCAGCCAGTAATCGCTGGGTCGGAGCTGGGCAATGGCTTCTCTGAGCTGAATGACCCGATTGATCAGTTGAATCGTTTTGTTGAGCAGCAACAGATGCGCGATGCTGGAGACGAAGAAGCGATGATGCTGGATATCGACTTTGTGGAGATGCTGGAGTACGGTATGCCGCCAGCTTGTGGCTGGGGATACTCTGAGCGGGTATTTTGGATTTTTGAAGGCGTAACGGCGCGTGAGGGCGTGCCATTCCCACAGCTAAGAAGTGACATCGACGAGACGACGCGGGCGATCTATCCGCAGGTGAAGTTGTAATTGTAGCATGATTATAGTTTGTTATAATTAGAGTATGAAGCGATTTATATTGGGGATACTAATCGTTGGATCTTTGTTAGTTGGATCTGGCCAAGCGGTATTTGCGTCGCAGACAGACAATTTTACCATCACTAAATTTGACGCAGAGTACTCGCTAGGTCGTGACAGCGAAAATCGTTCGACCTTGGCGGCAACGTGGCGAATTACTGCTCAGTTTCCGCCTAACCAAAACCGTGGAATTGTACCGATATTTGTGAAGAAATATGATAATCATCCGACGAATTTTTCGTTGCAATCGGTGACTGATGGACAGGGTGTGTCGCTGGAGCATACGTGGAATGGCGATGAGTTACGAATTGGCAAGAAAGACGTTTACGTTCAGGGTGAAAAAACCTACGTCATCAAGTTCACCCAGCGTGATGTGACCAGGCATTATGACAATACGGGGCGTGATGAGTTCTACTGGGACGTCATCGGCAATGAGTGGCGCGTGCCGATGGAAAATGTACGCGTGTCCGTGAAACTTGATGAGTCGCTTCAAGCAGCACGGGCGAGTGAGGCGTTTTGTTATGTTGGTGCGCATGGTTCAACTAAGCGGTGTAATATCAGCGGTGATAAGGGTGAAATTGTTACAAATGTGAGCCGCCTGAATCGCCGTGAAGGCATAACGATGGCAGTCGGCTTTAATAGCGGTACGTTTACTGGGTATCAAGAGACGTTGGGTGAAAAGTTGATAAAAATTTGGGCAACGGTGCAGACGATAGCAAGTAGTTTGGCGGTTATATTGATGCTGTTGTTGGTCTGGCGTTACAAGCGCTTATTTGGCAGACATAATGAGCTGAAGCCGATCACGCCAGAGTATTTGCCGCCGAAACAAGCGAGTGTGCTGATCTCAGCGTATATTTTGAAAAATTACGAGGCTCTGGCGGTCAAAGGGTCAGCCAAGGTGGCGCAGTTGTTGGATTTGGCAGTGCGGCACTACATCAAGCTGTATGAAGTGAAAAAGGCGTCGTTTTTGCGGTCGGCACAGTACGAAATTGAAATTGTTAAAGATTTGAAAGAATTGAGACCTGAGGAATCCGAAGTTGTTCGGGATATGTTTGGCTCGTCAATGCCAAAGCCAGGCCAGCGGCTAAATCTGAAAAAGCTGCAAAATAATTTGTCATATGCGGCGCGGACACGAGATGATGATACAAATTTGAAGAATTTGGCCCGTGGTAACTATGCCTTGTGTGAGCAAAAACTGGCGAATAAGCGGATCGTGCAGAAGTGGGCTTTGTGGGTTTTTGTTATCAGTGTATTGTTGCTGTCGCCGATGTTACTGATCGTGGCGGGGATAGTATTTGCCTTGTCATTTGGCTGGTCGCTGACTGACGAGGGTTTGGCACTCCGGCGATATTTGGCGGGGCTGAAGTTGTATATTGGCGTAGCTGAGATGGAGCGTTTACAGATGCTTCAGAGTCCTGAGGGTGCAGAAAAAGTGAAGGTTGATGCGACTGATGAGAAGCAATTGGTGAAATTGTACGAGCGGGTATTGCCGTATGCGGTGCTGTTTGGACAGGAAAAAGAGTGGAGTAAGCAGCTGGGTCGGTACTATGAGCAGGTTGGTGAGCAGCCAGATTGGTACAGTGGTCAGGGCGCGTTCAATGCGGCGGCATTTGCGGCTGGGATGAATAGCCTGTCGAGCGTGGCCAGTAGCGCCAGTGATTACTCATCGACCTCTGGTGGCTCAACTGGCGGCGGCTTCGCTGGTGGCGGCGGAGGTGGCGGCGGAGGTGGCGGCTGGTAATCACTATGCCTGACGTTCTATTGTTAGCATTGGCGGCGGTTCTGCTGGTATTATCGGGCTCGTACTCGGGCTTGAACATTGGGCTGATGATGGCGCGGCCGGATGATTTGAGGCGCAAAGCCAGACAGGGCGATGTGATCGCTGCGCGGGTGTATCGCTACCGCAAGGATGGTTATTATCTGATCTTTTGTATTTTATTGGGCAATGTCGGCGTCAATACGGCGATGTCAATTTTGCTAGGTAATATGACGAACGGCGTGATTGGTGGGTTGATTGCCACGCTGCTGATCACGATGTTTGGCGAGATTTTGCCGCAGGCGATTTTTACGCAGCGCGGCTATCAGATCACGCGTTATTTCTTCTGGCTGCTGGATGTGATTTATGTATTATTTTGGCCACTGGCTCATCCAATGTCAAAGCTACTGAACCGTTGGGTTGGTAAGGAAGCGCCACAGCTATACTCACACCAAGAACTGGAACAGATTATTCACGAACATGCTGAGCGGTCGGATAGCCCGGTTGATTATGACGAAAGCCGGATCGCGACGGGTGCGCTGCAATTTAGTAAAAAGACAGCTGGCGATTTGGTAACGCCGATGAGTGAGGTATTTACGGTGGAGTTGGATGATGAGCTGGATGCGACGCTGCTGGCGCAGATCAAGCACGCTGGACATTCGCGGATCCCCGTCTGTAATGACGGCCGGTTGGCGGGAATTTTGTATGTGAAGGATGTGGTGGGGCGCGAGCTGCCGCTGCCGATTAGCCAATTGTACCGTGACAAGATTCATGACATTGACGCGCGGTCGCGGCTGGACACGGTGCTGAGCCGATTTATCCAAACCCGCAATCATTTGTTTGTGGTGATGGATGATGATAAGGAGCTGGGCATCATCACGCTGGAGGATGTGATTGAAGAGATTTTGGATCAGGAGATTGAGGATGAATATGACGAGGAGTAGGACGTTCGGATTCTGTTTCGTGGTATACTAAAAGATAATTTTAATAATAAAGGTGGTGGGTAGGGAGATTATATATGTCTAGGATAGGCTATGAAGGCGAGGGTGTTCCTGATCACCTACAAAATAAGACTATTGAAACGATGTTTCCCGACGCACTTTACGTGCCGGCTGTCGATTCTTTTACAGACATGAATGAGATATTTTATATTGATAAAAATCAAGCTAGTGGTTTGGGTAGGTTGGTTGTCGATGGTAGGCAGGATCTAAGATTGGTCAAGTCGGACGATTCGTTGGATGAGATGGTTGTATTGATGAAGGTGTGGGCTCAGGACAGTAAAGGGGAATTGCGCGAATATATTATTGCGGATTGCCGATATTGTGATGATCAATTTGACTTGATTGGCAATGATTCGGAAGTTGACTTTACCGACCAGGAAACCGCTTGGGGTGAGATTGACTATATACAACATCGGGTTATAGTTTCTGCGGTAATTGACAATATAGATGATGGGAAAATTGGGGTTTGGGGTGATCCAGATCTTTATGATGCTGCAATACACATGGCAAGGGTGGTGGACGAAGCGGTTAGTGGTCGCGACCGTACTGCGATTTCGGAGGTTTCTGAAAAAGAGGATGGTACTAGTCAGCTAAGGTTAAGAACGAGGGATTCGCAGCAGGACTAGTTTGCGATGTGTCAATTAAAATTAGTTAAAGTACTTGACTATTTACAGTACCTTGTATAACATAGTACTATGTATAGCAAAACTATAAGGAGCGTAGTATGAGAAGAATAGATATTATTAAGCGAGCCGGGCGCAACCTTCGCCAGTCGAAAGGTCGGACGATTTTAACGGCACTGGCGATTTCAGTCGGGGCATTTACGATTGGGCTAGCGATGATGGCGGGTGAGGGTGGTCGGCTATATACCAATAACATAGTTGATTCTGCTGGCGATAAGAAGGTGATTACAGTATATAAAAAAGCTGTTTCATCATCAGCAGAGGAGGAGGCTTTACCAGAATATAGCGACTCAAAAGATAAAAATAAAAGTAGCGAGGTAAAGGATCGTTCTTCATTGCGTAGCAAGTATTCAATGGGCGATGAAGACCTCACAAAATTACGAAGTATTCCGCACGTAGAAAAAGTGACACCATCCTACTCTACATCTGGAATCGTGTATGTTAAAAGTTCGGGGAATGGTAAGAAATTTACTCCAGACATAGCAGTTAAGGCGGACCGGACTCGGGCGGAATTGGCGGCTGGTAGTTTGGACGATTTTATATTGAAGTCGGGTGAAGCTATTATTCCAGAGTCTTATGTAGGAAAAATGGGCTTCGCTAGCGCTAAGTCGGCTATCGGTAAAACTATTACACTAGGTATCCGTGGCGGATCGTCATGGAGTGCTAGTGCTTCTAAAGAGATCTCTCTAAAAATTGTAGCTGTTGATAAACAGTCGGATACAACAATCTTCTATCAGCCTGCCGTGAGAATCTCATCAGACGACGCTAAGGATATTTACGAATATAGTCATTATAAGGGGTTATCTAACGAATACTCATTGGTGATTGTGTCTGTTGATGACGTAAAGAATGTTGACGCTGTAAAGGATGAAATCAGTAAAAGCTATACTGCGTCGTCAATTCAAGATGCTCGCAAGGCGCTTCTGACAATGGTTAATGTAGCTCAGATGGCTTTGATAGGTTTTGGTGGACTGGCATTATTAGCAAGCGTGTTTGGAATCATTAATACTATGTATATTTCAGTTCTGGAGCGAACTAGTCAAATTGGTTTGATGAAGGCGTTGGGCACGAGTGGCCGCGATATCGGTAGGTTATTTAGATATGAAGCAGCTTGGGTTGGTTTATTGGGCGGACTAATCGGTGTTGGTTTTGCGAGCTTGATAACACTGTTTAATCCGGTAATTGCTAGTGCGCTAAAACTGGGGGCGGGTACTAATCTTCTGGTTATTAATCCAATACAAATTATTTTATTGATAGTCAGTCTAATGGTGATGGCGGTGCTGGCTGGTTGGTTGCCAAGCCGTAAAGCAACAAAGTTAGACCCAATTGAGGCGTTAAGGACAGAATAGGAGAAATATCATGATTGAACTTAAGAACGTAACGAAAATTTACGGCAAAAAGAAAAATCAATTTGTAGCGTTAAATGATGTCAGTTTGAAAATTCCAACGGGCGTTAGTGTGGCGATTCTTGGTAAATCTGGCTCAGGAAAGTCGACATTGATGCACGCGATTTCTGGACTTGACCGTCCGCAGCAGGGTCGAGTGATTATTGATGGTCAAGATATTTTGCAACTGAAGCAGAAGCAAGTTGATGAATTCCGGGCTAAAAAAATAGGTTTTATTTTCCAGAGCTTTTTCGTTCAAGGTAACGAAAGTGTTGAGGACAATGTTAGTTTGCCGCTAGAAATCGCACAGATGCCGCAAAAAATGCGTGAAGCGAAAATCAACGAGGCTCTGATGGCGGTGGATTTGTATGAGAAGCGTAAAAGCCGCGCAAAAGATTTATCTGGTGGTCAAAAGCAACGTTTGGCGATTGCCAGGGCGATTGTTGGTGATCCGCAGATTATCTTCGCTGATGAGCCAACGGGTAATCTAGACAGCGAAACTGGCGCTAAGATAGAAGAGCTACTGTTTAACTATAACAAACAAAAAGGCGCGACGTTGATAGTGGTGACTCATGATGATGATTTGGCTAAAAAATGCGATTACCAAATCCGTATAAAAGACGGGCAAATTGAAGGTACTAATATTCCACAAGAGGAAAGGTATGAATCCCAGTGATTATGCTGAAAGCCTAACCATTCAGCTGCGTAAAGGTTTTTTGGTGTACTGTGTGCTGCTTTCCTGTGCTAAGCAGGAGCAGTATGCCGGTGACATTGTTAGGCGATTAAGTGATTCAGAGTTAATGGTTGTTGAGGGCACAATTTATCCGCTACTAAACAGACTGCAGAAGTATGGGTATTTACTGCATGAATGGCGGGAAAGTGAGCAGGGGCCGCCCAGAAAATATTACTCACTAACAGATAGCGGGTTTCAGCTAGTTGATGAGTTGAAGCATCGCATAAAAATGTTGAATAGTTCGCTTAAGGATCTTGAGAAAGGTGTGAATTAATGAAAGAGATAACTAGAATTCATCTAGCAAAAACGGCTTTTAGTATAGAAATTGAAGCTAAAAGTTCGCTAGAAAAATATCTTAATTCAATTCAAAAAAACATGCACGCTGAGCCGGAAGCTATGCGCGAAATCGAGGCACGGATGGTTGAGATTTTGGCAGAGCGCGGCGTAATGAAGGAAGGAGTCATTAGCGTTGACGATGTTTTAGCGATTCAAAAGCAAATGGGTGAGTCGCGTGATTTTGCTGATGGCGATGGCCCAGTAGATGATGATCTGGATGGTGATGGTTCAGAGTCAAAGCCAGAAAGGCAACTAATGCGTGATACTGATAATGCTATTATTGGTGGTGTTTGTGCGGGCGTGGCGGCATATTTTAACATCAATCCGCTATGGGTACGGCTAATTGCAATTGTCTCGTCGTTCGCAACTTTTGGTACGGCTGTATTAATTTACGTGGTGATGTGGCTATCGATGCCTCCGGCGAGTACGGCGTCAGATAAATTAAGAATGCGCGGCAAGCCAGTAACTCTGGCGGCCCTTAAAAAAGCAGCCGTTGAGGGTGGCTCAGTAATAGCTAATGAGAGTAGGGATTTGGCCTCTAAAATTCTTCGCTATTCTGCTGGAATTATAATTTTTCTGATGACTCTTGGGGTAGTGATTGGGCTGATTGTAGGTGGTGCGGTTGGTTTGTCGGTGATTGATCTGCTGAGTGGATTAAATGCACAAATATGGGCTTGGGGTCTATGGATTTCACTAGTGATTTGCGGCATTTCGGCGGCGGTTTTGGGTATGATGTTGTCGCGTAGCGTTTTTACTTGGACGATGAGTCGTGTGTCTGCATTCTCGATGATTATTGCTACGGTCGTTATATCTATGGGTATGGCCAGCTCAATTGTATTTGGCATGAAAGCTAGCTCAGAATTTATATATGAGTCGCAGTACCTGACAAAGAGAATGAATGTCGAAATTCCAGACGCAGATAATGTAAAAACAATTTCCATCAACGGCGCAATGGGAAGTGTAAAACGAACCAACTCTGATAAGCTGAAAATCGAGGCTGAGTACATAGAATTACCGAACATGAAGAAGCCGGACGTCAATGTACGACGCGAGGGCGATCGATTGATGGTGTCTATTGCTGAAAAATGTCCGCGAACGATATTTTTCAGCGGTTGCCAAATGTTCTATACGCCAATTGGGCTTAAGATTTATGCGCCTGCTGGCGTAAATGTGGATGGTCCAGCGTATTATGGCACTGATAGTGTAGATCACTCTGACGCCTAAGATAAGAATTAATTTGAATGATTTTACCGCTAATGCTACACTTGAAAGATGAAAGGTAATTTTTAAGCGTGGCTTGGTGGCAAGCAATTATTCTTGGTGTAATTGAAGGAATTACGGAATTCTTGCCGATTTCTTCAACCGGACATTTGACGATTGCTGAGAAACTGATGGGGATGAAAATCGACGATCCTAGCGTGGTGGCGTTTACGGCGGTGATCCAAATTGGGGCAATTTTGGCGGCAGTAATTTATTTCTGGAGCGATATTTGGCGCATTCTGCAAGCTTGGTGGTGCGGCCTGTGGTGGAAGCGAGCGCGCCGGAAGTTTGATTATAAATATGGCTGGGCGATCATCATTGGCTCAATTCCTATTGCCGTCGTTGGCCTTCTGTTCAAGCACGAAGTTGAAACGGTGCTAAGGAGTTTGTGGTTTGTGGCGATTGGGCTGGTCGGCTGGAGCTTGGTGATGTGGCTGGCGGATAATCGGGCGATAAAAAATAAGCGCAATGAAGCAGAGACCAGCTGGAAAGATACGCTGATCATCGGCGTAGGGCAGTGTCTGTCGTTAATTCCAGGAATCAGCCGTTCTGGTGCAACAATCTCCATTGGTCTGTTCCGCGGCTTTGACCGTGTTTCGGTTACGAAGTTGAGCTTCTTCTTGGGCATTCCAGCTTTAATGGCGGCGGGACTACTGGAGGTTGTTACCAAATATAAACACATTTCCGGCGGCGTTGGTTGGACATCGACCATTATTGCTACCGTAGTTTCGTTTGGCGTGGGTTATGTGGCGGTATCATGGCTGCTGAAGTTTATCCAGAGTAATAATTTCCGTCCATTTATAATTTATCGATTTACGATGGGGCTATTTCTATTGATACTGCTTGGTGTCGGGCTTATCTCTCACGTTTAGGCAAAAATTGTTATATAATGAAGGCATGTTAGACATCAAGTTTATTCGAGATAATGTCGATCTTGTGCAAAGGTCGGCGAATGATAAGGGTTATAAGGTCGATATTGCGGCATTATTGCAGCTGGATGATGAGCGTCGCGATCTGCAAAAACAAGTTGACGCTTTGCGTGAGCGACGTAATGTGATTTCGACACAGATGAAGGGTGGTCGTCCAGATCAGGAATTGATTGATCGGGGGAAACAGCTGAAAATTGAGCTAGCAGAGCGTGAAGGCTACTTGAAAGCCACTGAAGAAAAAATAGCCGCAATTCTGAAAAATGTGCCAAATGTAACTTTTGATGACGTGCCGCTCGGTGGCGAGGAGGATAGCGTCGAGGTTAAGCGTTGGGGCGAGCAGAAAACTGGTGCCGTGGATCATCTGGATTATGCTGTTAAGCGTGGCTGGGTGGATTTTGAGCGTGGTGCAAAAGTGGCTGGTGCGAAGTTTTATTACCTTAAGGGCGACTTGGCGCTACTGGAAAATGCTGTGACGCAGTTCGCGCTGGACTATGTGACGAAACAAGGATTTACTTTCATGACCGTGCCTCATATGGTCAATTTACGTACCGCCGAAGGTGCAGGCTTTACTCCAAAAGGCGAGGGTAGTAATGAATACGTGGTTGAGGGCGAAGATTTGACCTTAATCGGGACGGCAGAAATGCCTCTGACGGGCTATCACGCTGATGAAATTTTGGACGATAAAGATTTACCGCTACTATATGCAGGGTATAGCCCATGCTACCGTAAAGAGGCGGGAACATACGGCAAGCATACGCGTGGGTTGTTCCGAGTGCACCAATTTAACAAATTGGAAATGTACGCGTTTTGTTTGCCAGAACAGTCCAAGGAGATCCATGAAAAAATCCTCAGCGTCGAGGAAGCGTTGTGGCAGCAAATCGGCATTTCGTACCATGTGGTGAATATTGCCGCAGGAGATTTGGGCGCACCAGCCGCTAAAAAATACGACATCGAATATTGGTCGCCAGTTGACGGCACTTTCCGTGAGTTGACCAGCTGTTCGAATTGTACGGACTATCAAGCGCGTGGCTTGAATATTCGCGTGCGGCGCGCGGATGGTAGTATCGAGTCGGTTCATACTCTGAACGGTACGGCGGTTTCGCTGGCGCGGTCATTGGTGGTGATTTTGGAGAATTTCCAGAACGAAGATGGCAGCTTAACGGTGCCAGAGGTATTGCGACCGTATATGAATGGACGTGACGTGATATAATGAAAGACATATTAGTTAGTAGGAGGAAAAATGATTAAAAATATTACTATTACTGGCGTTAAGTACGAGTTAAACGATACGACTAAGAAATATGTTGAGCGAAAAATTGGTGGTTTGGGCAAATATTTACCACGGCATGCCCGTAAGAGCGCGACCGCTGATGTAAAGATTAAGCAAATCGATAATCCTGGTGGTAATAAATACGAAGTTGAAGTTATTATCAACGTGCCAGATAAGAAAATTACCGCTAAAGATTCAACCATGAACGTTTTGGCGGCAGTGGACATCGTTGAGGCAAAGTTGAACGGTCAGGTGAGAAAGTATAAGGATGAAGTGTTGGCGCACGTTGGTAGTAGCCGCGGAATTTTGGCTAAGTTGAAGAGAGGCTTGGGTAGAAGATAATTATTAGCTGAAGTTGGCATGAAGCGCTCATATTCTGGGCGCTTTTTCTTTTCAAATTGACCTAAAAACGTTATAATAAAAGAAGTTTTTTGAAAATGCCTGAAAGTGAGGGAGTTTTAAGTTTTATGGCAATTACACAACAAAAGGCGCTGAGTAAGATTTTTGGCGATCCGCAGAAGAAGATTCTGAAACGACTGCGAAAACAAGTTGACGTTATCAATGGTCTAAATGACAAATATGAAAAAATGTCAGACAAAGAGCTTCGAGAGCAGACGGAGGCTCTGAAAAAGCGTTTGGATAAGAAAAACGTAACCTTGGATACGATTTTGCCGGATGCCTTTGCGGTGGCGCGTGAGGCAGCCAAGCGTGTCATCGGCGAGCGTCCGTATGACGTGCAGTTAATCGGTGGTATGGTGCTGCATGAGGGTAATGTGGCCGAGATGAAGACTGGTGAGGGTAAGACTCTGGTGGCGACACTGCCGACATATCTCAACGCGCTGGAAGGCAAGGGTGTTCACGTGGTGACTGTCAACGACTATCTGGCACAGCGTGACGCGGGCTGGATGGGCCAGGTGTATGATTTTTTGGGCTTGACGACTGGTGTGATCATTAACGAAGCATCATTTGTCTATGACAAAGAGTACGATAATGAGCACCACGACGATCCGCGCATGCGCAAGCTCCGCCCGGTTACGCGTAAAGAAGCCTATGCGGCGGATATTACCTACGGCACAAATAACGAGTTTGGCTTTGACTATCTGCGCGACAACATGGTTAACGACATGGATCTGCTCAGGCAGCGCGAGCTGAACTTTGCCATTGTTGACGAGGTGGACTCAATTTTGATCGACGAAGCGAGGACGCCACTGATTATCTCGGCGCCAGCAGCGGAAAACCCAGATAATTACTATACTTTCGCCAAAGTTGCCAGTAAATTAGTGCCAGATGACTATGTTCTGGACGAAAAGCGCCGCAGTGTGGCCTTGACCGACGAGGGCGTGGAGAAAGTCCAAAAACTGCTGGGTATAAAAAATTTTTACACGCCAGACCACGTGCGCAGCGTTTACCATATGGACCAGGCGCTGCGAGCACAAACCTTGTTCAAGCGCGACAAAGACTATGTGGTGACTAATGATGGCGAAGTGATCATCGTCGATGAACACACCGGTCGTTTGATGCAAGGACGCCGTTACAACGAAGGTTTGCATCAGGCAATTGAGGCCAAAGAAGGCGTGCCAGTGCTGGAAGAAAGCATGACGCTGGCGACTATTTCGTTCCAGAATTATTTCCGTTTGTACAATAAACTTTCCGGTATGACTGGTACGGCGTTCACCGAGGCCGAAGAGTTCCAACAAATTTATTCACTGGACGTCATCCAGATTCCACCGAACAAACCAGTGATTCGCGAAGACAAAGAAGACCTGATCTTCAAGACCGAAAAAGGCAAACTGAAGGCAGTGGCTGAAGCTATCAAGGATTATCACAAGCAAGGCCGGCCAGTGCTGGTTGGTTCTGGTTCAATCGCTAAGAACGAACAGATTGCCAAATATCTGGAAAAAGAAGGCATCAAGTTTGAGATTTTGAACGCCAAGAATAATGAGCGCGAGGCGGCTATCATCGAGAAGGCTGGTAAAAAGGGCGCGATTACCCTAGCGACAAACATTGCCGGACGCGGTACCGACATTAAGCTCGGCAAGGGCGTTAAGGAGTTAGGTGGTCTGGTGGTGATCGGTTCAGAGCGGCACGAATCACGACGTATTGACAATCAGCTGCGCGGTCGTGGTGGTCGTCAGGGCGACCCAGGTGAAACGCAGTTTTATGTATCGACCGAAGATGATTTGATGCGAATTTTCCAGGGCGAGCGTATCGCGGCGTTGATGGATCGGCTGGGCGTCGATGAAGAAACGCCGATTCAAAATCGCGCCGTGTCTAAGACGCTGGAGGCAGCCCAAAAGCGTGTCGAAGGCTATAACTTTGATACGCGCAAAAATGTTGTTCAGTACGACAACGTCATCAACCGTCACCGCCGCGTGGTGTATGTCATGCGCCGCAAGATTTTGGAAGGTGACAACATTAAGCCAGAAATTGAGCGCTTGTTGAGAGCGAAAGTTAGTGAATTGACGACATTACCAATTAAAAATAATCCAAAGTTTGTTGAAGAATTTGTGGCGACTTTCCCGGTTGATGAGGGCAAACTTTCAAAAATTGGTAAGGAAAAGAAAGATAAGCTTCGCTACGAAAAGGCGTTGAAACTAGCAGAAGAAGCTTACGCAGCTAAAGAATCTGAGATTAGTTCTGATGATTTGCGTGGTGTTGAGCGCGAGGTTTATATGGCTGTGCTGGATACATTGTGGATGCAACATTTGGAAAATATGCAACATTTGCGTGAAGGAATTCACTGGCGTAGTGTTGGTCAGCGCGATCCGTTGGTTGAATATCGCTCAGAATCTCAGAAGTTATTTGAGAGCTTGCAGGCTAATTTACGCAATGAAGTTCTGGCGACGATATTTAATATTCGTAAAGCTGATGCTGTGGTTCATCAATCACAGGATGATGAGTATGACACAGAACTGACGCGCTTGGCGGAGAATGCTGTCGAGCGTGGCGTGAACGAAATTGGTTCTGGTGAAGAAAATCGTGATGATGACTTTTCGGTGAAAAAGGGGAAGACTAGCGCGGAATCTAATCGTGCTAAAAATCAAGCCCGCAAGAAGAAAAAAGCGCAGCGCCAAAACCGCAAAAAGAATCGTAAGTAGTCAGAAAGTTAGGCGATGAAACATACAGTTGAAGAAGTTAGGCTGAAAAATGGTGCGCGTGGTCTGCTGATTGATGTCCCAGACGCTACAGTGATGAGTTTTCAGGTGCAATTTAGGGCGGGCAATCGTTACGTCCTAGATAAAAATATCTATGAAACGGCGCATATCATGGAGCATATGGCGTTTGGTGCTAATGAAAAATTCCGTTCAGAACATAATTATGAGCAAGAATTCACTAAAAATGGCGCTTATCATAATGCCTATACATCAGACTATTCGATGGTTTACGAGGCAATCTGCGCTGATTTTGAATGGGATAGGATATTGGAACTCCAGCGGTTAGCAATTACAACGCCGCGCTTCAATACTGATGAGCTGGAGGCAGAAAAGGGCAATGTTCGTTCTGAATTAACGGGCTATCTTAATAATCATAACCGTGTGATGTGGCCACGCATCCAGCAGGCACTGGGTGAGGATATATTGACCTATAATCAGCGATTAAAGACGATTGCTAATATTGAGCTTAAAGATATAAAAAATCACCATAAGCGTACGCACACTTTGAAGAACATGCGGTTTGTGGTGGCTGGAAAATTGACAGGGCGAAAGTCTGCTATTAAGGAGCATTTGGAGGGGTGGCAATTGGAGACTGGTGAGAGGTTTGCGATTCCGCATGATGAGCCTCGTAGGGCAAATCCGGTTCTGATTCGACGCAAAGAAGCAACAAATCTGACATTTGGCTGGTCAATGGTCGTGCCGCGTGAATTAACAGATGAAGAGGCTGACGCTATGAGTGCCTTAAATCATATACTTACCGGCACGATGAGTTCAAGGATTTTTGGTTCGGCGCGTAAAAAAGGCTTAGCTTATAGTATATTTAGCGACACTTCAGTCGGTTTTTATGATTCGGCCTGGGATTTTGGCGGGCAAGTGAATATTGATACGGCCGAAAAGCTATTTGATATCATCGTCAGAGAGTTAAAGAAAGTGCTATCTGGCTCTATTTCTGCTGAAGATTTAGAAAGTGTTAAATCATACTCGCTGGGCCGTTATCAGATGGGCGCTCAGACGGTTGGTCAGATTAGTAATTTTTACGTAGGCCGGTATTTTGCTGATGATTTCGTTAGAGATTATGACGGGGTGCCAGCTTCGATTTTGGCAGTCACTTCAGAGCAGATGATTGAAACGGCTCGTCAATTCTTTGCGTCAAATACATGGACACTGGCAGCGGTAAGTTCAGAAGAAAAAGAGCTGCTGACGAAGCTACATGATAAGCTAAGTAGGCTTTTCTAAAGATATTAGATAGATTGACCGTGATATAATTATTCTATGAGAATTGTCATCGCTGGCTATGGTGTTGAAGGTCAATCTAATCTGCGTTATTTCCAGAAAAAGTTTCCGAGTGCCAGTTTTTTGGTGGCTGACGAGCGAGAGTCCGTCGATAATTTGCCAGATGGCGTTTCTCTTCAAACGGGATTTGCTGGTTTGGGCGACGCGGATTTGATCATAAGATCTCCCAGTCTTTCGCCAGAAAAAATAAAAACCAGCGGTCAAATTTGGTCGGCGACGAATGAGTTTTTTACAGAATGTCCAGCCACGATTATCGGTGTAACTGGGACGAAGGGTAAGGGAACGACGTGTAGTCTGGTTGCTAGTATTTTGCGGGCGGCTGGAAAAACGGTACATCTGGTGGGGAATATCGGCGTGCCAGCGTTGGATATTTTGCCCGAGATTGAGAAAAATGACATCGTCGTTTATGAACTGTCGAGTTTTCAGCTGTGGGATCTGGAAAAGTCGCCGCATGTAGCTGTGGTGCTGATGATTGAGCCAGATCATTTGAATGTTCACACTGATTTTGATGATTATTTGGCTGCGAAGTCGAATATCGCCAGATTCCAGACCTCAGATGACTATTTAATTTACAATTCTAAAAATGAGTTTAGCTTGTCAATTGCTGATGGCAGTTTGGCGCAGAAAAAAGAATATCCGTTTACTCTTTCGGGCGATATAATTTCGGCAATTCACCTGCCAGGAAAGCATAATATCGATAATGCCTGCGCCGCAATTTTGGCAGCAAGTGCGATTATCCCTGATATTTCTGATGATGACATAAAAGCTGGGCTGAGCAATTTTACAGGTTTGCCGCATCGCTTAAAGTTTGTCGCCGAGAAAAATGGCGTGAAATATTATGACGACAGCATTTCGACTACGCCTGGTAGTGCCGTTGCTGCGTTAAGAGCCTTCGCTGAGCCAAAGGTTTTGATTTTGGGTGGTTCTGATAAGGGGGCGGATTATAGAGAATTGGCTAGTGAGATTGTAGTTCAGCAAATGCGAGCAGTGATTATTAACGGTGAAAATGCTAGTGAAATCGCCAAGGCTTTAAATGAGGAAAAAGTTTCTTGCCGAGTTGTAGGCTTAAAAATGGCAGTGATGTCAGAGGTGGTTGAGACAGCAAAAAATCAAGCCCAGCCTGGCGACGTGGTAATTCTCAGCCCAGCCGCCGCCAGTTTTGACATGTTTAAGAGTTATAATGACCGCGGCGAGCAGTTCGTGGCGGCAGTAGAAAAGCTTTAACTTTGGTGAACCTCTGGCTTTAATGCGCCAATGTATGGTAAGTTTCGGTATTGCTGGCGAAAATCCAGACCATAACCAACAACGAATTCATTCGGTGTATTGATACCGACGTAGTCCGCCTGTGCCTCAACCTCACGCCTCTCAGGCTTGTCTAGTAATGAGCATATTTTTACCGAGGTAGCATTCTTGGCAGCGAACAATTTCCTCAACGCTTGGGCGGTTCGACCACTGTCAATGATGTCCTCAACTATCAACACGTGCCGATCAGTAACGTCAGTGTCCAGATCCTTAATAATCTTCACCGTGCCAGAAGATTCCGTGTCGTCGCCGTAACTGGAAACTGCCATAAAATCAATTTCCATGTAGCAATCCATCGCTCGTATCAGATCAATCATAAACGGTGCCGCACCGCGTAAAATCCCTACAACGACTGGGTTTTTATCCTGGTAATCCGCGGTTAATTTTCGCCCAAGTTTTTGAACAGCTGCTTTAATGTCTTCGCTGGTAAATAAAATCTTTTCAATGTCGTTATCCATTCTCATATTCTAGCAGAGAAGAGAACAAAGTTGTTCGATATACATACATGGACTCTAGTCGAAGAGAGGAGCTAAGAATATTCTTAGGCGGTATGTGTTATTGCGCACCGAAATCGAAGGGGAGGTTAGGGTTTCGCGTTGTCGAGGGTGATACATTGAAATGGCACTTTCCTTCGCCAGAAAAATTTGAAGCTGCTGTAGGTTTTGCCTTAAGGACAGGAGAGATAGGTGAAGCTGAAGCTGAAGCGAACCAAATTTAGAGGATTATAGAACGGCGGATATTGAACGTCAGACGCCAACTGCTTATTTTGATGAAGACGGTGGGATTGATAGGGTAGAGTGTTTACAATATTACGGCGAGCGTGAAGTTAAACTCAATATAAGTCGACATGGTATTGCTAATAAAATTCAAGAAGGTGCAGTTAGGCTTAGGGGAGAAGGTATTGAAAGTCTTAGTCAATATGCTACAGATCGTATGATTGAGGCTGCGGTGAAAAATCTTAGCCCAGAGAAGACAGAATCTATTAGGTCATGGTATGAGCAGGTGCGACCGATTATCGTAGATGCGTGGTCGCAGCGAGATCGGGCGAGATCTCGTATGGGTTATCGTATCATTCGGTGACCTTCCGTCGTGATACAATAATATATATGCAACCGCTAAAAAAGAAAATTGGAGAGCTGGAAAAGGAAATTGAGCAGGCTAAGGAGGCACTGAAGTTTTCTGAGCTGGAGCAGAAGTTGGCAGAGTTGGATGAGCAGCTTAACCAGCCAGAGATTTGGAATAATCCTGATCACGCTCAAGAACTGACCAAGCAGGCCGCCAATCTTCGCCAGACGGTTGAGCCGTGGCAGACGTTGACAGTGCAGGTGGGCGATATGGTTGAATTGATGGAGCTGAGCGATGACGATCTGTTGCCAGAGTTTCAGGCGCAAGTGGAAGCAATTGAAAAGGCGTTTGAAATTCATAAAACGGATTTGTTGTTTTCTGGGGAATACGATAATCGCTCGGCAATTGTGCGGATTTCCGCTGGAGTGGGCGGTTTGGATGCTCAGGATTTTGCGGCGATGCTGGAGCGAATGTATTTACGCTGGGTAGAAAAGTCGGGTATGAAAGCTGACACGCTGGAGCGTTCGACCAATGATGATGCCGGGATAAAGACGGTGGTGCTGGAAATTTCTGGGCCGTTTGCTTACGGAAAAATGCGTTCAGAGAACGGTGTGCATCGGTTGGTGCGGTTGAGTCCGTTTAATGCTGATAATTTGCGTCAGACCAGCTTCGCGTTGGTGGAGGTGTTGCCGAAGATCGATACGCCAGATGAAATTGCGATTGATCCGAATGACTTGAGGATTGATGTTTACCGCTCGGGGGGTAAGGGCGGTCAAGGGGTGAACACGACCGACTCGGCGGTACGAGTAACACATCAGCCGACGGGTATTACCGTGGCGATTCAGAATGAGCGTTCGCAGATCCAAAATAAAGAGACGGCATTAAAGATTTTGCATTCCAAATTGCTAGCCATGAAATTAGAGCAGCACGCTGAGGCTTTGTCTGATCTGAGGGCGGGCGAGTCAGCCAACTGGGGTAGCCAGATTAGAAATTATGTTTTGCATCCGTATACATTAGTCAAAGATACTCGCACTAAGCATAAAAACCGCAATGCCCAGGGAGTATTGGATGGTGATATTGATGAATTTATCACGGCATATTTAGAGCAGAACGCTAATTCTAAAAATATTTAGCTTATGGTATAATACTATTGATGATTCTGTTAGATAGAGTAACGAAGAATTATGGTAAAAGTAATAAGCCGGCACTGAATCGAGCTAGCATTCATGTTGGTGCTGGCGAATTTGTGATTATTGTTGGTACGTCGGGTGCTGGTAAATCAACACTATTGAAGCTTTTGACCAGGGAAGAAAAGCCGAGCTCTGGAAAAATTGTGGTTGGTGGAATTGATTATGATAATTTGAAGGATAAGCACATTCCGTTGTTGCGTCGTAAGATTGGTGTGGTGTTTCAGGATTTTAAGTTGCTTCCGAATCGGACAGTGTTTGAGAATATCGCGTTTGCGCTGGAGATTGCCGGGATGACTAATCGAGAGATTAAATCAACCGTGCCGAAGGTGATTGAGCTGGTTGGCCTTAAGGGTAAGGAGAAGCAATTTCCACATCAGCTTTCTGGCGGAGAGCGTCAGCGCGTGGCAATTGCCAGGGCGGTGGTGCGGCAGCCGAAGATTCTAATTGCCGATGAGCCGACTGGAAACTTGGACCCAAAGCACAGCTGGGATATCGTGCGCTTGTTGGAAAAAATTAATAAATATGGCACAACTGTTATTTTGACGACTCACAACGTGGAGATTGTTAACAAATTGAAGCGGCGCGTTATTACAATTGATCATGGTAAAATCACCTCTGATCAGGCGAGGGGGAGTTACAAGCAATAATGAAATCATCTAAATCCAGTAAAAGTAAGGATAATATTCGTATACGTCAACGCCGACGGGGCTGGTTGACTTTTGTGCGGATGTGTCGGTATGGTATTAATAACTTTAGTCGTAATGCCTGGCTAACTATTGCCGCCACTGCGGTGATGAGTGTGACGCTAATAATTGTATTTATGACATTGTCGGCGCGACAGATTCTGGTTGATACCGTCTCAAATGTCTCTAAACGTGCTGATATGTCAATTTATCTCAAGGGAGATACACCAGAGAAGGTGATTAAAGATATAAAATCTCGTGTTGAAAGATTAGATAACGTAGATGGTGTAAAATATGTATCCGCCGCGGAGGCTAGAGAAAAGCAGGCTGAGCAAAATAAGGATGACCCAGATACATTAGAGGCAATTCGCGAATCTAGCAACGAAATGTCGGCGACGCTTCGTGTTTCTGTTAAAGAGTTGAATAATCAACAGTCATTAAATAATTTTGTTAAAACCGACGATTTGTATAAAAAATATAAAGATCCTCGCAGGGAGCCGTCATTCTCAGGTGAGCGTCAGCAGGCAATTAAGACAGTTGGCAATTGGGTGCGTCTGGCTAGCATCGGCGGTTCGATTGCTACAGTCGTGTTTGTGGTGATATCTTCACTGGTGGTCTTTAACACTATCCGCATGGCAATCTTCAACCGCAAAGATGAGATTGAAATGATGAAGTTAATTGGTGCTGAACGTAGTTTTATTAGGGGTCCGTTTATTGTTGAGGCAATAATGTATGGGTTCATTGCAGCAATTATCGCCACAGTGGCTGGCTATAGTTTACTGTTTTTTGCTCACGACCCAATGACGAAGTACGGTATTCCAGTTGATAATCTTTTAGGGCATTTAACAGTTTATGGTGGGTTGGTTTTCTTAGGTATGATTTTGGTCGGAGCAACAATTGGCGTAGCCTCGTCTTGGGTGGCAACACGTAAATATCTTAAACTATAAAATATCCTTGACAGTCGGATTACGCTTATGCTAATATAGGTGTATGAAACTACGGTCCACCACACCAGTTTCGGTATCACTAGTCAGCAGAGCGTCTCTGGTGGCGATGTCTGTATTGCTCGCTGGGTCGGGCGTTTTTGGCTTGGCATCGCACGTATTGGCGCGTGATTATAATGCCGAAATCCAAGCAAAGCAAAAGGAAGCAGAAAGTTATAACTCCGAGGCTTCACGCCTGGGGCAGATGGCTGACAGTCTGCAGTCAGAATTAGACAAGATTAATGGTCAGATTGCGGCTATTCAGGCGCAAATTTCTGATAGCCAGACAAAGATTAATAATCTAAATGACCAGATAAAAAAGAACGAAGCGTCTATTAAACAAAATCGGAAGGCTATGGGTCGGATTTTAGCAGACCTATATGTTGATGATCAGATTTCTCCGCTGGAGATGTTAGCCAGCTCAAAGAATATTAGTGATTATATCGATAAGCAGGAGCAGCGAAGTTCATTAAAATCTTCTCTTAACGATAAAATTAAAGAGATTAAATCTTTGCAGAAAAAGTTGGAAGAAAATAAGAAATCTGTCGAGAATACGTTACGCGATCAAGAATTACAACGCAACGCTATGGCTTCTAAGCAATCCGAGAAAGCAAAGCTTATTGCTGATACTAAGAATGATCAGAATAATTATGCCGCATTAGCACAAAAGCGCAACGCTGAAGTCGCTAAATTACGTGAAGAGCAGGCGGCGGTCAACCTAAAGGCTCTTGGTAGAAGTGGTGTATCAATCCCGGGCGGCATTCCAGGCGGTGGCGGTTATCCAGGTGCTTGGGCGAGCGCCCCATTGGATGCGTACGTTGACCCGTGGGGTCTGTACACCCGTGAGTGTGTGAGTTATGTGGCTTGGAAGATTCACAGCACTGGTCGGTATGTGCCTCACTTTGGTGGTGCAGGTGATGCTAACCAGTGGCCATCAACAGCAGCCCGTCATGGTATCTCCAACGGCTCGACGCCAAAAGCAGGTTCGGCAGCGGTGTTTATGGAGGGGGAATACGGTCATGTCATGTATGTCGAATCTGTCAATGGTGACGGCACGATTACTGTTAGCGACTATAATTTGAAGTGGGACGGCCTGTATCGATATTACACGCGTTCGGCTTCAGGATTGACTTACGTCTACTTCTAAAATCTTATATATCCATAAAACGCTCGTGCTAGGCGGGCGTTTTGTAGTATAATAAAAGAAGTATATGGTTACGGGAGAAAATAAACAGCGCCTGGGTTGGTTTTTAACGCTAATGATTGTAGCAACTATTAGTTTTGTTGCTGGGACGCGCTTTGATCAATTTTCTGCTTCAGTAGCGC
This sequence comes from Candidatus Nanosynbacter sp. TM7-074, assembly GCF_041006295.1. Taxonomy (NCBI): domain Bacteria; kingdom Bacillati; phylum Minisyncoccota; class Nanosynbacteria; order Nanosynbacterales; family Nanosynbacteraceae; genus Nanosynbacter; species Candidatus Nanosynbacter sp. TM7-074. The sequence continues at coordinate 202,605 of NZ_CP158487.1, forward strand.
CATTGTTTGGCGTTAGAACGTCGAGAGAAAAGATTGACTTATCAAGTGTTCAGGAGACGTATCGGCAGCTACTCGCAAATTATGACGGTAAACTAGACACCGAGAAGCTTATCCATGGCGCCAGTCGAGGACTAGTGGCGGCAGCTGGAGACCAACATACTGCATATATGGATCCGGATGAGGCAAAGGAGTTTCAAAAATCGCTCAGCGGTGCTATCGGTGGTGGTATCGGTGCGGAAATTGGTTCAAGGAACGGTAGGCCGACTATCATAAGACCTCTTGAGGACAGCCCAGCTCAAAAGTCTGGTATTAAGGCGGGTGAAGTTATTGTCAAAGTTAATGATGAAAACGTTTCTGACTGGGATGTTGATAAGGTTGTTAGTAAAATTCGTGGTGAAGTCGGTACCTCTGTAAAGCTAACTTTGTTAAGCAATGGCCAGACTCGTGAAGTGTCGGTTGTACGCCAAAACATAACTTCGCCTGCTGTCGAAGCAAAAATTGATGGGGAAATTGGCATATTGAAGGTGAGTCGGTTTGGTGATGATACAGCAAGCTTGGCTCGAAAATATACTTCTGAATTTATTGAAAAAGGCGTTAAGAAGGTTATTCTAGACCTGCGTAATAATCCGGGTGGTACAGTTAGTGCGGCACAAGGATTGTTGGGTCTTTGGCTAGATAAGCAAGTGGCGATGACTGAGCGGCGCGGTTCTGAAATTGTTAAGACTATTAATACAACTGGCTCGCCAATTCTGGGTAGCATGAATACCGTGGTGCTGATTAATGGCGGTAGTGCCAGTGCCAGTGAGATTGTTGCTGGGGCGCTCCGTGATTATGATAAAGCAAAGTTGGTCGGACAAAAGAGCTACGGTAAAGGTAGTGTTCAGATAGTAATAGGGCTGCCTGGCGGATCACAGATGAAAGTTACAGAGGCTCGTTGGTACACGCCAAAGGGTAGTAACATAGATAAGACAGGTATAGAGCCTGATGTGAAGGTTGATTTATCGGCGGATGACATTAATAATAATCGTGATCCACAGATGGATAGGGCAAAATTGCTATAGAGCTTGTGTTTTTATGAGATACGACATAAAATGGAGGTAGGATGAACGAGCAGAAAAAGAAGATTTTACTAGTTGAGGATGACATTGCACTATCTGCGGTATATAGGTCTCGGCTAGAAATTGAAGGTTTTGATGTTAGGGAGGCGAATAACGGTGAGGATGCACTGTCTGCAACTGTAGAATATCGCCCGGACTTAATTTTATTGGATGTGATGATGCCAAAGATTAGTGGATTTGACGTTCTGGATATCCTACGTAATACTCCAGAAACCGCCAATGTAAGGATAATTATGCTAACGGCACTTAGTCAGCCGAAGGATAAGGAACGGGCTGAGAGTTTGGGCGTTGATGACTATTTAGTGAAGTCTCAGGTTGTTATTGGTGACGTGGTAGCGCGCGTAAAGCACCATTTAGGTGTTAAATAGAAATTATTTCAGTAAAAGCAAGTCAACCTCTGTTGGGGGGTTGACTTTTTGTTAGTTTTTTGATATAAAATAAACATATATGGAAAACTTAAAACCAACACAAAACCACGAACAAGAACGACCAAAAACATTGGAAGACTATGCAGTTAAGACTTTTCCTGCTGACTTAGACGTTACGATACGTCCGTTAACTGTTATTCGTAGTGGCAAAGACGGAGGAGGTATCAGGCATGATGGAGGGTGGACTCCTGGTGATATGCTATGTCTATGTGACACTGATTCTAGGAAAGGTGTCGGTGTACCTAAATTATTTGTTGAGGTTCATAAGATAATTAAAATTAATGGAGAGTATAATCCTATAACTGGGTTTGTGGCACTAGATAGCCTTCAGTCCTTAAATGTGAATGGAGGTTTTTCGGAATCCCATATTCAGGCGCGTTACGGAAAATCTACTAAGGAAATGCTTAAAGAAGGAGTTGAGGCTGCTGGGCGGATTTGGCAACAGAGGCATCCGGATAGTGGGAGGATTGAGCCTTTAGTCGCAAAGAAGCATCCGGAAAATTCCAGTAATAGTTCGGTCGTGAAAAAGGACGATTCTGATCACGAGAGACCTTCAATTAGTGAAGTCAGCCCTAAGACAGGAAGCACTGCGGTTAAGGCTGCTGGAATTGAAAAGCCAGCGGAGACGAGTAAGGTAAGTACTGATTCACCAGTCTTGGTCATGACTAAAGAGGCCATGGAGTCGATTGGGGCGATTAAAGTCAATGACTCAGTAGGTTTGCCAGCGGTTAAGCCAGCTAAAAAGCCAGCGGAGATAGATAAGGCAGGTGCTAACCCAGCGGATTTGGTGGCAGCCGGACCAGTTAAAAAGCCGGTAGAGGCGGATAAAGCAAGCGCTGATTTAGTAGATTTGCCAGCGGTTGAGTCGGCTAAAAACCCAGTGGAGACGAATGAAGCCAATGCCGACATATTACCCGAGGGCTTTAAGGATGCGATTAATAGTTTTAAACGTAATAATAATCAGTTTGGTGGTGTGGCTAGGAGTTTAACGGGCAGCCTTAGCGAGCTTAGGGAGTTAATTAAAAGGAACCCTGCGGCGCTAAAGGACTCTAGAATTACAGAATTCGTAACAACTGCATCATCTATAATTGTTAATCTTGAAGCTTCTAGGGTTGAGATTTTGAATAGTCTCATTGATGAAGGTTTTAGTAAAGAGATGTTTGTCGATAGTGAAAAAGATCCAGCTGAGGCGACCGGCATTTTAGTGAGCAAGCTTGCGGGTTTAGGCAAAATACTGGGAGGCGTGTATGCGGGGCATTCTGATAGGGACAGTTTAGTGCAAGCGATTGATGAAATTATTGTGGATTTATCTACAGTCAGTGGAGATCGTTGGGATATTTTGGACGCTGTCAATAAGATCAAGTCTGTTTGGGGAGATGATAAAAGTTAGATGTAATTAAAATAACTCCGCGCAAACGGAGTTATTTTAAGCAAAATTTTTACCGATTAGAGAACAACAACTTGTGTTCGGCGCTCTGTTTTACCAGTAAACTTGGTTTTTTTAACCTGCTTAAAGCCAACCACACCGTCTTTTGCAGCGTGAATGGTAAAATTGCGGCTAATGTATGTACCGTCACCAGCAATCTTTGTAGCGCCAGTTTGGCGGACTAAGACCTGTCCAGCAGTAACTTTTTGGCCACCAAATCGCTTCACGCCAAGACGTTGACCAGCATTGTTGTGGATGTTCTTACTAGAGCCGCCAGCTTTAACCTTTGACATTCTTTACTCCTTATAGTTTTCTAAAAACAATCTGTTCTAGTTTATCGAAAATAAAGCCAGTTGTCAAGCGGTTTTAGTCATGTCTATGGGCTTTAATACCATAATTTCTCTGGCAACTACCTGATCTGGACGATGATATAGGAGCTTTTTACCAGTAATTGGCTGATATCCAAGTTTGCTTAGGCTTTTTATCAGGGGCAAATGTGTAAATTGTCCATGTTGATTTTGCCAGGCAGGAACGGCTATACACAGTGTCGATTCTGGGCGAATTTGATCATGTATGTTCTTCAAAAACTCACTAATAATATGATTACAATTTCCAACCACCTCTTTAAGCTTTGCGGGGCTGGGTGGGGCGGAGAAGGGTTGACCTAGGTATGTTTCGCAGACAATATGGGTAATTTGCTGTTTTTGCTCGGAGGTTAGTTTGACAGGGGTGGCATCAGCTTGAAAAACTTGCCAGGCGGTGTTTGTGGAAAAAGTTTTTTCCAGCCAGCGCATGTTTTCTGATGTATAATCGACCATTTTATCGCTGAGGTCGCTCCCGTAGGCGTTGATGCTGAGTAGAGTGGCTTCTTGGAGAACGGTTCCCGTACCACAAAACGGATCCCAAAGGTAGCTTCTAGATTGAGCGCCGGATAAATTGATCATAATTTGCGCTAGCTTAGGCGGGAGCATTCCGACAAAGGCATCACGCTTTGGGCGCTCGCGATCGCGTTGGGTGTATGAATTGATATTTTGAGTGCCACGACTTTCGGCTATCAAAAAATCTCCATTTATAGCCCTGACTATGATAATCTCAATCTTTGTTTCAGACCTGCCAAGTTTATTATTATGAGAGGTGGCTGTGGAGAGGGCGGCGGTTTTATTGGGAATTAGACGTAGGCTAACGCCAGATTTTTTTAGGGAATTTTTCAAAATAATTCCGATTTTTTGAATATTTCGGGGATCTACTTTATTGCCGTAAAAGCTAATTCCAAAAGTTATTTTTTTCTGGCTATGTGAAAGATTTTTTGCGTACTTTTCAGTGATAATTTTAGATGCCTGGAGTAGGGTGTGATGGTCGGATTTTTGTGATCTTACGCGACTTACTATGTAGCCACATTTGATTGTTCCGCCCAGGTTATCAATAGAAAAGTTATCGGAGTCGATTGTAGCAGCTTGACTAGAGATTTTTTTAACTCTTTCAGCGCCATAAACCGCCTCTAACTCGGCGATAGAGATTTCTGGTTGTCGGCCAAGGATAGCTATGAACATATCGTAATTATACCATTTATCGTGGTATAATGAAGGTTATGCTACCTAAGGTCTTGCAATTATTTAAGTCGCCGCGAACTATTATGAGCGTTTTGACGTTGGTAGTTTTAGCAATTGTCATTTTCCTGTCGCGACATGAGCTGGTAAAGGCGTGGGGACTATTTTTAAATGCAGATTTATGGCTACTATTCTTATTGCTACCATTTCAGATTATCGTGTATTTTGCTGGCGGCGAAATGATCTTCTCTTATCTTAGGGATAAGAATCTGATCCACCATATTTCCAGATTAGAACAGACAAGGATTGCGCTGGAGCTTAATTTGGTCAATCACATTTTTCCGTCAGGCGGAGTTAGTGGAATTTCGTATACGACGTGGCGAATGCACAAGCTTGGTGTGAGTTCGGCGCGTTCGACATTTGCCCAGGTGATTCGTTATGTGACAGGATTTTTATCTCTCTTGATCCTATTGGTGATTGCCGTGCTGGCTCTGGCTATTGATGGTAAAGTCAATAGATATATTGTAGCGGCGAGCTTTTTGTTAATCATAGTGGTGTTGGCGCTGACTTTTGGATTGATATTTATATTTTCATCCAAGCGGCGTATGCAGACGACGGCTGCAGGTGTCTCGAAGTTTATTAATACACTAGTAAAATATGTGACTTTCGGTAAAAAACGACGGATTATGAATGCTCAGAAGGTGGAGGATTTCTTTGTTGACATGCAAGATGATTTTCAGGATTTGGCGAATCATCCAAAGCTGCTAAAGAAGCCCATGATTTGGGGAATTGTCTATACAGCCTTTGACGTGGCAATGTTTACGGTAGCGTTTATGTCGTTGGGGGTTTTTGTTAATCCAGCAATCTTGATGGTGGGCTATGGAGTTGCAGGATTAGCGGCACTTTTTGTATTTACGCCCGGTGGTACGGGGGTTTATGAGACAATCATGATCATATTCTTAAGTATGGCAGGCACGCCACCGGACTTAGCAATTGCTGGAATTATCTTAACGAGGGCAATTTTACTAACCGGCACCATTGTCTTTGGCTATATTTTTTACCAGCACGCATTGATTAAATATGGCAAGCCAAATGACTCCCAGGTTTAGCGTTAGTAATTTTATAGCGGTCGTTAATCAGACTTTTGATGTGGCTTTTGCTGGTGCGATTGAGGTGGAGGGTGAGGTTGTCAGCTTTAAGTCGTATCCGCCAAAATATGCCTTTTTTACTCTGAAGGATGAGGATGGATCGGTTAATTGTTTTGTGGGCTTTAGTAATTTGCGAACGCCAATCGAGGATGGTATGAAAGTGGTGGTCCGGGCGGCACCAAGCCTGAGGGACGACGGTAAGTTTAATTTGCAAGTTCAGAAAGTTTTTCCGCTAGGCGAGGGTAATCTAAAACGGAGTTTCGACATTCTGAAGCAGAAATTGGCTACCGAAGGGCTATTTGACGTTGATCGTAAACGGTCATTACCGCGGTATCCACAGCGGGTGGCTGTTATTTCTAGTACAAAGGCGGCAGGTTACGCCGACTTTATGAAAATCTCTAGAGATCGTTGGGGTGGTGCGAAATTTATTGTTGCTAATGTTAATGTTCAGGGTGACGGCGCGGCAGATCAGATTATACGGGCAATTTCATATTTCAATCAAATGGCAGAACCGCCAGAGGTGATTGCTTTAATTCGTGGTGGCGGTAGTGCTGAGGATTTGGCAAGCTTTAATGACGAACAGCTGATTCGGGCGGTGGCAGGTAGTCGCGTGCCCATAATAACCGGCATTGGGCACGAGGTTGATGAGAGTCTATGTGATCTGGCGGCGGATGTGCGAGCTGCAACACCTAGTAATGTTGCTCAGCTGCTATTTCCAGATAAACATGAATTAGTCAGGCATCTACATTTTCGGTTAATTGGTGTAAAAGATGAAATTCAGAGAGCTATTGATGAGCAGATACTTAGAGCAACAATGTTGCAAAAAGACGCGCTTGAGCAGTGGTCAAGTCAGGCCAGAGATGCTATAAATGCAACATTGTCGCAACAAAAGATTATTGCTGAGTACGATCCAGAAATGGCGTTACGGCGTGGCTACGCTATGATTAGCGGTGATTTACAGGTTGGTAGTATTGTTAAGATTACAACAAAGGATATAATTATGAAAGCGAGGATTGAAAGCAGTGAACGACGAAATAACAATTGAGCAGATGATGACAGAGTTAAACGAGCGAATTGCGTGGTTTCAAGGCGATGATTTTAATTTGGATGAGGCTAAGCGGAAGTTTATCGAAGCACGAGAGCTGTCAAAGAAAATTACGTCTACGTTAGAAGATATGCGACATGATATTGAAGTGCTTGGGGAAGACTTTAGTGTAGAATAGAGTGCTTTACATCACTTAAAGCATAAGCTATACTCTAAAATATGATGAAAAGAGATAAAAAAGAGCGCGGCTCAGTTAACGGCTGGATGGTCGGTACAATCGGCTGTTTGATATTATTTTTAATTGCTGGCTCACTGGCTATTTGGGCGTATATGCAATATTCCCATGAAAAAAGTAATGTTGATAGTAAGGTAGCGATTGAGGTTGCCAAGGGTAAGAGCGAGCAGGCTGAATCAGACCAGAAGAAATTTTCAGAAGAAGCGAAGAATCCGCGGATTGAGTTTGTTGGTCCTAGCGAATATGGACGCGTATCATTTATGTATCCAAAAACTTGGAGTGTCTATATAGAAAATGACGGCAGTAACAGGGGTGATTATAAAGCATATCTTAATCCAGTAGCCGTTCCGTCAGCATCTAATAAAGCGAGTCGATTTGCCTTGAGGCTAGAGATTATAAATAAAAATCTAGATACAGTGCTTAATGACTATCAGTCTCGCCTGAAGAAGGGTGAATTGACCTCAAGTAGCACTGAGTTTAACGGAATCTCTGCTACGCGCATTGATGGTACGTTCGAGAAGGAGCTACGTGGATCTGTCGTGTTGATGAAGGTTCGTGATAAGACCATTCGCTTCTCAACTGATGCAGACACATTCAAGCCAGATTTCCAGACGATATTAGGCACTGTAAAAATTGCTGAATAGAAAAACCGGCTCAAGTTTTGCTATACTAGAAATGTATGGCAGGTAGAGAGTGGAGTGATGCTGATTTTGGAGGGTTGCCGAGCGTCTTGGTGGCGGCACATGAACTAAAAACGCCGCTGTCTTTAATACGGCAATTGACGTTAATGCTCGGCGATGATTTGACGAGTGAAGCTGATAAAAAGCAGATTCAGCAGCGTATCGTCCAGACGTCCGAACAGGCGCTGCAGTTAACAGTCGACTTAGCGAATTCGGCAAATTTGACGCCGTCATTATTTCCTCTGGAGCCAGTTAATCCGTTGGCAATATGTCAGCAAATGGCCGCGGAAACGCGATTTAATGCAGTGCTTTATGGGCGGAAAATTAGCTGGCCTCGGAGCGGGCGAAATAGTCGATTGATTTTGGCAAATCGGACGTTGCTGGGGCGGATTTTGGCAAATTTCTTAAACAATGCTTTGAAATATACTGAGGATGGCTCAGAGATAAAAGTGTCGGTTACGGCTGTTGGTGGCGCAGTGAGGTTAAGCGTTCGCGATTTTGGGCCGATGATGGGTTTGAAGGAGTATCGGCGGCTGCTTGATGAGATGGACGCACGAAAAACGGTGCGGACGCGGCCGGAAAGCAGTGGTTTGGGGATTTATGTGGCTAGTCAATTTGCCCAGGCGATGAATGGTCAAATCGGGCTAATCAGGCATCGGGACGGTTTAACATTTTATGTGGATATGCCGATTAGCCGGCAGCTGAGTTTGCTATGAAAAAGTTGCTGATTGTTGAGGATGATAAAAATTGGGCGGATATTTTATGCAGCTATGCGGCAGCGGTTGGTGCGGATACGCGGGTGGTAATTTCTGGCGGCCAGGCGATGGAAATGATTGACGATTGGCAGCCGGACGCGATTGTCCTGGACATGCTGCTGGCGGGCGAAACGGCGGTGGCGCTGCTGAATGAACTGAGGTCGCATGCGGATTTGGCGAGGTTGCCGGTCGCGGTTTGTAGTAATTCTGATATTAATCTGGAGGATTTGCGACCGTTTGGTGTGACGGCGCTGTTAGATAAGGCATCAATGCGACCAGATGAAGCGCGGGCAGTTTTTAGCGAGGTTTTGGATGGGGCAGAGTGAGCGGTTAAAAGCGATTGTACTGAGGCGGACGAATTACGCCGAGGCGGATCGGGTATTGCAACTACTGACACCGAAAGGTCGGCGCAGCGTTATCGCTAAGGGTGTGCGTCGCGAGCGGTCGAAATTGGCGGGCGGCATTGAATTATTTGCAATTTGTGACGTGGTGATTCGTTCCGGTCGCGGCGATTTGGGGCTATTGACCTCGGCGCGACTGGCGGCGTTTTATCGGCATATTTTGGAAGATTACGAGCGAATGCAATTCGCTTACTCAGCGATGAAGCTGGTATCAACGGCGAGCGAAAACATTGACGAGCCGGAATGGTATTTTGTGCTAAGTCAGGTGCTAGAGCAATTAAATAATCCAGAGGTTGACCAAAAGCTGATTGAAACGTGGTTTTATATGCAATACGCTAGCTTGCTGGGTGATGAGCTGAATTTGCGCACCGATGTGGCAGCTCAGATGTTGGCGCCCGATAAAAAATATATGTACGATAGCGCGGAAAAGGGTCTGCGGCTGGCGGAGCAGGGCGATTTGTCGGCGGACGCCATTAAGCTGCTTCGACTTATTCAAGCGAAGCCGCTGGCGAATGTGGCACAAATTGGCGGGATAACTGAGGTGATCAATGATTGCTGGCTGGCAGTGCGGCAGCACGCGGCGGTGTAAAATTACCCATAAAAATGGTATACTTTAATTAATAATTATGAATCGCCATGTTGCCAACATGGAGAAAGGTTGTGTGATGGGTCAATCAAAAATGGAAGCAATTATCAGCCTGTGTAAGCGCCGCGGCTTTATTTATCAGGGTTCGGATGTGTATGGCGGTCTTTCTGGCACGTGGGATTACGGCCCGCTGGGCGTGCAGCTGAAGCGTAATATCATAAATTTGTGGTGGCGCAGGTTTGTTGACGAGCGCGATGATATGTACGGCGTCGATGCGGCGATTTTGATGAATCAGAAGGTCTGGCAGGCGAGCGGGCATGTGGATACCTTTGTCGATCCGCTGTGCGAAGACACGGTCAATCACCGCCGTTACCGCACCGATCATATTCTCAAAGATAATGGTGTCGACGCGGACGGTATGACCATGGCGCAGATGGATGCGGCGATTGTAGAACAGGGCATCAAAAGCCCGGATGGTAATCCACTGAGCAAATCACGAACGTTTAACATGATGTTCAAAACGCACGTTGGCGCGACTGAGAGCGAGGATAGCATTTCTTACCTCCGCCCAGAAACCGCCCAGGGCATCTTCACTAATTTTAAGAACGTTGTTGATAGTTTTTATCCTAATCTGCCATTTGGTATCGCTCAACAGGGTAAGGCCTTTCGTAATGAAATTGCGCCGCGCGACTTTGTCTTTCGCTCTCGGGAATTTGAGCAGATGGAGATTGAATATTTCGTCGACCCTGAGCATTGGCAGGAGGCGTTTGACGAGCTGCTGGCGGCGACACATGATTTTTTGGCAGAACTGGGCTTGAAACCAGAGCATATCCACGAGCTGGACGTGCCAGCGGAGGATCGAGCGCACTACAGCAAAAAGACGATCGACATTGAGTACGATTATCCAATTGGCCGCGAAGAGTTGATGGGTATCGCGTATCGCACTGATTTTGACCTAATGAACATCCAGCGCGCCAGTGGCAAGAGCATGGAATACACCGTCAAGGGGACGAACACAAAATTTGTTCCGCACGTTATTGAGCCGTCGTTTGGTGTCGAGCGGGCACTGATGGCGGTGCTGTCGGGCGCGTACCGCGAGGACGAGCAAAACGGTGAAAAGCGGGTGTATTTGGCGCTGCCAGAGCATTTGGCGCCGGTCAAATTTGCCGTTTCGCCACTGCTGAAAAATAAGTCAGAATTGGTAGAAAAAGCCCGCGACGTCTACGCCGCACTTGCCAAAGCCAACCCCGGACGGGTGATGTGGGATGACAACGGCAATATCGGTAAACGCTACCGCCGCCAAGACGAAATCGGCACGCCGCACTGCGTGGTGATCGATTTCCAGACGCTGGAGGACGACACCGTCACCGTGCGCGAGCGGGATACGACGGAGCAGCGGCGGGTGAGGGTCGGAGAGCTGTAGATACTAGACATGAAAAAATAAATTAGTTTTGAGGAGCTAAAATATTGATAGAAAGTAGACCTGAGTTTGATAAAATTACATCGTTTGACGAGTTTAATAAATATTATTGGTATCGTGAAGAACTTTCACAGATTTGCAAGTCATTAGGATTAGAATATAGAGGTACAAAACAAGAACTCAATCACATTATTGAGCAGTACTTTAAGGGTAATCTGATTAAAAAATCACTAATAAAAAATGAAAAGAAGCAAGTTGAAAATATTACTTTAGATACGCCATTACTTGAATGTGAGTTTTCCTTTAACGCAAAATTTAGAGAATATTTTTCTGCTTTAACAGGTATCTCACCATTTAAATTTACTGCTGATATGGCTGCCGCTTGGAGAAAAGTAAAGAGAGAAAATGATTTGAGTTTTACCATTCAAGATATGCTAAAAGTTTATTATGGGAAATCAGATTATGCCAAGTATGATAATTCGGTTTGTCAATGGAATCAATTTTTAAAGGATTTCTGTGCAGACGAAAATAGTCGCAACTATTTAAACAAATTAAAAATAGCTTCCATTCTTTGGAAAGAAGTTAGAAATTCAAGAAATGAAAAGATTTATTCAAAGAGTCTTTTGACTGAATATGCCGGTAAAATAAAAGAGTATCACAATTAGATAATCCCCAACGTGTTAACACCCAATGAGTAGTTAATCATGGATATTGGAAAGACAGAATATACTGTAGGTGAAATGGTATCAGCTATCTGGCGTTCGGGTGTAGTATAATAACTCTCATGACAAAAATCACCAAAGGACATATCATTACGCAGAATCTAGATGGAACGGACCATCTGGATTGTTTGTATCGCATTTCGCTCAAAGCCTTGATTTATAACGATGCTGGGCAGATTTTGGTCGTCAAGGAAATTGATCGGACGTATTGGGATTTGCCGGGTGGTGGTATGGATTTTGGCGAGACGATTGAGTCGTCGCTGAAACGTGAGTTGTACGAAGAGGTTGGCTACAAGGGCGGTTTGCGTTATCAGCTTTTTGACGCGTCGGATGAGATGTATATTGAGCGGATTGATGCTAATCAAATCTGTTTTTATTGCCGTGTCTGGCCGGAGAATTTTGACTTTGCGCCAGGTGAAGAGGGTGATGAAGTAATGTTTATTAACCCTGAGGAGTTATTGCTTCAGAAAAGCGAAGTGGATGCGCCAGCTCGAGCCTATGGGGCGCATATGAAATGGCAGGAGCTGTGCAGCTTAAAGAGTTAGCCAGTAGAGTAGCATTGACTTTTATACTATAATAGTATAGAATATAAATCATGGAAAGTCTTAAAGGCGGTGTATCTTTTAAGGTTAATTTTATTAATTCTGGCGATAATCCGGGAAATTCTTCTGGCGAAAGTCAGCGCCTGATAGGAATTTATGATGGCGATTGGTCTTTGGGGGATGACGGTACTGTAAATGCGTCTATGACGTTTGCCAGGAGGGCGGGTGGTGTCCGTAGTCACAGCAATTTGATAGAGAAGGTCCGTGGAGTTGGTGAGACTGAGGCGCGAGTATCTATTTCAGAATGTCTGGATATCGAAGACGAGAGTGTGGAGTTGAGTGGTTGGCTGTTAGTTGATCCTATTATACTATGCGGCAGAATTTCTTTCTTGCATAGAGTGATGCCAACCAAGCTTTTTGTTCCTGATTCTCTTGAAAATGATCAGAAGTTGGAGGTTGTTAGAGTCGCTCTGCGTGTTGGGGCTGTAGCTTTGCATTGTTCGGGATTATCATTAGAAGAACTCAGGAAGTCTCCCGCTAAGCATTTTCCCTCGGGTGAAGTAGACGAATTGGTTTCTCGTTTTAATGGCAATGTGGATTTTGGCAGAGAATGGGGAGATATTAAGAGGGTAGTTACAGGACCGTAGCATATCTCTAAGGTTTAATGTATGAAAAAATCTAAGAATTACGGTGCCAGAGTTGAAATTGATAGTCTTATTAATGGTGAGGTTGATAATAATTCACTTTTTACTCTATTGACGGATTTAAAAATCAGGGATGGTGTTTTTGATATGCGTATATTATTGGCTAGTCGTAGTAGTAAATGTACAGGACACGAGGCGTTGGCTGAGAAGCATCTTGCTAGTCGATCCACGTCTATAGAATCACCATATGAATTCCCTTACGATAGGACTCTGAGTTGCGCAGTTGGCGAGATGAGCTTGGTATATCTTCTGCTGGGGGGTTGCTGTCGGACTTTGCTTGGAAATTCCCTTGCCAAAACTTGATTCTGCTATGGAATTTTCAGCCGAAGAATTGGAAGAAGCCTGGCCAAGATTCAAAGGCTCAATTTACATTTAATATTGTCGTTGTTATAATAACCATATGCATATTATTCTTGGTGGGACGAGCGGGCTTGGTCTGGAGATGGCCAAGCAATTGCGTAAACGTGGCGAGCGAGTATTGGTGTTAGGCAAAACTCACGACTCGCAAAAACATGGTGAAGGTTTTCCTCTGGACGTTTATTATGCAGATCAAGTGGAGGCGTCTTTTTTGCGAATTGAGCAGATTTTAAATGGTGATGATATTGAGCAATTTGTCTGGGCGGCAGGTTATGGCTGGCGCGGAAATTTTGAAGATCAGCCAGACGCTCGCTCCATGGCAGAGGTGAATTTTTCAGGGGCTTTGCCACTAGTACAGTGGGCTTGGCGTAAGATGTTGACTCAGAACCGCAAATCAGTCTTAACGGTCATTGGGTCGACTAGTAGTGTCAAGGCTCGATCTGATGAGGCTGTATATGTGGCCACCAAACATGCTCAGGCGGGGCTGGCGCGCAGTTTGGGAATGCAGGCGGATGAGCAGAAATTGCCAGTAAAAGTTGCGCTATTTCTGCCAGGCGCTATGAAAACACCGTTTTGGAATGGTCGGGATTTGCCGAATGATTATGTATTTTTCAATGACCCAGCTAAAATTGCTACACATATAATTAATGCTGTCAATTGTCAGCAGCAACCATTTTTAGAATGGGCATTACCAAAAGGTACATTGGTGTAATTGCATCAAGGTGTTATAATTCAAGTCATGATGACTGATGATGTGAATAGTGAACACTTTGGGGTAAAAGTTGTGGTTATTGGTGGCGGAACCGGGAGTTTTACACTGCTGTCGGGTTTGAAAAAGTACACGCATAGTATTACGGCGTTGGTTAATATGGTTGACGACGGCGGCTCGACTGGGCAGCTGCGCGACGAACTGGGCGTGCTGCCAGCGGGTGATGTCCGGCAGTGCTTGGTGGCGCTGAGTACTTCGCCAAAGGTGCGCGACTTGTTTAATTATCGATTTGACGAAGGCAGTATGAAGGGACATGCATTTGGCAACTTGTTCATGGCAGCCCTGGAGAAGATGACGGGGAGCTTTGCCGAGGCAGTGGAACTGGCGAGTGAAGTTTTGGGTGTTAACGGGCGAGTATATCCGATTACTCTAGATGACACAACTATGTCGATTAAGCTAAAAGACGGTACAATTGTTAACGGACAGCACGCAGCTGAGTCATTGCAAATCCCGCGCGGTGAGCGTCCGTGGCTGGAATTGAAACCGCCAGCCGGCATCAACCCAAGGGCGCGTCAGGCGATTTTAGACGCAGATTTGGTGGTGATTGCACCGGGTTTGCTGTATGGCAGTTTGGCGCCAGCGTTGTTGGTGCGCGGCGTAACTAGGGCGCTGGCGGAGACGAAGGCGAAGAAGGTCTATGTTTGTAATTTAGTGACTAAGCCAACACAGACTGATGGTTTTACGGTGGCGGATTTTGCGGATGAAATTGAGCGATTTTCAGGAGTGAATATGGACTATGTTTTATATAACGATCATCGTCCGCCAGAAGATTTGATTAAAAAATATGCTCATGATGGCGAATATTTAGTGGAGTGGGATAAGGATTTGTTGAAAAAGAAGCATTATTATGCCTCGGGCAAGCGGCTAATTGCTGACACTGTTTGGGTTAATAAAAACTCTGGCAGCGACCCATTGGAGGCTCAGCGTAGCCTCATTCGCCATGATGCCGACAGAGTGGCGCGTGAATTGATGCGGATTTATTTTGCGTAAACTGATTGACACTTGCAAATTACCATAGTATATGGTATAATGTGAAAGTTGTGTCAAGTAAAGAATGTATCCTAACGGACGAAAAAGAAATAATACCCGCAGAAGAGATGTTTGAATACTCTTGCCAAAGAGCTTTAGTTGAATATGTTGGTAGTGTAGAGGGTGAACGCGAAGATTTCGTAGAGCATGCATATAGAGTGCGAGACCTCGTGAAGAAATATACTGGTGATGATTTACCCTCAGAGGCTGTTTCATTGTCACTACTTCATGACGTAGCGGACAGGTTGTTTAATAAGAAGAGTATGAAATATAATAACGATTGGGCTAGAGTATCTGCGAAGGTATTGTATGATTTATTTGACAATGATAATACTACTAGCCATGATCAGCTTAACTATACGGGGTGTTTATTGGCTGATGTAGCCAAAATTGAACAAAGTGCGGCTCATCATCGCAGGCTGATGGCTAAAATTGCCGAAGAAGAGTCTAATGAAGATTGTCGAGAAATATACCCCTTGGTTGCCGAGCGACATATGGGCAAGGTTTCTCCTGAGCAGTGGGCGATTGCTCAGCCACTTCTGGACCTTGATCATATGAGGTTGGAGATGGATAAGATTAATATTGAGGCATTCATAATAAAATGTGCTGAAATAATGGATAACTTACAGCATCCATCATCAAAGAGAGAGTCTGCGATTCTACAAGATGTTTTGGAGGCGGAGTCGTTTTATGCTCCAATTCTTGAGGCGATGGGATATGAGGCGTTTGCTGCAGAATTGCGCAGCGTAGCTAAGATTAGACGTTTAATAGGTCAAGGCAAGGAAGATCTTGTCAAAAACGCTAAAGAAACGCAAGACAGAGTTCTCCAAGTTGGCATGGAGAAAATTGCAGACAAGATATTTGGCGTGAATGACGGTACTATCAGTTATGCTATTCTTAAAGATAAAGGTTCTGGCGAATATTCTACCCATATGGGGGAATTTGCGGCTGATACCGAATATGGCAATATGGTTGCTGGAAACTGGCGTATTAAAACTGTAGGATCGCTTGCGGATAAACTTAAGGGCGGTGACGGAATTATGGATATTGTCGGTATGATGGTGATATCTAGAGATCGTGAAACGACAACTTGTGATTTTGCGCATTTTATTGCTGATAGGTTGAAGGAGTTTAGACCAGTATGTGCTCGGAGTAAAAACAGACCTGTATATATCCAGGGAACTAAAGAATATGTTGATGCCGTGGAGCAGAATCTTCGTGAACTGGGTGTTGGTTCGGATGAGTATTTGGTAAAAATTGATACCGATGAAAAGTGCGAACAACGAGGATATTCTATCTATGAAGTATCTAAAGTAACATTTGCTGTGGATATTGACGATGTTGAGATTCCAGTTGAAATACAGTTTATCACAAAAGACGAACGGCGTCGTGCGCGTACAGAAGAAGTGTCTCATCTTGTCTATAAATATCTACAGTCTCTGGGTTTTAGCGAAGACAACCTAGGGAAAGAGACGACTCGTCAACGTGTCGAGAGAATGAAAATAGTCAGTCTTGCGAAAGAGGTCTTAGGCGCGCTACACAAGCGACGCTACGATATGATAAATAGTAAGATTACGGGTAAACTTGGTATTAATCCGAAGTCTCTGTCTAATGAAGACAAATTTATCGAGAGTCTTATTGAGCTTTGCCCTGATAAATTAACGACCTGAGCGTGATATAATCATACTAATGACAACTTACTATACTGACGGTTCTGCTTCACCAAATCCTGGTCCGGGGGGTTTTGCGGTTATTCGTGATCTCCAGCCGTGGATTTTGGGTTCGGAGGATGGCGAGACGACGAATATTCGCATGGAGGGTAAGGCGCTGATTGCGGCGCTGCAGGACGCGGACGGTGCACCGTGTGTGATTTATACTGACAGCGAGTTTTGGATCAATGTGGTGACCAAGTGGGCACCCGGCTGGCAGCAGCGTGGCTGGACAAAGAAGGGCGGTGAGATCAAAAATCTGGACATCGTCCAAGAATTATATGAGCTGTATTCAAATTCGCAGGCGGAACTGCGTTGGGTGCGCGGTCACGAGGGCGATGAAGGGAATGAGCTGGCGGATGAGTGGGCTAATCGAGCGCGTGAAGGCAAAAGATTGACGAAATAACAGCTGGCGACATCTGATAAAAATTGCTATACTAGGAAAATGGAAGAAGTGAGGGAAACGACTGATATTTTTTTGTGGGCGAATCAAACTGATGCGAAAAAGAATGATCTACAGATTGAGCTGTTTTTATTTAATAAAAATTACACGCCGTATTTCATGCCCTTGAAGGGCGACGTTGAGCAGCAGCTGCGGCCGTTATTTTTGTTTGGCTATATCAATCAAGTTAATTTGGGCGCGGGCACTGGTCTTAGTGTGCGGGATTATGAACTGAGCGAAGCGGAAGACAATGTGCTACTGCGGACGGATCTCGGTCAGGTTGGCCGAGCGGAAACCTTAATTCATTTGATTGAGCACGAGCGTGACAACATCGTAGAATTTTCGGAAACCGAGCACGAGTTCAAGCGGATGAAAGGGCTGATAGCGCGGTTCACCGATCCGAACGATCCAGAAAAAGTCTTTTACACGGTGAAGCTAATTCAGCAGGGACAGACGCTGAAAAGCGCGCTGGCGTGGGAGTTTTCTGACGGCAAGTTCGGTGCGTTTAAGGCGGAAGTCGGGTTTAAGGTGCCAGATGATAACCAGGTACTGATCATCGGTCAGGATATTTTTGCCTTTAATCCTTCGAAATTTGAGCGGATGTTTGGCTATGAGTACAAGAAGCAGGTGATTGCCGATAAGAAAGTGTCGGAAATTGAAAAGCAATATAAGCTGAGTTTTCCTGAAGGTCTGGATCTCAATGCGCTGGTCAAGGAGCGCAAAAGGACCATCAATAAATTGCAGAAATTGGAGATCGGCGAGGTTAAACAAGAGCAGGTGCTGGACTATGCTGACGAGATGCAGTTGGAGCTGATGAGTGATGATAACGGTGCGATTATCATCATGGACGGCAACGATCTGGATATGTTCGTGAACTTGATTAACGAGGATTACATTGAGAGTAAAATTACCGGCAAGCGCTACGAAATTAAATCGAAAAAACTGCTGGGCGAGCCTGAGGGCGAACCGCCGCGATGTTAAGTATGGATCAAGAATTGGCGCTGGCGATTTTGATGAGCGGTCGGTCGGCGCTGCTGACGGGTGCGGCTGGTACTGGTAAGACGCACTTGTTGAACACGTTTATTGCACAGGCGCGTGACCAGGGTAAAAAGGTGTCAGTAACGGCGACGACGGGCTTGGCGGCGACGCATTTAGGCGGCAATACCATTCATAGCTGGAGCGGCATTGGCGTCAGTGATTATTTGGCGAACAACTTTTTTGATCGGCTGTCAAAAACGCGGCGTGAGGTGATTACGAAGACTGATGTGCTGGTGATTGACGAGATTTCCATGTTGCATGATTTTCGACTGGACATGGTCGATCGGGTGCTGCGTGGTGTCAGGGAAAATGACCAGCCGTTTGGCGGTATTCAGCTAGTGATGAGCGGCGACTTTTTTCAATTACCGCCGATCAATCGTCCGGGCGAGCAGGGCGGTGGCTTCGTGGTGTATTCGGAAGCGTGGCAGGAGTTACAGCCGGCGGTGCTGTATCTGGAGCGGCAATATCGGCAAAATGACGAGCAGCTCCTCGAGATTTTGACGGCGCTGAGACATGACGATATTAGGCGGCATCACGCTGAGATGTTGCTGGCGCGAACGGAAGTTCAGGTGCCGGATGGTGACATCACCGAACTACACACCGTCAATGTTGATGTTGATGCCATCAATAGCCAGAAGCTGGCGGAGTTGGCGGGCGAGGAGCGGACGTATCAGCAGACGACGACTGGTTCAAAGGTGTACGTCGAGAGTCTGCAGCGGTCGGTGCTGGCGCCGAGTGAACTCGTGTTAAAATTGGGCGCGTTGGTCATGGCCGTGAAAAATTCGCCGCAGAAATTGTACGCCAATGGTAGCATCGGCACGGTGGTGGATTTTGAGCCGCTGACGGATTATCCGATCGTGGAGTTTCGCAGTGGTCAGCAGGTAACCATGGTGCCAGATGTCTGGGAACTACGTGACGGTGAGCGCAAGCGCGCCAGTATCTCGCAGGTGCCACTGCGGCTGGCGTGGGCTATTACTGTGCATAAAAGCCAAGGCATGACACTGGACGCGGCAAAAATTGACCTGAGAAAGGCCTTTGTTGAAGGTATGGGCTATGTGGCCCTGAGTCGTGTGCGGGATTTGGATAATTTGTATCTATATGGAATTAACCGTAAGGCGTTGGAAATTTCGCCGGATGCGCTGGCAATTGACGAGGTGTTGCAGCGAGCAAGTAGTGAAGCGGCCAACCACTATCGTCCGATGTTGGAGAAAATGAAGCGAAAGCAGTCAGCGTCGAAAAAATCTGCCAAATCCGGCAGCTGGCAGCAAAAAATTGCCAAAATGCGCGAAACCCACCCGAAAGCATACATGCCGTGGGAAAAAGCCGACGATAACATTCTCAAGCAAGACTTTATACAAGGTGCAACTATTGAGCAGCTTAGTAAAAAACTTGGACGTCACGAAGGCTCGATTAGGATACGGTTACAGAAACATTTTGGGGAAGATACCGTAGCGTAGCTTCAACTTGTATCAACACTAGACTTTTCCACAAAAATGTGGAAAAGTTTTTAGTTGACGCAAAAATGGGTAAAAAGTCATAAAAAGGGCTTGCAAGTGGGTAGTTGTGGGTAGTATAGTGGAGTCAGTGGAACGAAAGTTGATGGCAATCACCAACGAAAAACAAACATCCACTATAAAAACAACTAATCTACCACGGAGGAAGGACGACGTGCAGACAGATTACTTTGAGCGAAAGTTGGATGACAAGCGGCGCTTGACGATTCCAGCCGAACTCAGAGCAGAGTTTGCATCAGGAGTCGTACTAACTCGCGGGTTCGGCAGATATCTTCACTTATATCCACAGCAAATTTGGGATCGGGAAGTGGAGAGCGCTTTAACTGGAAGTATCCTGGACGAACGCGTGGCTGACCTAAACGTTAAATTCCGCCGTGGCAAAACCGCATCGGCGCTCGATCAAAAACAAGGACGAGTGACGATTGAGCAGCATTTGCTCGACTACGCTGGAATTGACAGAGAAGTCGTTGCTGTGCGAGCAGGGGAATATTTTCGGTTAATAGCGGCTGAAAATGCGGAATAGTAGATTAGCTAAGTACCTTAACAATTAAAACCTCTCGAGATCAACTATCTGGGTATTTGAAGATGGTGTGTGGCAATTTGCTCCACATTAAAAACGGCAACGCACATTCCTTAAAACACCTCCCAAAAAACTCCACCTCACACATAAGTCTCTTTGGAAAACATGGTTGTTACTGACAATCAATAAATTTCCACTCTAAGACAACAAAAACAAACAAAACACAAATACAAAAAAGCCAGAATTAAATATCCAGTTAGGTGATCTCGAGCGTTATTTCTGTATAATGGAATAATGATGAGTATTAAAGAACATCCACCACAGTCGGAAGAGCCTCAGACAGGCGAACCGATTCATGTTCCCGTACTTCTTGAGGTAACCTTGGACAGGTTGCAGCCAGCCAGAGGCGAGAGCTATCTTGACCTGACAGCTGGCTACGGCGGCCACGCCAGGGCTTTTTTGAGAAGGACGGATAATTACTTGGACTCAGTGTTGGTTGATCGCGATGAAAACGCGATTAAAACGCTGGGTGATTTGGCCGAGAAAGGCGCGACGTTGATTCATAAGGATTTTGTGAGCGCAGCGCAGGATTTGGTCAAGCAGGGGCGTACATTTGACGTGATTTTGGCTGATTTGGGGGTGTCGTCACCACAGCTTGACAGAGCAGAGAGAGGTTTTTCGTTTCGGTTTGATGGGCCGCTGGATATGCGGATGGACAATCGGATGGAAACTACGGCAGCGGATATCGTCAATTCGTATTCGGTTGATGAGCTGACGCGGCTGATTACTCGTTACGGTGAGGAGAACCTGGGGCGGGCCAGGCGGATTGCTCAGGCAATTGTTAGCGCCAGACCAATTCAGGGGACGACCGAGCTGGCTGATTTGATCAAGCAAACCGTTGGTCGCGGCGGGATGAAGCATCATCCGGCGACTCGTACTTTTCAGGCATTGCGCATTGAGGTCAATCGCGAGCTTCGGCTAATTGAGGAATTATTGCCACTTTTGCCACGTTTACTTAATAAGGGTGGGCGAGTAGGAATAATTAGCTTTCATAGCTTGGAGGATCGATTGATTAAGCGTTACTTTTCGGAGCAGGCGACGGCTGGATATGAAGCTGAGCTAATTGTCCGAGAGAAAAAACCAGTGTCTGGAACTGAAGATGTTCACAATCCGCGTAGTCGAAGTGCCAAGTTTCGATACGCCGTGAAAAAATAAAACAAAAAGAAGGAGGCAATATGCCAATCCACATCAAAGTAGAATTCCAGAATACAGACAAGGCAGAGACTGTTTCAGTACGCCGCGGCTAAACTAAAGCGTATTCCGGAATATACCTTAGAAAACCAGCCTGTCTGTAGCGGGCGGGCTGGTTTATTATGTTAATATAAAACAGATAAAAATAAAAAGATAGAGACAAATGACAAACACCACCACATTTACTTCACGACGCTCACACGGTCAAATGCGCCGCAATCAGAATTCGACACGCTTTCAGTCTCAGGTCAAACTTGGTCCTGTCGCTCATACAGTGTTAGTGGCATTGATGATTACAGTACTGGGCTTGATTTATTTAACCCAGGCAACACGATTAACAGCCTATGGCTATGAAGCTCAAAATTTAGATTCAAAGATTACTGAACTTAGCGCAAAAAAATCAGAACTGGAAGTTCAGAATGCGCGCTTGACAGCGTTAGAAAAGGTGAAGAGCAGCAATGTTGCTTCAGCCATGACTACAACCGAAACGCGTTATGCTCAATAAGTGATATAATAAAATAAGCAGTATGCAGCGGCTTATTATTCGTTCAAGAACTGGTTATTTGGCCATCGTTTTACTTGTAGCGATGGCGGCTTTTGTGTTGCGATTATTCCAATTGCAGATTCTCCAATATGGTAAATACACAGAGCTGGCTCGTGCTAGTCAGCAGCGTCAGTTTGTTATTCCTGCAGAGCGTGGAAAAATCTATATGATGGACGGAAAAACTCCAGTGCCAGTAGTTCTAAACCAAGCGACTTACACGGTGATTGCGGATCCTCAGGCAGTTGACGATAAGGAGCGGAATCAGATTATTACGAGCCTGAGGGAGATTGCTGGCGGGGAGATGACTGATGGGGCGGCTGAACGTTTGGCTAATAAAAAATCACGATATGAGGTTTTGGCAAAAAATATCACCAGAACTCAGGCGGAAAAATTAAAAGAGAAAAATTTTGCTGGGGTGCTATATCAGCAGGGTTCCGTCAGGAGCTATCCTGAGGGTGGACTAGGCGCGCACGTTTTGGGTTTCGTAAATGTAGCGGGCGAAGGTCAATATGGCGTGGAAGGCTCGCTTAATAACCGACTGAAGGGACGCGATGGTCTATTGCAGTCTGTGACTGACGTGAGAAATGTGCCGCTCACTGTTGGAAAAAATAATATGCGAATTGAGGCAAAGTCTGGCGATAATTTAGCGTTGACGGTTGATCGAAATGTTCAAAGTCAGGCGGAGTTGGCGCTTAAAAAGGGGATTGAAGCGGCAAATGCCACTGAAGGTAGTGCGGTTATTATGAATCCCAAAAATGGTCAAATATTATCATTGGCAAACTACCCGACATATAATCCAGCGGAGTTTAATAAGCAAAAGAATGCGGCGGTGTTTATGAATAGTGCTTCAATGGTGCCATTTGAGCCGGGTTCAATTATCAAGTCATTTAGCTTTGCTACAGCTATAGATAAAGGGGCTGTTACTCCGTCTAGTACATATAATAACACGGACTGTATTAAGGTTGCTGATCGGACGATGTGTAACGCTTTAAGGGGTCTAAATGGTACCACTACGGTTCAAGGAGCGTTTAATAATTCTCTTAACGTTGGTACGATTACAGCAATCCGTAGGCTGGGGAATGGTTCGCAGATTAATCTTGCTGCTCGTCAAGTTTTATATGAATATTATCATGATAAATTTGGGTTCGGTCAGAAGACAGGAATTGAACTGGGTGAGGCGTCAGGGTATATTTATCCGCCAGATAGCGTTGAAGGTAACGAAGTACGCTATTCAGCAATGACTTACGGTCAGAGTATGAACCTGACGATGGTGCAAGTAGCGGCTGGATTTTCGTCGCTGGTAAATGGCGGCCAGTATTATAAGCCAACTGTCCTTAGAGGGGTAATTGATGGTTATGGTAATCTAAAATCGTCAGAAAGTAAGTCGATTCGTCAGACGGTAAGCGGCGATACCTCGTCGCAAATGAGGACGATGTTAGCGACTGCTCGCCAATCTTCTTTCTTGTCAAAAAGTGACAAGCCTGGCTATGAAATCGGTGGAAAAACTGGTACGTCCGAGGCGGTGGTTAACGGTTCTTACACTCAGAGGGAAACGATTGCTACTTATATTGGTTATGGCGGTGGTAAAAATGGTGCCGAATATGTCATAATGGTACGTGTAGCGGCGCCAGGTAAGGGGATTAACCTACAAGGAAATTTCCATGCCGGGCCAATTTTTACGGATATATCCAATTGGATGATTGATTATATGAAAATAGCACCGAAGGAATAGATATGGGAGTAGCCTTACAGACAGTCACTAATGAATTAACTCATGTGTTTTTACTGAGCGTTGGGGCGTTTTTATTGGCGATGTTTTTGACGCCAGTTTATACGTTTTTTGCTTATAGGTATCGGTTCTGGAAGAAGCAAAGATCAGAGAGTACTGATGGCAAAAAATTAAAGGTTTTTGCTAAGTTTCAAGCGGCAAAACTACGGCGAAATATTCCAACAATGGCGGGTGTGATTGGTGTGATTTCTATTTTTATTGTGACGTTTTTATTTAACTTGGACCGAGCTCAGACATGGCTACCATTGGCGGCGCTGGTCGGTGGCGGGGCGGTTGGGCTGATTGACGATGTTATTAATCTACGTGGGCTAGGCGGCGGGGCGGCGGGTTTACGTAGTCCGGTAAAGTTTGCGCTAATTACGCTTATCGGCGTGGTTCTTGGCTGGTTCTTCTTCGCCAAATTAGGCGTGATGAGTTTTCATGTGCCGTTTATGGGTGATGTAAATATTGGCTGGTTGATTATTCCGCTGTTTGCATTTGCGGTAGTGGCAACAGGTAACGCGGTGAATATTTCTGACGGCATGGATGGATTGGCTGGTGGTCTGCTGGGTACTAGCTTTGGTGCTTTTGGGGTGATTGCTTTGTTGCAGCAACAGGTACTGTTGGCAGGGTTCTGTTTTACGGTAGTTGGCGCACTTCTTAGCTATTTGTGGTTTAATATTTATCCAGCGCGTTTTTTCATGGGCGATGTTGGTAGTTTCGCCTATGGAGTGAGTTTGGGGGTAGTAGCTATGCTGACGGATTCGCTGCTATTGTTGCCTGTAATTGGATTGTTATTTGTAGTAGAGGCAGGCTCGAGTTTGACGCAAATTGCTAGTAAAAAGATTTTTAAGCGAAAAATTTTCTTATCTGCACCAATTCATCATCATCTGGAAGCAATTGGCTGGCCGGAAACTAAAGTAACGATGCGGTTTTGGGTGATTGGCTGTGTGATGGCGTTTGTTGGGGTTATGCTGGCGCTAGCGGGGGGGCACATTGCGTAATTCAGTCGCTAGAAAACACCAGACTTCCACGCAATCGGTTCGCAGTCACCGACCGATGTACCAGATTGTGCTGTATATGGGTCTTTTATTGCTGCTCGGACTAATCGTTATGTATGCACTGGGGCCACAACGCGCCAATGTGATGAATTACGCTTATGGCACGAATTATAGTGATACTTATTTTTTTGGTAAGCAGTTAACTAGTGTTGTTATAGCTGTTGTGGCGTTTTCGGTATTTTATTTTGTACCATATAAGTGGTTTACGGGTGAGCGTTCAAAATATGTTCTTTGGGCGGGATTCTTGTCGTGCGTCTTGCTGTTTTTGCTGGGCTCGCTGCTGCATTTGTCATTGGCCAAAGAAACTAATGGCGCTTATAGATGGTTTTATTTGGGTGGACTGGGTAGTTTTCAGCCGTCAGAATTATTGAAATATGGCATTCTATTATTCTTGGCGGGCTTTTTGGGGCGGCGTGCTTCTCAAGGGAAGATAAATAATATTCATGAAACACTCGTTCCGGTTGGGATTATTTCTGCACTTTCACTGCTGATGATTGTGGTTTTGCAGAAAGACTTGGGTACTGGCGTGTCTTTAATAGCCATAGTGCTGTCAATGATAATAGTATCTGGTGTGGATTGGAAGATAATTGGTAAGATTTTAGGAGTGGTGGCATTCTGCGGAATAGTGTTGATATTTACCTCACCACACCGAATTGAACGGGTCATGACATTTATTCAGGGCGATAGTCATAAAAACGCGAGTGGCCAAGAGGACAAAAATTATCACATCCAGCAGGCTAGAATTGCAATTGGTTCGGGGGGTCTTCTGGGGCTTGGTATTGGCAAAAGTGTTCAGGCGACCGGATATCTACCAGAAGCGATTAATGACTCAATCTTCGCTGTTATGGGAGAGACATTTGGCTTTGTTGGTCTGATGGCTATATTGGCGTTATTTACTGCGCTGCTATTATCGATTTTACACGTAGCGGCACGGCTGCCAGATACGACTTTGAGGTTGATTGTGGCTGGGATCTTTGGCTGGATTGCTTCACATGTAGTTTTAAATATTGCTGCAATGACAGGACTAATGCCGCTAACAGGAATTCCGTTGCCATTATTAAGTTATGGTGGTACAAGTATGCTGTTCATTGCTGCGGCGCTCGGTTTAGTTTTTCAAATTTCCAAGTATACGTCACATAAAGTATTAGAGGAGGGTGAAGGTGGCCAAGATCTTAGCGGTCGGCGGCGGCTCAGGCGGACACGTTACGCCAGTGGTAGCCGTATTTAGGGAATTACAAAAGACTGGTGATCACGAGCTCCGTTTTTGGTGCGACAAAAAGTTTGGCGCCAGCGCACGTGGGATTTTTGCTAAATTTGATGACACTATTCCAGTTGAGCTGATTACTGCTGGAAAACTGCGGCGATATCATGGTAAGAGTCTGTCGTTCCATTTACACCCATCAATATTACTACCAAATCTTCGTGACGGCTTTAAGGTAGTTGTCGGATTTTTCCAGAGCTTATTTAAGCTAATAGCCTGGCGGCCGGATGTTATTTTCATAAAAGGTGGTTACGTTTGTTTGCCTGTAGGGTATGCCGCGAGATTATTGCGAATCCCGTTAGTCTTGCACGATTCTGATGCTCATCCGGGGTTAACTAATCGCCTACTTAGTCCATTTGCAAAAGCTATTGGTACTGGTGCGCCCCTCGAATATTACAATTATCCTCCTGAAAAAGCGTCGTATGTTGGTATACCAGTGGCGCCAGAATTTCGTCCTTATTCTGAGGCCGAGCGGCAAAAATTGAAGGCGAAATTAGGCTTTGATTCCAATAAGCCACTGGTTGTCGTCACCGGTGGTGGGCTGGGTGCTAGGCGTATTAATTCTGCAATTTTAGCGATCAGAGAAGATCTCTTGGCTGAGACTTCGGTGTTTTTAATATCTGGCAATCAGCAATACGAAGAAATTCTTAAGCAGACTGATGAGCGCAGTGGATGGCACCTTCAAGCCTTTGTTCATAATGGTATGGCTGAAGTTTTCGCAGCAGCAGATATAGTTGTAACTAGGGCGGGGGCGACTACTCTTCTGGAGTTGGCCGCGCTTCATAAACCTACTGTGATTATCCCTAACGGCCGTCTGACAGGTGGTCATCAGCTAAAGAATGCCAAGGTGTATCAGGATGCGTTGGCTGCCTTGATAGTCTCAGAGGACGAGCTAGATAAGGATAATCGAATTTTGGCGCGGAAGATTATTGGCGTGTTGAAATCGCAGAAGATCCTTAAGGGTTTAGGTGATAATTTTGGCAAGTTTGCTAAGCCTGATGCGGCCAAAGATATGGTGAAGATTATTCTGACTACTATACGAAGACAGGGTAGGCGAAGGTGAAATTATCTTTTTCTCGAAAAAAATCTGATAAAAATTTAAGCCGTCGAGAGATTGCTGCTCGTCGGCAGGCTGAGAATTACGATAATCTACCGACGCAGTCATACCGCCGAAACAGAACTCTTAATAGTCGCCAGACTATCTCACCGTTAGAGGCCTCTGAACGTCTTGAGGCGCATAATCTAGTAAAAAAACGTCGTCATATGATGCAGAAATTATTTATAACTGCGGTATGTCTGTCCGTCGTGGTATTTTTATTGTTCCAGCTGACGATTAGTGTATCTGTCCAGACTCCTGACACTAAAAGTTCTAGCAATTCTGGTAAATACGCCAGCGTTCTTAACGAATATTATAATGCCCATCCAGCTGAGCGGTTTAGGTTTTTTCTGAACAATAATGATTTGAGGCAGTTTTTCTTACAGAAAGCTCCTGAAGTAAAAACTATTCGTGTAGAGGGCGATTTCTTGGCGCGTTCAGCCGCTAAGTTAACTTTTCGTCAGCCAGTAGCTCAGTGGTCTTCTGGAAATAAAGTTTATTTTGTTGATGATAGTGGTGTTACGTTTGAGCAGAATTATTTTAACCCGCCTACGGTTGCGGTTCGCGACGAAAGTGGATTACCTACTCGGGGTGGACAGGAGGTCATAAATCGGCAATTTTTAAGTTTTCTAGGGCAAGCCGTTTCTGAATTCTCGCAACATAAGCTTAAGGTGTCGGAAGCTATTTTGCCAGCAAATACCGTACGCCAAGTTTGGTTTAAGGTTGAGGGTAGGGAATCCCAGATAAGAATGACTGTTGATAGATCTGCCCGCTCTCAGGTAAGGCAGGCAATAGTAACTCTGGGATATTTAGATAAGAATGGTCAATCGTCAGGCTATATAGATGTTAGGGTAGACCAGCGGTCTTTCTATAAATAGAGTAGTCAACTTCTCTTTTAGATAGAGTAAGTTCTCTTTTTGTTCTATTATGGTTATCTAAAAATTATATATAATAATATAAAAATATGCAAAAGTCAAATAATTAAGTCATGACAAACTAGGGGAGCGGGGAAATAAAAATAGGAAAATGTCAAATAATCAAAATCATATGTGTGGAAAACTTATAAGCGAATTGTATGTGATACTTGTTGGATATAATGATGTAAAAATATCAATGTGGCATTTGTGGCGGGTGCTTTTAGATAAATGAATATTTTAAGTTCGTGTTTATCGGTGAGTTTTATTTAGCTTGTTGTGTAGCATGGCCTATGTTGAATGGATAGTGAAGTCCCCTGACTATTTTGGGTAAATAATTGTAATATTTATAGAGTGTGGCTACATCAACGGACACATGTATACTCATATTAGGCGTATATTTATTATTACGTAAAATGTGCATTGTGCGACATTAGGACTATATCTAAAACATGATTACTCCCATCGTCTTTTTTGGCGTAAATTTATTCTATTTTTATAAATTTAAGATCTCTTTTCTGATTTAGCTTCCTATCCACTGATGGTCCCTGTTTGGATTATCTGATATGCTGTTCTTTTGTGATGGCTTTATAAAACGTTTTTATGATTAGTTATTCTAGATGCTTAGATTTTTTGTTTTTAGGTACCCTTAAGATGTAAATATTTAGTTCGTATTTTGTTCTGTTTTATTAAGTCTGTTTTTTAAGGAGAGGGCTTGAAAGATAGAACAAACAAAAAAGGCGAATATATTCCTTAGGCTCAGGTAGTAAAATTTGTTTAAGAACAGTCGAATATATGCAACTATTTGTTGCGGTTTGTTATAGTTCCCTAACAATTTAGATATTGGTATAATCATTCCGCAGAGCGTTATCGTTGCCGCTGAGTTATAGTTCCCTAACAATTTAGATATTGGTATAATCATTCCGCAGAGCGTTATCGTTGCCGCTGAGTTATAGTTCCCTAACAATTTAGATATTGGTATAATAAACACTGACAACTTGGATTAACGTTTATAGTTATAGTTCCCTAACAATTTAGATATTGGTATAATCTATCCTCCGGTGTCCAGTCCGGCTTCAGCGTTATAGTTCCCTAACAATTTAGATATTGGTATAATGAGACTCTAGAAAAACTGAAAAAACAGAGGGTTATAGTTCCCTAACAATTTAGATATTGGTATAATCAGATACAGATAAAAGCTAAATGTACCCTAGTTATAGTTCCCTAACAATTTAGATATTGGTATAATTCGCGGCGCTTCTGTTCAACCACTGCAATAGTTATAGTTCCCTAACAATTTAGATATTGGTATAATTAGTTAATAGGTAGAGCTTATGATTAACACGTTATAGTTCCCTAACAATTTAGATATTGGTATAATCATTTTTTGTGCCTCCTAATCAAATCAACGGTTATAGTTCCCTAACAATTTAGATATTGGTATAATGCACATAATAATCAGAATGCTGCTGAGGTGGTTATAGTTCCCTAACAATTTAGATATTGGTATAATGCACATAATAATCAGAATGCTGCTGAGGTGGTTATAGTTCCCTAACAATTTAGATATTGGTATAATCGCGCTTTGACTGGTAAGTCTCCTCAATCTGTTATAGTTCCCTAACAATTTAGATATTGGTATAATCCGCGTCTTTCGCGCTCGCAACTCCCCTGAGTTATAGTTCCCTAACAATTTAGATATTGGTATAATTCCAATGGTTGCCAAAATCGACATGGTTGAGTTATAGTTCCCTAACAATTTAGATATTGGTATAATCGGCCTTGTGCTTCAATCCCTTTTTCGTCGGTTATAGTTCCCTAACAATTTAGATATTGGTATAATGCAAAGGAGTAGGAGATGCCGCGAATTAGGTTATAGTTCCCTAACAATTTAGATATTGGTATAATAATCGAGTAGTACAGCCGATAGCCACCTCTGTTATAGTTCCCTAACAATTTAGATATTGGTATAATGGAGGCTTAGCTCGATGGCACAGCTCCAGAGTTATAGTTCCCTAACAATTTAGATATTGGTATAATACTTCCTCAAATCTCCCTCTGTTACGAGGGGGATTTTTGGTTAGAAAAATGCTAATTGACCAGCGGGTACGTTCTTTTCTTGGACAGTTTTTTCGCCAACGATAACGTACATATGCGTGAATTGATGTTCGGTCAAGTATAGTAATCGCACTGATCCGCTATCTGGTGCGTGGCGCTTAACGCGCATCATGTGCTTTTCAGCAACGTCACGATTTGGACATAACCGCGTATAAACGCTGTATTGCAGCATATCAAAGCCGTCATCCAGCAAGAACTTACGAAATTGTGTGGCGGCTCTACGCTCAGCTTTAGTATTGGTCGGCAAATCGAAAAATACCGCGACCCTCATGATTTTATATGACATCCCTTCCCTGTTAGGAGGCGATTTTTGGCAAAAGAAGCTTACGCGCCTCCTTTACCTCGATGCATTCGATAAAGCTTTCAACTGTTCGCTCGATCGCATGCTTTACAGTAAACTTCTTACCGTCAATTATAACATAATAATTTAATATGTCAATAATAAGCTGGCGATCGTGCTTGGTGAGGCTGGCGTCGCGGTCGCCGACGTGAAGCGGGGCGACTTTTTCTAGGATATATAAATCAACGGCGGCGCGATAGGGTTCTATCAAGTCGTCAGCTAAATTAAAACTATTGAGCTCATTGTGATGGAAAATTCCTTGCGAAGCGACTAGCCCGCGGGCAGCAATGTGCCGAGCGATATGGCTGCGGACCATCGCGTAGCCATAGTTTAGCGCGGCATTATGCCAAATCGGCTTACGGCGTGTGGCGTCGTCGAGTAGCTGGTCAAAATATATGCGAGCAGCTAGCGACTCGCGATTACTAGTATCGCCTGATTTGACATCGCTAATATGGGTACGCAAGGCGGTGTCATCTAACCCGATAGATTGTAAGACATCGGCTTGGTTGGTGATTTTGCTGATGATAATTTGTTGCCACAATTGCTTTTTGAGCGGTTGACTCATGGCAAGTTGTTGGCGTGAAACTTTGGCCTGCCGTGAGTGCTGTGAATACGGCAGAAGTACGCTAGCTGGTAGATGCTTTTCGTCACAAATAACAGTTGTGGTGCCTTTGGTCGCCAACGCTGTGAGTAGATTTGTGGTCGCAGTCATGCCATAACCGTCCAGGATGAGCGCATCGATATCTTCAATCGGCAAAGTTGCCTCAGTTTCCTGCGCAATTACCAGCTGGTTGTCGCGCAAACTCAGTCTGGCAGGATTTTCGATAGCTACGACGCGCCAGG
Source organism: Candidatus Nanosynbacter sp. TM7-074 (assembly GCF_041006295.1). Classification (NCBI taxonomy): domain Bacteria; kingdom Bacillati; phylum Minisyncoccota; class Nanosynbacteria; order Nanosynbacterales; family Nanosynbacteraceae; genus Nanosynbacter; species Candidatus Nanosynbacter sp. TM7-074. The sequence goes on from NZ_CP158487.1 coordinate 233,936, forward strand.
CCATTTATAACCACCTGTAGTTATCGCCGAGAACGGAGATGTCGTAACGTTCGATGAGAGTGGCTGTTTTGGCTGATTTGCTGATTAAGTCGTTATCGTTTTTACTTGTTTCGCTGTGCTTTATAAGTTTTAAACTACCGTTGTTAGTGTTATATTTTACGTAGTATCCTTCAACGATCTCGTTATCAAAATATATTCGCACGTAGTCATTTGGATATATAGAGAATTGTTTTATAAATCCATTTTCTAGTGTTGCATATATTTTATCATCCTTTGTTCGGATAGTGTCAAAATCTGCCTTTTCATTCTTACTTCGACCAGTCGGCGTCGGCAAAACTTCAATCTTTTGGGCGTTTATCAAATGAGTATAGACTGGAGCAAAATAATATTCGTATATGTCTTTATAGTTTTTGCGTTTATAAACATCAAGGCGAATAGTCTTGCCATTATTCACAAAAGCTCTTTGCTCGTTAACTAAGAATCCACTCCTTGAATCTCGTGTGTTATATATTTTTATACTGCGTACAATATTACCGCGTTTACTATCTTTTGTTGGTTTGTAAACGTTCTCGGAGAATGCTTTTGCTGGATTGTCATTAGAATCCTTGAGCCGCTGTTCCAAAATTTTGTACAATTTAGGATCCGTTTCACGAATTGGTGAATCGTATAATTTTTTAAGATCTACAGAATGAAGCGGCATTCGTTGTTTGCGTGCAATGGCGGGCTTCCCTTTTTCGTCAATGTAGCCTGCTACGATTTTAGGTGATCGGAAAGTTTCGCTATTTGTTGAGCCTTTTCCAGATCGTTTAGGCATGCGTGAAACAAATATAGGTAGTGTACTCAAACGAAATTCTTCATCGTAGTTTTTTAAACCAGTTAGTTCATTATGGAGCTCGCTTGGTGTATTGTATAGTTTACCGCGTTTTCGCACCTCCTTACCAAAATCATCCCAGGGCTCAAGATCTGCTATATGCTGTTCAAATTGATTACGATCAAGAACCTCGCCTGTTAGTTTGTCGACAATCTCGTTTTTATCAGTATATTTGAATAATTCGTAGTATTTATTAAGACTGGATACTTTTTGAATAATGCCTGGGTCTGTCGCGGCAATAATGCAGGCATCAGTTGCATGATGCAAATTATTATCATCGCGATTTTTATTGCCAACACGCCACACTCTTCTTAAATATGAAGTGATTGGTCCGCTTGGCGAGAAGACTCTCTGCGTGCCAGTCTTGCCTTCAATTTTAGGAAAATCTAAATTATCACGAATATATTGACGTAAAAAACGTGAAATATATCGAGTGTCGTTGAGCGCGCGTACATTCCAATCTTCAACTGGCTTACTTTTTGACAGAAGGCGATCTCTTTTAGCGGCTGGCAATCCAGTGGTCGCTCTTACACGTGCTTCAAATTGTGTCCATTTTTTATTATCTCCACCCCACGCCTCATATGGTGTCAGATTTCCTTTCTCTTGATTCTCGTCTGCAAAAACCAAAACTTTATTGTTTAATCCATCGTTGCCGCAGCGTGAAAATGGTATAATGTGATCTATCTCGCCATAATGTTCATCTGTGAAAAGATTTTCAAGATTTATTTCTGTGCCTGAGTAAAGACTAACACCGTTTTGCTGTTCACGTAATTTAAACTTAGTAATTTGTAGTCCTGTTGGTGTCGGTATATTAAATTCATTAATAAGCTTCTGTTTAATTTTTTCGTTATATTCAGCATTCTCGTCTTGAATCTTTTTTATCTTATCGCGTTCTTGCGCATTTTTTGCTAGTTCACTCGCCGCTTCTAACTTTACACTGTACGGCAAGCCGTACTTTCTGATTACAGCATTAACTACTTTAATAGTTTGAGATACCGCACGTTTGACGACGGGATTAGTGATTTGGTTTGCCTGTTTTTTTGATAGTGGTGGTAATTTCTTCTTGTTGCCAGAAAGACTTTGAGAAAAACTGTAGCCAGCTTTTTCGACCGCCTCGCTATAATTTAACCCTCTTAATAGCCATGGGGTTATTCTATGGAGAGAGTTAAATGACAAATGGACAAAGCCACTAACGTTGATTGGTAAAAGTGCCTCGATGGCATCAGTGCTTATGTTTAACTTTGATAGCTCTGCGCGTAGACTTGAGTCGTCTTTATTTACTGTTAGTATCAACCCTGCATTATCTAATAGTTCAAAATTGTTGGCAGCTAGTATATTCCAATCTTTTGGATATTGTTCAAGGTTCTTTTTGACAGTATGGTAAAATATCATTGAGTCAAATTTATTGCCTTCGCCGTTCTTTTTGTCGTCATTTTTAATTTTGCCGCGTATCATGCCTTGAGCAAAACTAAAGCTTTGATTACCCTTATATCCAAGTGTATCGCGAATGTGCTCATACTTTAACTCTTTAACGTTCTTTGCTTTTTTGATTATTTTTGCGATCTCGTTTTCAGATAACTGTCGAGTTTCTTGATCGACTACAATGCGAAGATGAGATAGATTTTGGGCGAGACGAAATAACTCAAAACTATAGCTAGCCTTTGGTGCGCGAGGCTTTTCTAGTTCAAATTCACAATAACCACGCATCTTTTTAATCAGTTCACTTGTCATGAATGGTCGCTGTGAAAATATACCATTGTAGTTGCCATTTTTTACATCACCATACAGCAAGGTCTGTATTTTTTCATATGGTAGTTTAAGGCCAAATTTTTCCTGAGACTCAAGAAGCAGCATAACTTCATCTTCAAAATTCTTACGAACAAATGAATTTTTATATGTGCTTGTTTTATTACGTTTATTGTTCTTAAATTTTTCATCAAGCGTAAGTACTTTAGCGACTGATTTTGTCTTATACTTTTCCAAAAGCAGTTTGTTCTCAGAAACAGCAGATAACACTTGAGATCCTTCAGTATCCTGCTTTTCTACAGACATACGGTTACTTTTGTATCCACGTCTTTTCGCTATATGATAAAGAGCCACGAACAGTTCTTCTGGTGAGAGTTTTTCTTTTAAACCCTTGATACGTAGGGCGTAGGGGTCATAGGTTGGCTGCCATTTCTTAGGGTGAATTGGACTAAGCATATCGTTTATGCGACTCTCTGATATCAGATTGTTATCAATAAAGAACCGCTTTAGATAATTAAGCCTTTGTCGGCGTCTCCTTAGTCGGTGTCTAGCGGATCTGGCAATCCTGCGTGGTTCAGCAAGACTCTTGCCGGTTTTTGGTACTTCTGGCCGCTCAAAAATCCTCACTCCCAAATCGTGAATACGTTCTTTATCCAAGTCTAGCACTGCCCAGCCGATTGAGCTCGTACCGACGTCTAGCCCTAGCGAATATTTTTTCGGTGAATATGAAGATTTCTGCGCCATGAAGAAGTCCTTTGTTATGCTATGTTTGAGATAATTATATAATCAAAAGTTTATAATTGAAAGCGTAAGTGTATTTATGTAAATAAAAAGATAATCCGCCCAACAAGTGAGCGGATTAGTGCTTTGCTCCAGTATTTCATATACTTTACAGCGGATTTTTACCGCCAGATTATTATAGAAACCTAGAACAATTTAGATATTGGTACAATCCTTACTTAAGGGACTGTAATTGTAGTTTAGCGCACTTATTATGATTGCGCAAGTGTCTGGTTAAATAGTGCTATAATTACTAATATGAACACATCTGGGATACAATCTATCGCCATTAAGGTGAGCGGATCTAACTCTGCCCTGCTTGATGATGCAGATGGGTTGCAGAAACTAATGCGCGACATTGCCGAGGCGGCTAGCTTACATCCCTTAGAGTCGGTAACTCATCAGTTCTCGCCGCAGGGAGTTAGCTCTGCCCTGCTTTTGTCTGAATCACATATCGCAGTTCACACATGGCCGGAAAATGGTACTGCCTATATATCAATGACTACTTGTAAGATTTTAGAAGATGTCACCGTTCAGCAAATACAAGAATTGATTTGTCGAGAATTGGCGGTTGAATGCGTAACTATGAAAAAGGTAGATTTATAATGATGAAACGTACTAAAGCACGTCTGAAGATTAACCAGATTTTGACTGGAAAGAAGACAAATCTGCGAGTGGTTGGCTGCTTGCTGTTTCGTGAGTGGAGCGAGAAAGATAAACGCTTTTACTACTGGGAAGAATGGGAAATCACTGGCCTAGCTGATTATGATACTTGGGTTGAGTATGACCACAGTGACGAGGTTGTATCTTTATATGAGCCAATTCGGTTTACTAGGTCAATTGATCCGCAGCAGCTAAAAAAAGGCCAATCTTTTACTCTTTCCGAGCAGGATGGAACGGATCATGTTGTAGTTGTTGATGAAGTTGGCGTGGGCGAAATCGTGAATATTAAAGGTAAAAATACCTATCAAGTTTTTCCAAAAGAAATGATGGCCTACGCTACGCTGCGGGACAGTAAAGCGCCGAAGGGGCGCCAGCTAATTACTATTGAGAAGTATAATAATCGTGAGTATGATGCTTATCGTAAAGTGAAGCTAGACTCTAAAGAGCAAAAGCGAATATTCGGCAGGACAATTACGCCGATTAATTGGTGGATGATTATATTTATAGTGTTTATTGCCGCTGCTGTTATATTTACATTTTTGGATAATAGTTCTAGTGATGGGCATAGTGGCGGAGCGCGCGGTGTTTATGGCGGCAGTAGTGGCGGATTTGGAAAGTAGGATATTTTAGTGCCACGATTTGAAATGCATAAACGTGAGCAGGTGGCTTTATTTGCGGCGGCTATATTAGTGGCGATTGGCGGCATTATATATGAATTGATTTTGGGTGCGGCTGCATCTTACTTGGTCGGAGATTCAATCTTAAGCTTTAGTTTGGCGACTGGCGTAACTTTATTTGGAATGGGCATTGGTTCGCTGCTGGTTAATTACATTAAAATACATCCAGCGACCAGTTTTGCGACTAATGAGATTGTCCTAGGACTAATTGGTGGTAATTCGGTACTTTTGATGTATACGGGATTTGTTTTTACGCGACTGCACTGGGTTATTTTTGCAATTATCAGCCTAGCGATAGGCATTTGTATCGGTCTGGAAATTCCACTTCTAGTGAAGATGTTTCAGAAATTTGGTCGCAAATCATCAGTTAGGTTATTTAGTAAGATTTTGGCGCTTGATTATTTTGGTGCGTTAGTGGCGTCCTTATTATTCCCTCTGATTATGTTGCCCCACCTTGGTTTGATGCGTAGTGCTTATTTGGTGGCGGCGTTGAATATCGCTGTGGCCGTATTGATTTTAAGGCAGATGAAAGCTTCTAGGGTTGTGATGATAGTTAGTATTGTAGCAACAATAGTTTTGTCTGGACTGTTTGTTTATGCGACAGAGATTGAAAACGCAATTGATAAGCGGACTTATAAAGATCCGGTAATGTTTCAGCAACAAACGCCATATCAGAAGATTGTACTAACAAGGTATAAGAAAGACACCAGGCTATTTTTAAACCACAATCTGCAATTTTCTAGTCTGGATGAGGCGCGCTATCATGAAACCCTGTCTGCCTCTGCCCTGTCCTCGGTCGCCAGTCCAAAGCGAGTGCTGATTATGGGCGGCGGTGATGGTCTGTTGACGCGTGACGTGTTAAAATACCCGAGCGTCGAGCATGTTACTCTGGTTGATATTGACGAGTCAATGACTAATTTAGCAAAGACTAATCACCTGCTAACCGACATTAATCAGCGGTCACTTCATGATTCTCGCGTTAATATTGTTAATCAAGATGCTTTTCAATTTGCTTTTTCGACGCAGGATAAATATGATGTTGTGTTGATTGATTTGGTTGACCCTTCGAATGAGCGGCTAGCTAAGCTCTATTCCGAGCAACTGTACCGTCAAGTCGGCAATATTTTAACAGAGCATGGCGTAATGGTAACGCAAGCAACTTCTTCGTTTTTTTCTCCGCAGGCTTTTTATATGGTGGCAAATACCATGAAATCCGCTCATCCGGGGCGACATATAGCGGCGTTTTCAGTTAATGTACCGTCATTTGGCGAGTGGGGTTTTGTATTATCAGCGCCAAATGCTGACGCTGTGATGAGTCAGCCTTTACCAAAAGGATTGCGTTATCAGAATCAGAAGCTACTTACTTTTTTGACTAAAAATAATGCGGTTTCAGTTCCGTCGGGTCCCGTCTCTACGCTGATTTCTCCGCGGATAACTGATGTTTATAATGCTGATATGCGCCAGTGGCGTTATTATAACTAGAATTCAATGATTTATTGAGTGGCATTCTTTTTCCGTCGTCGGCGTCGTCTTTTTGGTGTGGTGGTCACGGTTGATTCGGGTGTGGTTGCAACTTCTGGCGAGGAATTAGGTTTGTCTAATTCACTATTGCCACGAATTTGCAAGACAACCTCTCCGCTATCTGTAGAAGGTTGTGTTTTATTTGGTTGACTATTGGTCTGCGGATTAGGCTGTGGGGCGGCCTGCTTTTTCTGATTTCTGTTTGGCATGATAATGTCGCTAATTTCTCTCTCAACGTCCTCCCTGCTCTTTGAGTACATACGTCTTGAATGTTCGATGATATGTGGCGTATTGTCCGCCTGAGACGGTGGAAGCTCCAGGCTGCGCGCTGAAAATGCGGGAGTTTTTTCGCCGCCGATCACCATATTGATAACAAAATTACGATTGTGCATCTGTAGTAGGTCAATCGATTCAAAGTTCGGCTCAAACTGTTTAGCTAGGATCGGTGCGTCATCGGCAGAAACTCGGAAAGAAATCATGGTACCAACGTTACCAAAAACGGCGTCACGAACGGTTTCACTCATTTGGGAAATATACTGATTGGCGACAGTCAGATTAAGACCGTATTTGCGAGCTTCGGATAAGATGGTGGCAAATGAATCAGTGGCGAAATTCTGGAACTCGTCGACATAAAGATAAAACGGACGACGATCGCGAACGTCAGGAATATCTGAGCGCGACATGGCAGCGAGCTGAATTTTTGTGACTAAGAAGGATCCCAGAATGGCGGCGTTGTCTTCACCAATTAAGCCCTTCGATAAATTGACGATAAGGATTTTGCCTTCGTCCATGATTTGACGAATATTGAACGTAGATTTAGGCTGGCCAATGATGTTGCGGATGATTGGGTTGGCGGTAAAGGCGCCGACTTTATTTAGTACCGGTGCGATTGCTTCAGCGACAAATTTATCGTTCCAGCTGGCAAATTCGACATTCCAGAACTGCAGGACCACGGTGTCGCGACAATAGCCCAGCGTCTCTTTGCGAAATTCCTTATCTGTTAGCATGCGAGTAATGTCGAGCATGGTGGTTTCTGGTCGGTCAAGTAGCGCCAGAATAGTGTAGCGTAAAATGTATTCCAGCCGCGGCCCCCACGAATCGCCGAACATGCGCTTCAGAACGCCAATCACTTCTGATGAAATATTGGTTTTTTGGTTGGGATTAGTGACCTCTAGCGGATTAAACCCTAAGGGGTAAGCGGTGTCGGCTGGGTTAAAATAGATGACGTCATTCAGTCTTGAGCCCGGTATGAACTTCATGTTATTTATAGCGAAATCGCCGTGTGGGTCAATGATGGCGTAACCTTGATTATGGAAGATATCGCTGAGGGCGAATAATTCCAGCAGTCCGCTTTTTCCGGCGCCAGTTTGCCCGATAATGTAAACGTGGCGTGAGCGGTCGTAGCGTAGCATGCCGAATTGATGACTAATGCCGCGGAAGTTAGTGACTCCAAAGGCGGAGATTTGGTCGTCGTTGGCGTCATTGCCAGTTAAGACTGGTAGTTTGGACGGTGGTTCGGCGGTTTTGGCACTAGCCCAGACAATATTCGGTGTCTCAACATTGGTGTGTGGTAGGTGAAAGACAGAAGCTAGTTCTTCAATGTTTAAGATAAAGCCGTCGCCATAAAATGCTCGCTTACGATATTTCTCCAGGAATTCTTTGCCGAATGCGCCCTTGACTGCGCGAAAGCCGTTGAGATTGGTTGAGTTGAATTGCTTAAATGTACCGACCAGAGCTTGCATGCGCAGCTTTGCGTTGGTGTTACTTTCGCCCATGTAAACTAGTCGTATCTTTACCTCGTAGCCGAGCTTTGTCGCTTTTTTTTCCGCCTCAGAAATACGAGTTTTGTCGCGGTCTGACAACTCAACGGTTGTCGACTGACCGACTCCCTGCTCCGGTGGCTGCCAGAGAGCACCAAGTATCCCAACTATCCACTGTATACTACCACCGAGCCCTGGCAGTGATAAGCCTCGTCCGCTTTTTATGTTATTTATATATCTGTCCGCAGCATGTTGCCAATCATCAGGAATTGGTCGAGCTAGCACCTGGATCCATAGCTCTTCTCCGGTAGTTTCTAGTTTGGCAAGGGTGCCGGTAACGCCAGCTAGCGGGTCAACTTCAAAATTCTGAAAGGTGCGAATTGGTAAAAATTCATCCGTAGTTAAAGTTAGTTCGGTTGAATACGCAACTTCGTGATCACGTTCGTGCTCGGTATAATCTTCGTTGGCTTGATGAATTTGGACGGTTGGATATTGCGAGTAAATTTGACCTTCAACGAAGCTTTGTAGAGTTTTTGGTACCCAAACATAGAAGCGAATTTGACCATTAACCGAGGCAATCTCAAAACTAATATGCTCCTGCTGTCCACCAGATAGGCGCAGTTCTTTATTGTCACGTAAGATGCCGTGGAGTGAGGCAAACAGCTGCTCGGCGGCTAACTCTTGTTTATCATTGGTCCGTGGGATTTCCAAAACTAATAGTACGCTCTCAACAGGAGTAAATTCTTCGATTCTTCGATAATTTCGCCATGTCAGAAATACCAGAACTGCTACAATTGGCATCCAAACATACCATTGTAATAACGTGCCAATAATCCAAGAAATAATCTGCATGATATGTAAATTATCTCACCTCTGAAGGAAGTTTGCAACTTAGCTTAAACGGCTTCGTCAAAAACGTAAGTAGCTTTCGCGACACGCTTGAACTGCGGTTTTGATTGAAGGTTGAGTAGAATAGTAGTTTCTTTAACCTGCCGCTTATCAAGGACTTGACGAACAATTTCATCACGGTGCAAAGGAGACTCAGAATTTTTCAAGATGTCAGTAATGATATCAGAGACAGTGCCGCGACTATATCCCCAGCTAGCCAGCGCATAAATGCCGCGCCCAATCAGCACAAATCGATTATCTTTAATAAGTTCATTGTGAATCGCCTGAGTAGTAACACTTCGTCGGTTAAACTCGCTGTCACGAATACCTTTGGCAATGTCAGAAAAGTGCATTGGTGAGCCGTTGGTGTCAAGAACGACATAGATTTTATCGCGGATATTCTTTGGGTTGACGGATGGCCATTTAGCTAGTCCCCATTGATTGTGCAGATTAGCTAATTTTTTACTAACAGTAGCTAATGCTGCAATATTTGATGGATGCTCGTAGTCTAATTTTTTATGTAGATCTTCCGCAGTGATTGGCTCACCGTGTTTTTTAATTGTCTTAACAACTTCTTCAACTCTTACTTTAACTTGCTTTTCGTTGCCCAGAGTGTCAATGGCTGCCGCTTGATAGTAGTCGTCATTTTCTGTGATGATGGTGATATTTTCCGCCAACTCTCCGATAAACGCTACACGAGAGCGGTCAATTGATGAGGCCTCCTTGCCCAGGAAATGTGATGCTAAATCTTGTATACGGGCTACTCGACCCATTTCTGATAGGCTTGAGGTTATTTCCTTTTCTATAGCAGTAACTGACGGTAGGGTTCCTTCGCTAACAGCAACTCTAAGTCGTGTTAGGATAGACTTTTCCAGCTGACGAACTCGCTCGCGGGTGATGCCGAACATATCACCAATCATTTCTAGCGTTTCCTTCCTGTCAGACAAGCCGAATCGTCGAGAGATGATTTCCCTTTCGCGCTCTTGCGGTATTTTGGAAATAATAGTATCAATGGCAGAATTTAAGTTGTCGATTCTTTCGGTTTTTACTGTCTCGTTCATGCTATTAGGAAAATCCTCTCTGCCTCACCACAGGTTACATTGATTAAAATATGTTTTTAATTATACAATTGCATTTGATAAATGTCAATAGGTAAATGCTATAATTGTTCATATAAATTATAGCATGTATTTTACTATTTTTGCAATAGATGATGTGAGAGTTTTTATTATCCAAAATTGTTGGATAGTATAGAAAATATCGCTATTTTTTCTTAGTTGTTCGCTTACGGGTTGGTTTTGTAGCTGTTTTACTTAACAATTCCAGTGCCTTTTCATGGGTGATGGTTTTTGGATCGGTGCCCTTAGGAATTTTGGCATTTTTACTGCCGTCGGTGATATATGGGCCAAAGCGACCGTTGAGGATTTTGACGCCATCACCAAAGTCAGCGATGTTTTTCTCGGCTTCGGCCTGGAGTTTGGCGGCGTAGAGTTCGCGGGCTTTTTCCAGAGTGATGGTGTGCGGGTCTTCGGGTTTGATGGAGACGAAGAGCTTACCGACTTGAATATAGGGACCGAACCGTCCGATGTTGGCTTTGATGTCTTGCCCGTCTTCGGTTTGACCGATGACGCGCGGTAGCTTAAACATTTCCAGCGCTTGCTCCAAAGTGACGGTTTCAATTTTCGCACCTTTTGGTAGCGGCGCAAAGCGTGGTTTGTCCTCGTCGTCAGTGGCGCCCAGTTGCAACATTGGGCCAAAGCGGCCAAAGCGCGCCAGGATTGGTTTGCCGGATTTTGGATCGATGCCAACTTCGCGATTGGCGCCGACTTTACTGCGGTCGATACCGCCTGATTGTTCAATCAATTTGTGAAATGGCGTGTAAAATCCGTTGAGCATGGCACTTTTAGCCAGCTCGGCGGCGGCAATTTTATCAAATTCAGTCTCGACGTTGGCGGTAAAATCATAATCAACGATTTGCGCGAAATGGTCGGTTAAAAAGTCGGCGATTAGTTCCCCGCTTGGTGTTGGAATAAGCTTGCCGCGAGTGGAACCGGTTTTTTCCTGGACGACGTCGCGGCTGACTTCTTCGCCGTTGTAACTGAGGACGATGATGTCGCGCGTCTGGCCTTCACTATCGCCTTTTTCGACGTAGCCGCGGGTCTGCACGGTGTCGATGATGGTGGCGTAAGTGCTTGGCCGGCCGATGCCGAGGTCTTCGAGCTTCTTGACCAGGGAGCCTTCGGTGTAGCGGGCCGGTGGCCGAGCGAAGGTTTGGCGGGCAGTGACTTCGTGGGTTTCAAGCGTGTCGCCAGAGTGGAGTTTTGGTAAGATTTCGTCTTTGCCGCCGCCATAGACGCGCAAGAAGCCGTCAAAGGTGATGACTTCGCCTTTGGCTTCAAAGCGTAACGTGTCATTTCCTTGAATATCTATGGAAATTGTCGTCTTCTCTAATTTCGCTGGTGACATTTGTGATGCCAGGGTGCGGCGGCGGATGAGGTCGTAGAGTTTTTGGTCGCGTTCATCTGAGGTGACGGTTTCGCGGGTGATGTCGGTTGGACGGATGGCCTCGTGGGCTTCCTGGGCGGAGGCGGATTTGGTTTTGAATTTGCGCACAGTTGAATAATCTGGGCCGTACAGTCGCTTGATAAAATCGGTGGCACTAGCGATTGCCTGCCCGCTCAAATTGACCGAGTCAGTACGCATGTAGGTTATCTTACCGTCTTGGTAGAGTCGTTGCGCCGAGGCCATGGTAGCTTTAGAGCTGAAGCCGAGCTTGGCGTTAGCTTCCTGCTGCAAGGTTGACGTCGTAAACGGCGCGGCTGGGTTGCGCGTGCCAGGCGTTTTCGAGATATCGCTGACGGTGAATGTGGCTGGCTTGAGGCTGTTCAAGAATTCGTGAGCGGCTGCTTCAGAGTCAAATTTTTGGTTGAGCTCGGCTTTGAATTCTTGATTGTCGTGGATAAATATGGCGGTCACCTTGAACTGTGAGCTGCCTGCAAATTTCATAATTTCTCGTTCACGTTCAACCAGCAGCCGCACTGCCGGGCTCTGGACGCGACCAGCCGACTTACCGCCTGGCACTTTTTGCCAGACCACTGGGCTGAGCTCAAAACCAACCAGCCGGTCGAGGATTTGCCGGGCTTGCTGCGCCTGTACTAGGTTCATGTCAACGGTGCGCGGGTTCTTGATAGCATTGGTGATGGCATCCTTAGTGATCTCATGAAAGACGATGCGCTTGGTCGTCTCAATCGGCAGGTCCAACACTTTACAGAGATGCCAGGCAATGGCCTCTCCTTCGCGGTCTTCATCGGTGGCCAGCCAGACGTTGTCTTTACCGACAGCCTTGACGTTTTTCTTTAGCTCGGTGATGACTTTCTTTTTTTCGGGATCAACTTCGTAGACGGCAAAAAAATCATTCGCCACATCAATTGGCGGTGTGCCGTCCTTGGTTTTTTTGACAATTGAGCGGATGTGCCCCACGCTTGACAAGACGTGAAAATCCTTTCCCAAGTATTTCTCAATGGTTTTCGCTTTGGCTGGTGACTCGACGATAACGAGATTTTTCATAACTTTATATTATAACAAATCTCTATGTAGCTACAACCGCAGCTTAAATTATTTAGCCACATTTGTTAAATTTGTTAAGCGCTCCCATTAGTCTTAGGCTACGTTCGGCGCCCGTCGGCGGTATTCTTTCTGGTACAGTATTCTTGCCGAGTGCTTGCTTTGCGTATGTATATAAGGAATGGGCAGCGGGCGGTAGTGATGCTATAAACGCTGTGGCTCCTAGCCCACGTAGAAACTTAGCAAGTTTAGGATTGTTAGCATGTTCGGCGACATGGGCACCGGCATAAGCTATTAAGGTAAATGTTTCGCCAGCCATGGCCAACTTGCCTGATTTGGTTGGTCGCGTTTTACCTTTTTCTTCACTGCGTAGATTAGCAATTCCCGTGGCTATAGAATTCGAGCCGTTTAATAGTGCAATAGTGCCAATGACTAATTCCGGAGCTACCTTTTGCTCCTTCATTTCGTAGAGGATTTTTGCAGTAACTATTTTATCGGTTATAGCATCAAGGGCTGCCCCAACGTCACTCGTCTGCCCTGTGAAGCGAGATACTGGACCGTCAATTGTGTCAAGTAATCTTCCTAGGGCGGCTTTTGACAAACCGCAAGGATTGTTAAGTTCTTTTGATCCGCGCCATGCTAGTATCCCACCTGCTAGTGTTATGGCGTTAGGTATGGTAAATATATCTTTAGCTATTTTATTAACACGATTACCTGACTCTCGGCTTGTCTTCATAATCTGTAGCTTAACATTAATTTGTCAAATTGACAATATTATCGTAATGTCCAATTGTTTGCTCCGAGCGGCTTAATTACGCCGTTGATTTCTAGCATAGTTAGCGCTGTGGCGAAGTCTGATGCCGATAAGCCGGAATTTTGCTGGAGCTCATCTCCGTCTCGAATTCCACTAGAGATCAGTTTGATAATAATTGCTTCTTCTGGAGTTGAGCTTAGTGGCGTCTCAGGGCTGCTGGACTTTTGTAATTTTTCCGGGGCAATTATATTCAAAATATCATTTGCGTCTGTCACTAGATAAGCGCCCTGCTTCAGTAAGTTATTACACCCCGCTGAGAGCGGACTGGTTATGTTGCCAGGGACAACGAATAAATCTCTGCCCTGGTTTAAGGCGTGAGAGGCAGTATTTAAGGTGCCACTTCGTTCGGCGGCTTCAGTGATGATAATGCCATCTGCCAGCCCACTGACTAATCGATTGCGTTCTAGAAAACTCCATCGATTTACTATTTTATTATCACCTTTCATCCACTCAGAAATTACTGCCCCGCCTTTCTTAATTATATCCATGGCTAGTTTATAATTAGTGCGCGGTGAGATATCAGGTAGTTCATTGGGGACGACTGCTACTACTGTGCCACCAGCCTCTAAAGCTGCTTTTTGAGCAATTCCATCTACCCCCAGGGCCAGTCCACTGACGATTATACAACCGGCACTTGCTAGCTCTGTGGCTAATCTCTCGGTTACTTCTTTTCCGTAGGCTGAAGGTTTGCGCGAACCAACTATCGATACGACGGGTGCGTTAGCTTCTGGCAATTTTCCCATATAACATAAGCTTTTTGGAGGATTGGCAATATGTGCTAATCTCTGGGAGAAAATATGCTCATCTGGTAAAATTCTCTTGATTTCCATACAAAATGTTGTGAAAAGTATTGACACTTTGTCAAATGTTTGCTATAATCAAGGACGATTGGTTAAGTAATCATTAACCAAACGCACCTTATACCCCCTATTCTAACTATATGTTAGGTTGCGCGCAATGGCATTAAGTATTCTTACCCTCCACTTTTTGCGGTTCAACGTTACGCGCATACTAACCCCTTTAACTGCCCTTTTTCAAAGGCGACCTCTGTTAAGGTGAGCACTAAGTGGTGTTGATAATAATCAGGCGCGGACTTTTGGAGTTTTAGTCACGACGCTTCGCTGAGACGGTAGCTCGGGTGGGTTGAAGGGTAAAAAAGCACCAGGTGATGCCCACCCTTACCTGGTGCTTTTTTGTTGGCTGATTTTATTTGTCTATTAGGAGTTGCTGGCATTTTTTACAAACGCCCTCAAGGTCAAAATAATGCTTGGTAATTATAAAGCTATGTTTTTGGCCGATATGACCTATAAGCTGTTCTAGCTCCTGTGACTGTATTGGCTCGGCATTTTGGCAATTGATACAGTATAAGTGATGATGATGTGGTATGAATGGCTCGGCTAATTCGTAATAGTTTTTCCAGCCAATGTATATGGTGCTAATTATTTTTAGTCTATCAAATATGACAAGGGTGCGATAAATGCTAGTGCGGTTAATATTTTTGTAGTTTTTTGCAATGTCTCCAACAGTAAGAGGTATTTCTGAATTTTTTAGTATGTCGAAAATCTGCTGGCGAGGCTTTGTCAGACGCAAACCGTGCTGCTCGAATATTTCGCTTAGTGTCATAATGATAAGTATTTTACAACTTATTGCAACAAATATGCAATAACACTATATTCCCATTAGTTCGTATGGGTATTTAGGCTGGCTTATCTTAGTTATGTTCGGCTGAGTAATCACGTATTCGGCTTGGCCATTGATGACTTTCTGAGATAGTTTGCCCTTGACTATCAGCCAGGTGCCGTCTGGGTAATCTACAGAGAAGTTCTTCTCGACGACGATTTTTACTGGAACGCTATCGACGGCACAGCAACTTATAACATAGCGCGCAATGTAAAAGTAATCGTATCCGTAGTTTTTTAGTAGGTCATTTGAAACGAAGCCAGTGATAGTAATATCTTTATTATCGAAGTAAGAGGCTTGTTTGCAGGAATTCATGGCAGTTTTCCAGCGGTTTATTGAGATTGTGGAGCTATTTTCTGTTGGTTTTGGAATTTCGCAGCGACTCTCAGCTTCAATAATTGCAGGATTCTCTCTTTGGGTGAGGCTGCTTGGCGATAGCGTCTTTGGCGGTAGTGTATAGCCGATTGTTAGGATAATAATCGCCAAGTAGGAGCTGACCTTTATTCTCCTTAAATTAAAGACAGATCCGTTAAGGGGCTGTCTGCTTTTAAATTGCAACATTATATCAATAAGAAAAAGTGCAACTCCAACTATACTGATTATAACGGCAAATTGATGATAACGTGGATGAGTGTAAAAACCCAGCTGATCGCGGCTGGCTAATAGGAGGATATAGCCACAGACCAAAATCCCACCCATCGACCTTAGTAAGTTAGCGAACATATAAGTTAACTCCCACGCCCGCCATGAAAGACAGCGCGAATATTATTAGTACAATTGTTGCTATAAAGTGCCAACGGAAAGTAGTCTTCATAAGTATAATCATTTTTATGTCTACCATCGGTCCGGATAATAAGAATGACAAGATTGAGCCGGCAGTAAAACTACGTGCATAAGCTAAGGCAAAAAACGCATCTATGCTTGAGCATATTGAAACAACAAAGCTTAGGACAATCATGGCGATAACTGACAGAAAAATGTCACCACCGACGGTGTTAATGATGAAACGCGGTACAAATACTTGGGTGGCTGCGGCGATGCTAGCGCCTATGACCAGCATGGTGAATAATTGCCAGAATTCGTTGCGCGAGTTGTCAAATATTTTTAGAAAAGACGAATCGTTTTTATGAGCGTGGCAATACTCTTTAAAGTCTGGATTAAGTATAGAATCTTCTTTGAATAAACTAACAATGAAAGCTGTTATTTGGACGATAATCAGCGCAAAAATAACCCTCCACCAGACCATTTGCGGCTGAAAGCTGAAGGCTGTCATAGTAGCGACGATGGTTATGGGGTTGAGGATTGGTGCGGCAAATAGAAAACTGATGACGTCAGCAGGTTTAAGTCCCTGCGCCATCAGGCTGCGCGCAACTGGCACATTGCCACATTCACAGACCGGCAAGGCTATTCCAAGCATTGACAGTACAATTCGCCTGAGGAAGGCATTTTTTGGTAGTATCTTGAGCAGTTTGTCTGATGGTAAAAATTTTCTAATTAGTGCCGATACAATTATTCCCAGTATCAGGAATGGTGTAGCTTCGACAACTACACTCAGCGTGAGCGTAAGAAAATCTTGAAGCGATGGTAATAGTTTTGTAAACAAATCTACGAGTTCTCCATTAACTAACATAGTGCTAAATTTTGAGCTGAGGTAATATATGGTAATCACAAAAATCCCAAAAACAATCCAGTTAATTAATTCCTGGTTGGCGGATAGTAATTTATTTAAGCGGCCATCTGATAGCTTGCGCACCATATATAAAATTATACCGCACGCTTATGTTATACTAAATCATTATGAAGTATCTTTTACATTCGCATCATCCGTTTCGGATTTTTTGGTTTTCAGTGCTATTAACTATGGCTTTAGGTGGTCTAATTTTTGCACAAATAGGGCTTAATGGTCTATGGCTATTTGCTATTTTGGTTATTTTGGAAGTAACTTTTAGTTTTGACAATGCAGTGATCAACAGTAAGGTTCTGGCGGGGATGAGTCAGGTTTGGCAGAAAATATTCTTGACAGTCGGTATTTTTGTAGCGGTGTTTGTTGTGCGATTTATATTGCCAATTGTTATTGTGATGATTGCGAGCGGTCACGGTTTTATGGAGGTGGTTGATTTGGCTCTTCATAAGCCAACAGAATATGGTCAGATTTTACATGAAGCATCACCGATGATTGATGCCTTTGGTGGGGCGTTTTTAATTATGATTGGACTTAGTTATTTTATTGATTACAACAAGCGTATCCACTGGATGCGACATGTTGAACCGTGGATGGCTAAGGCTGGGCGATTTGAGAACTTTAAGGTGTGCATAATGCTTAGCGTGGCTGATGTGCTGTATTTTACGGTTGACGCTCCGCACAAATCACTAGTGTTGATTTCGGCAGTGCTTGGAATCATGCTTCACATTGGACTGGAGTTGTTTGGTTCATTCTTTCATGAAGATAATATGAAGTCTATCAAAATTAAGACTGGTTGGGCGGCGTTTGCTAGCCTGTTGTATTTGGAGGTGTTGGACGCCAGCTTTAGTTTTGATGGAGTAATTGGCGCATTTGCTATCACTAATAGTGTGTTATTAATTGTTGCCGGCCTGGGTGCTGGTGCAATTTGGGTACGGTCATTGACTGTTTATCTGTTGCGAACTGGCGCTCTCAGTAAATATAAGTATCTGGAAAATGGTGCACACTGGGCGATTATGGCGCTGGGCGTGATGATGATTGCCAAGCTATTTCAACTGGAATTGCCGGAATGGGCGACGGGAGGACTGGGGTTGTTGTTTGTGAGCCTGGCGGTTGGTAGCAGTATATTAGAGATGCGATCAATTAATCTGCAGGAGGCGGCGATGACTAAACTTCATCAAGCCGAGCAGAAAATAAAAAATGGCGCATCAAAAATTGTACCTAAAAAACGGTAGTAAGTATTATAATTTGTCGCTAAAGCTTTACGCTAAATGACTCAATTGTTCCATCAAGAAACTTATTTATTAGCTTAATTGACTCTGGAAAAATCCAGCTCTGAAGGATTTTTTGTTCGTCAGAATTAAATTTGCTTAAAACAAAGTCAACGCTGCCGATTTGTTTTCGCAGTAAACTGTCAGTGCCGATACGAATATGCCAAAAATCAGCGCCAATGTGAGCGTGAAGTGATTTTAGTCCGTTACTGCCAGCGTCGCGGCCGCCTTTACGGACGCGGATTTTACCAAAATCAAGGTCAGTGTCATCATGAATAATTAGTAAATCATCCAGTGTCAGTTTATAAAAATCCATGATCGCTCGCGCGGAAATACCGACCTCATTATAATATATAGTCGGCTTGACTAGTAATATTTTTTCTCCAGAAATATTCAGCTCGGCTATGTCGGCGGCAAATTTTGGCTTATTTATGAAATTTACATTTAGCTTAGCAGCAAATTTATCAATAGTCAAAAAGCCAGCATTATGTCTGGTGTTGGTATATTTATCGCCAGGATTGCCCAGTGCTAGAATAACTTTCATAGACCTAGTATATCACCTGAGGCTAATAGCGTATAATAAGTATATGGCAAAGCGCGACAATGATTTGGAATTTAGTGTTAACGCGGCGTTTGATGATGAGCGAGCGGTTATTGATAAGGTGCCGCTATATTTAGTCAATGGATCTTTGGGTGCTGGAAAAACCAGCGTCCTTGAATTCTTATTGCAACAAAGTGACTATAAGGGCTCAAGGGTAATTGAAAATGAGTATGCTAATGAAAATGTCGACGGCTATCGTCTGGAGGGTCTGGCGGAGATGGTGACGACATTGGCTGGCGACTGTGTCTGCTGTTCGTCGAAGCATGCGCTGACGCGGATGCTGCTGGACTTTTGTCGTAATTCACCTGCTCCAGTGTTTATCGAGGCGACGGGTGTGGCGCGGACGATGGGCTTAGTTGAGAAATTGATAAATGCACAAATCTTCAATAAGTATGAACTAGTGCAGAGTTTTTACGTGATCGATGCGCACGAGATTTTACGCGGAATTGAGCCGGCGCACGAGGTTGAGCTACAGGCGGCAGATGTGATTTTGGTGACCAAGGAAGATTTACTAAATGACAATGAACGAGCTGAATACGACATAAAACTCTCCGCTCTGCCCTACGCTAAGGTGCTCAGCGCGCCGCATGGTCGGTTTGACCTAAGTAAATTAACCACGCCGTCGGGACTACTAGCGTTTTTTGATACGTATGACGGCGAGCTGGCGGTGCCGGACAATCCGACTTATGCTGTGCTGGACGTTTCGGGCATGAAAATTACAGTGGCAACGCTGGAGAAAATATGGCCGGAGCTGTTCAGGGCGTATGGACTGCGGCGAATGAAGGGCTGTTTTATTGATGATAATGGCTCGCGTCAGCACTTGGAGGCGACTGAAAATCAGATTCAGATAACCAATGCTGAAACTGAAGAGGTTGCTAAAATTGTGTTAATTGGCGAACGAGCAGATAAAATTACCCGTGAAGTTCTGTTGGCGCAATTGATGATGTTTGAATAAATTGTTCGCTTTCGTCGTTTCCGACTCATCAGCATAGACACGCATCTATGGAGCGAACATGACAAGTGAGAGAGTTGGGAGTCTCTATAGACTCGCCATGTTCGCTTGATCGTAGTCTACTTCCAGGAGAAGTTGACTACGACGTATGAGTGTCCAGACGGATTGTAGATGGTCGGCTCGAATGCCTCAAGCCTGAGAGAAGACGTGTGTTCTTCCAGTTCCTTGAGCGCGCTCAGCAATGCCTTGGAGCATTGCTCGCTGCTTGCTACAGCAGTGGTCAGTTCTTTGCAGACAACCCTAACAGAAGAAGGGGGCGCCCCCGTATTTTCATATTCACTCGTGACCCTTTCTTCGACATCTTTGCAGATGTCTTTGATCGCTTTCAGGAAAGCTTTGACTTGAGCCCTCCTTATTTCACTTTTCCTCCGTTCTTCTTGTCTGACAAATTCTTCTCTTGCGGCCTTGACCTCGGGGGTAATGAATGTAGACATTGTAGTACTTTCTCCTCATCCGAGCGGACGCTCGTGTTGAAAAACACTGATCGACGCCCGGATGGCGAACGACCGAAGATGAGGTTTCGGGATACTTCTTAAAATATCGCAAAATCTCACCTCCGGTTTATAAACTCTCTCAACTTGTCAAAGTGCGCTTTCGGACAAGGATTTACTCAACTCGTCAACAAAAGCTGATATATATATATCACTAATAGAATAAAATGTCAATAGATTTTGTCAAAAATGTGGTATTATATGCCTTTTTCGGTGTTTTTGGCCTGTTTGTAGGCTTTGGTGACGGGTGCCAGGCCGCGGGCGACGCGTTCGCGGTTGGCTTTGAGTTGTTTTTCGTCGCGGAAAGATAGTTTGATCGGCGTGCCAGCAAAGTTGAAGGCTTCGCGTAGAGTACGCTCCAGATAACGTTTATAGCTCCAGTGGACAAATTTCAGATTACTACCGTAAATAACAAACCATGGCGGAGCAACGTCAGTCTGGACAATGTAACGAAGTTTCGGATGGGAGTTTTTTAGTCCGGCTGGCGGATGTGCGGCAATGGCTTTTTGCAAGATGTCGTTTAAGGTGCGAGTTTTGCATTCTTGGCGGCGGCGTTTATAAATATCGACTGCCAGATCGAATAACTTAGTGACATTCTGCCCTGTGACGGAAGAGGTGAATATTAACGGTGCATATGGAGTAAATTTGAAATTATAGCTAATTTGCGGTGCTAATTCGTCGCGGGTGTAGGCATCTTTGCCTTCGACGGAGTCCCACTTGCTGACCACTAGGACCAGTCCCTTGCCTGCCTCGTCGATGATGCCAGCCAGGCGTTGGTCTAATTGGACATTAAGCTCATTGACGTCCATCAATAGAAAACAGACGTCAGCTTCGTTGATGGCTTGCATGGTGCGGAGGACCGAGAACTTTTCGATGCCGGTTTCTTGCTTGCCTTGGCGGCGAATGCCAGCGGTGTCCAGTAGCTCGATGGTCTGGCCGTGATAGCGGACTTGGACGCGGTTGACGTCGCGGGTGGTGCCGGCGACGTTGGCGACGATGGCTTGCTGCTTGCCCGCCAAGGTGTTGAACAGGTTGCTTTTGCCGACATTTGGCCGGCCGATCAAGGCGACGCGAATGATGTCGTCAGCTTCGGTTACAGTGGCTGGCGGAATGAGATCGGCGATATTATCAAGAAGCTCGGAGATGCCGATGTTGTGCTCGGTGGAAGTTTTGATGATGGTTTTGATGCCGAGGCGCTTGAATTCGTCGGTATGGAGTGAGCCTTTGAGGTCGGCTTTGTTGGCGATGAGAAGGACGGGTTTGCCGCTTTTTAAGGCTTTTTTGGCGAGTTGGCGGTCGGCGTCTGATGGATAGACGGTGGAATCGACCATGATGAGAATGACGTCGGCAGCGGCAGACGCGTCAGCAATTTGGTCCTGAATGGTTGCTTCGAATTCGTCTTCGGCAGTTTTAAGACCGGCGGTGTCGATGAGCCAGAATTCTGCTTGGGCTGTTTCCTCAGGAGATGACGCGTGGCGTTTATATGAGACCTTACCAACGACATTGTCGCGGGTGGTGCCGGCTTCACGAGCAACTATAGCAGTGCGAGAGCGCGTTAAACGGTTAAACATCGAGCTCTTGCCGACGTTAGCTTGACCAATAATAGCGACAGTTGGTAATTTTGACATGATTATAGATTATAACAGTTTTATGGCGTTTTGGCGAGGAAGCGGTTGTTGGTGGCTATTGTTTTGTAATATCTTAGACGTAATACTTCCAGGACCTTCTTTGAGGCGATGATTAAGCCAACGGCTGCATGAGCTCTCTATTTTCAAATAGTCAGATATATCGTCTGGACTACTATAGTCAAACTTCCGTATCGACAGATCTCCCATTTCAGCATTATTGACGGCTTGAGTATTGTCTGGAAAGTCAGCAATATATATTACCAAAGATTGTTTATCTATGAGTATATAGTAGCGATTTTCAGAATTATATATACAGTAGTAGTCTTGTTCTAATGTGGGTAGTGCTTCTAGATTAAGTTTTTTTGCAATATTTTCTAAATCTACTATCACCTTGCCGTAATCAGAGATCTGTTTATTTATTATTTCAGGAAGAGATTTATTTATTTTTCCTGAATACAATTCTAAAATACGCTCGCGCCTTTCTTCTATGGAGGCAATTTCTGGTGTTAATGTTTGTAGGTCCAACCAAGCTTCTGCGGCCTGCCTGTAGTTTATGTCTGGCTTTGTTAGTGGTGATTCTGGCGATTTCACGATAAAATATTCTTTTTATAAATTTAAATACAGCAGATATTCTACGATGTTTTTTATCAAATGTAAATAGGCTAGTTGGAGATTTTCTCTTCCTTCCACTCGCCCCTCTTAAGTTCTCCGAGGGAATATTTCCCAAAATCCGTACGATGGAGTTTTTTGACGGTGTAGCCTAGTGCGTCAAATGTGCGGCGGATTTGACGATTGCGCCCTTCGCTCATCTGAACTATCCAGCGGTAGTCATCGCCATCATGCTGTCTTTCGAGGGTTAATTGACTGGGTCCGTCTGGTAGCTGCACGCCAAAATCATTAATCATCTGCCGATGGAGAGGCTGCAGCGGCTTGTCGATTGTAACTAGGTATCGCTTAATCTTATAGAAAGACGGGTGTGTCATGGTATGCGCAAAATCACCGTCATTGGTGAGTAGAATTAGGCCAGAGCTGTCTTTATCTAAGCGACCGACGGGCTTGAGGTGATGGAGGTGTTTTGGCAAGAGTTTATAAATTGTTGGAACGCCGCCCTGGGAGGCACGTGAGCAGAGGTAGCCTGTGGGTTTATGCAGAATAATCAGCTTCTTTGGCTGAATTTCTAAGGATTGACCATCGTAGGTAATCTGATTTGTGCTAGAAATCTGCTGTCCTAATCTGGCTGGCTGCCCATCAACTATAATCTTCCCTTTCTCGATCAACTCATCAGCCTTACGACGAGAAACACCCAAACTTAGCGCCACAAATTTGTTAAGACGCCAAGAATTTTGGTCGTTGTGAGAGTCTGTCATTGTTCTGGGGTTGTTGATGGAGGTTGTGGTAGCTGTGAGGCTTGTGGTGTTTGCGTGGGAACGGTCTGTGGTTGGGTTGTTTCGACGCCAACCTGAGTCTCGACAGGTGCCTGGGTGACCTGAGGCGGTGTGACTGGATTAGTTGGCTGTGCTATTGATGCTGGGTTAGCGTCTAGTTCCCTAGCCATGAGTTGAGAGATATCAATAGAATTTTGCGAACTGTTAGCAGGTAGTGGCTGGATAATCCGGTCACCTAGTCCAGATGGGCGCGGCGCTGACGAAGAGAAAGGCGCTGTAGGTTGTGGTAATGTCGTTGGCTGTGCTGGCGGTGTCGGCATAGCTACTGGTGTTGGTTGCTGAATTGGTTGTGGTGCTGGAGTTTGTGGCTGATAGGTTTGCTGTGTTTGCTGCGCAAACTGATTTGCTGTAGGCAGTGTCGGTGTAATAGTTGGAGCGGTCTGTGGTTGTGGAGACAATGAAGACACGTCAGGTCTAGTTATCGGTTGCGGTGCTGGAGTTTGTGGCTCTGGCGTATGTGTAGTAACTGGCTGTGAAACTGGTACTGGATTTGTTCCGACGCCAGGCAAATCGCCTAAAGCCTCATGGACTGCCCTGACAACATCTTCAATGCCCACTTGAGATTTAACCAAATATCGATCAGCTCCAAGCTGTTCGCCACGTTTTCGCTGGTCCTCTGAAGATAGGGCTGTCATAATGATTACTTTTACGTCTTTCGTTTCTGTTGTTGAGCGCAGAATGTCTAGCATATCAAAGCCGGAAATCTTCGGCATCATCACGTCACTTAAGATCAGTTGCGGACGTTCTTTGATTGCCATGGCCAGAGCTTCTTCGCCGTCGCCCGCCGAAACGATATCGTAGCCCTCCGCCAAAAGCCGCACGCCATAAATCTCACGTAAGCTTTTGTCGTCCTCGACCAATAAAATTTTTGTCATATACCTATACTATACTGGAGTTTTGACAAAAAATCTATAGTACTTATGGCTATTATTCGCGACCAGGAACTGATAGCTGCTGCCGGTTTCTCTTTATCTCTTCTTCAATTTCAGCCAGTGTTGGCTCGGTAGAAGTTTTAGGTGCTTGTGGATTTGTCGTTTGAGGTCCTGGGATGGGTGCAGCCGACACCTGAGCAGAAACTGCGCTGCTGGTAATGTCTGATGCTTCAACAGTAGATTCTTCCGGCGATTTTTCAGGGGTAATTTCAATATCTTCAGCGGTAGCAGGAGATGGGCCTGCTTGGTCTGAGGATTCTGCGTTTATGTTCTCCAAGCGCTGAGTAGCTTCCGCGCTACTGACTCGTGGAATTTCTAGGTAGAATGTACTGCCCTCTTTATATTTACTCTCAACACGTAAGTTGCCTGACATCGTCTCAGCTAAACGGCGGCTTAAGTACAGCCCTAAGCCAGTACCGCCAATTTCGCGGGTGTCAGAGTTGTCAACGCGATAAAATTTCTGGAATAAATGCGGAATGTCCTCGGCAGGAATGCCTATGCCGCTATCTTTAACGCTTATAGAGATTTGCTTATCGTTACCAGTGATATCTACGGTAACATCTCCAGATGGCGTGTATTTGATGGCATTTTCTATAAGATTACTGGTAACCTCCCTAAAATGGTCAGGGTCAATATTAGCATAGAATATTGGCTGTAGCGATTTTTCTTTTCCTTCGTCAATCATGTCTGGAGCAAAGATATAATTTAGCTGCTTTTCGTTGGCTTTTGGCGCTAGTCCTTCAAAAATTTCTTTTAGGAATTCATTAATATTGATAATCTTTGGATTATTTTTCATTCGGCCGTCTTCTACTTTACTAATGTCAAGCAGATCCTGAAATAGCCGTCCTAGATGCTGTGCCGACTCGTGGGCTTTAGTTATGAAGTCGCGCGCTTTTTCATCGATATTGGCGGTGGCTGGATTGAGAGCTAATCCCAGATATCCTTCAATTGAGGCGACTGGTGTGCGCATCTCGTGGCTGGCGGTAGAGATGAATTCAGCCTGCTCACGTTCTTCAGCCTTTTCTTTGGTAATATCTCGGAATACCACAATAACCCCTTCTCCGTCTGTACCAACCGGAGAGCTAACTACTGAAACTAGGATTCGTTTTTCAGAACTGGTTAATAGGAAGAATTTATCACTGTGGGCTGGTTGATTTTTAGATAAAGATTGAGAGATTGGATTTTCAAGCTCATCAACTTCCTTGCCATCTGAAGCAACCAGTTTCAGAACGCTTTTCCAGTTAAGCCCAAGTGCGTCACCTTGCTCCCAGCCGATAATTTGTTGAGCTGATGGATTAATTAGTTCAATATTGCCGTCTTTAGAAATAGCCAGAACACCGTCATTGATAGCATTGATAACTACATCAGACTTACCTTCAACGGCAGAGAGCTTATTCTCTAGGTTAGACACACTATTATCACTCTGCTGACGGCGACCCCAGAGGATAAGACTAAATATTAGAGGCAGGAACCCAAAAAATATATGTCCAATGATAAACTGCGTATTTATTCCACTCTGGGTGACGAAGGCGATGATTTGTAAGACTACCAGAAGCGCCATTATGCCTAGAATAGCTATACCAAAGAATCCAGCGAAAATTGCCACAATTATCCACATCGCTAAAAATGGCGAGACGACACCACCACTAGTAATGATGGTGACGACGCTTACGATGACGTTTAATAAATATACAAAAATACCGACACTGGTTTCGTGTTTTTTAGGCAACCAGAAACATAGAATAAGCATAATTAAGCTGCCGATTGCCGCTACTCCAGCTGCTTTGTCAGAGACAGATAATCCTATAGGCAGTTGATAGCCTGTAGGAATAAACCTTGCCCATGCGTATAACAGAATAATTGTAAAACAACTTAATAGCGCTACTTCACACAACCGCCTTAACCAAAATCTGGAAATTGTGTGAGGCTTACAGCAAATCCCGCCCTTTTTCATACCTTTTATTATGGCGAATTTTTGAGAAAATCTCAAGAGTGAACTCTGTAACATGTAAAAAGTAGACATCCGCCCCTTCTTCATGGTATAATCCATGGAGTTACGGCCCTATCGTCTAGCGGTTAGGACACCAGGTTCTCATCCTGGCAACCCGGGTTCGATTCCCGGTGGGGTCACCAAAAATATTCTGGCGGAGCTTTTTCCGTCTTTTTTATTTATGATTTATCATTGTCCATCTGCTTAACGACTTCAATGAGGTTGCGTGGCGTAATGTCGGCTTTAATCAGATAGCCATCGACGCGACCCATCACAGACTTGCGAGAAGACTCATCTTGCTCGAAATTAGTCATAATCAGCACCTTGCTATTCGGGATTAGGTCGACGTCATTATTACGGAGTGAATTTAAAATCTGGTCACCGCGCTGCTCTGGCAACATTAAGTCCAGAATAATGAGATCAAATTGCTGATTACGCGCTGCTACCAGCCCGTCATTGCCGTCAACCACCCATGTCACATCATAGCCGGCTTTTTGCAGACTTCTGACGTACATTTCGCCAATAAAGCGGTCGTCTTCTACACATAAAATTGTCTTTATCATAATTCCTCCTAACCCTTGTACATGGCGTGATTTTTTATCCAGCCGCCACCCTTTCGTATCAATTGATTATTTAATTGGCCATCTTCTAGTAATTTGTCTTTAACTGTGGCGTAAATTGGTAGGGTAAATGAGAAAACTGAGCCTTCATTCTCACGGGAGCGAGCAGTAATCGAACCGCCATGCGATTCTACGAAAGCCTTGCAAATGTAAAGGCCGATACCAGTGCCGGCTACGGCTTCACGTGATCGATGTGAGCGGTAAAACTTGTGGAATAGATTATTTACAACGTTAGCGGGCATTCCAATTCCGTTGTCGGCTACGGATATTTCTACAAAGTCGCCCTTTTTCTCTGCCGAGACGGTCACAGAGCCGCCCTCGAAACTATATTTAATAGCGTTATCGATTAGATTACCG
The DNA here is from genome assembly GCF_041006295.1 of Candidatus Nanosynbacter sp. TM7-074. Lineage (NCBI taxonomy): Bacteria > Bacillati > Minisyncoccota > Nanosynbacteria > Nanosynbacterales > Nanosynbacteraceae > Nanosynbacter > Candidatus Nanosynbacter sp. TM7-074. Next base: position 260,928 of record NZ_CP158487.1, read on the forward strand.
ATGACTTCCCCGATGCTGCCGTGGTCAGCGGCCACAGTCGGTAAATCTTCTGGAATATTTACGCTAAGCAAGCGGTGCTGGGTCGAGGCACGTAGCTGCATATCGTCAGAGATTGAGGCGTAAATATTCGAAACGGTATCTTCCAGGAGGTAGACCTTCAGATGATGTCTATCAAATCGTGCCACATTAAGGATATTGTCGACGTAGCTTGATAGGCGGTTGGCGGACACCGTTAGCCTTTCAAGCAGCTGTTGCTCGTCACCCTGCAGCCGCCCAGCAAATTCTTCAGTGATAATGTCCAGATAGCCTCGAATGACAGTAATCGGACCGCGAAGCTCATGAGCGGCAAATGATATGAAGTTAAGGTCCTCTTCTTCTGGTAAATAATTGTCAGACTTATCAATGAGGAAAATAACGGTCTCTGCAGTAGCGCCTTTTTCAAATGAGGCCACGACATCAAAAATGCGCGAATTTTGTATGATGTCGGGGTTGGTGCTGATACGTCGCCAGCGTCGTTCTGCTTTAATTTTCTCGTTAGAAATCTCGTGGAGCCAGTCAGAAATTGTTGGTTCGTTGATAAAATCTAACGCCAAAAAATCTTCGCCATTGGAGTTTCGGGAAATAGGCGAGGCAGAATTAGCGAAGATGATTTTCTGATTTTTATCGAGGATGATGACGCCGGTGCTGGTTTGGTTGAGGCCCTGAATGAGCGGAGTTTTTAAATTGTCTGTAGATGCGGGCTTTTTTTCTGGTTGATAGTCGCCGTAAATTGCCTGGAGTGCGGTCTTAAAGCCAGTTTTTTCGTAACGTTTATCGTTGGGTCGGGGCGGAATGTCGGTGGTTAGCTCGCCAATCTTATGAGACAAGGCGGCTAATATTTTATTAAGCGGAGCGGTGATAATTTTAACGATGGAAATTGAGGATACAATCTGTAAAATCGCTGTTATGAGGACGATGATCCAAAAGTTTAGATGAGAAATAGATAATCCTGTGAGATGAAGAGTGGTGGCTAGTCCTAGTATCACGCAGGCATTTGCTAACAATAATACGAGTATGACTTTTTGATAGTAGTATTGTTTGTATTCTCTTAGGGTTTTGGATTTTGGGTCTATTGCCATGAAACGCCTCCCCTACCTGGGGTGAAAGCAGAAATCCAGGTTTGACCGCGATTTAAGGCAATGTCTTTTCCGGATTCGTCTGTCAATTTTAATGGAGCGTTGATGTCAGTCTTTGACCAAGTTGCAGCGATGACTGTGCCGTTTTGGAAGACGTAAGCCTTGCCGCTACCAGTGGTTTTGATGTCCTCATAGCCGTCGGAATTTTGAGCACGAGCCTCAACACTAACTTCTATGGCGACAATAACATTTGGGGAAATCTGCCCGTCTTCACGATCAACATGCGGCGTACCGGCCATACTCCTGGCGTAAGAATTTGATTCTTTATGGTAAGTGTATGAGGTGTTGTAGGAGTATCCGCTGAGGTTTATGGCTATTTTTGTAGCATTTGGTGACTCGGCAGGTTTACCGTCAGCACGGGTGAAACTGGTAAACTCGGATTTAGTATAACCCTTGGTGCTGTTTAATTGGTCAATTCGTTCTCCAGAAGTGTAGACGTTGTGCGGTGCGTAGCGGTCTCGGGCTCGCCAGTATGAGCCAGCGTTAAAGAATTGGTCAATATCGCGGTAGCTGCCGTTTCTGACTTGCGCTAAAGCGTTGGGACTGCCGCCAACGTGGGCGACTGATGCTTGGTATGGTGCTGCCCAGCTGAGGTAATATAGCCTGAGGCTTCTGACAGGTCCGATTAGCGCTGGCTTTTCTCCTTGATATAGGGCTATAAATCTAGTTATGCCGCCCTCTGCTACTGCCTCATAAACCACACCAGCTTTTTTCAAGCCAGATTGTGGCCGAGCGGTCGGGCTGTTCTCTATCATCACGCCAGTAACGGGCTGCTTTGTGGCGTTTTCATCAGCTACTTCTATACCAGTTAGGGGTGAGTAAAACTTTTTTGGTGTAGCTTTTTTCTTTGGTATTTGTAAATCTGTATTGGCAGTCTGCTCATATTTTATGGAATAAATAGCAATCAGAAAAACTCCAGTAATAACTACCGCGCTGGAAATTAGCGCAATTGCTAAGATATGTTTTTTCGCCCACTCTTTAAATCGTTTCCAGCGGGGTTCTTTTTTTCGTCCAGATTTATCTAATTTTTCTATATTCATGCTTATGCTTAGTATAGCATTTTCGGCGCGTGAATAAACTATTTTTGTAGATAATTATCAATTCTTTGCAGAGTTTTTTCCTGACCAATTAGCGCCAGTGTGTCATTCAGCTGTGGACTAAACTGCGCCCAAGTAGTCACAATTCGAACCAGGCTAAATAGAATACCGGGTTTTTGGCCTGTCGTTTCTAATAACTCATTCAGGCAATTTTGGATTGATTCTGGCGTCCAGTCGGTTATTTTGGCGAGTTCTTGGCGTACTACGCTTAAAAGGTTCTGCCGTTCTTCTTCGGCTAATTTTCGGAGTTGCTTATTGCCAGTAATTAATTCCTCGTTAATTTCAGGCTCGGTGAAGAAATAGTTGGTTAATTTTGGTAAATCTTGTAGTATTTTCAAGCGATCCTGCGCCAGGCTTAAGACTTGTTTTTTATACGATTCTTCGACGTTGTTTGATTCTTCGCCCCAGAAAGTTTCGCATCGATTATAAAGGTTGTCTAAGTCGAGTGAGCGAATCCATTGGCCGTTTAGCCAAATGAGCCGCTGCTCGTCAAAGCGCGCGCCTGATTTTTGGACACGGTCAAGCGAGAACTTTTCAATCAATTCATCCTTGCTGAAAATCTCTTGTTCAGTGCCGTCATTCCAGCCAAGTTGCGCTAAGAAATTCAGCATTGCTTCTGGTAATATTCCCTCTTTTTGGTACTCGGTGACACTTTTCGCGCCATCGCGCTTGCCTAACTTCTTGTTGCCGGTCGGCGCCATAATGTGTGGCACGTGCGCTAGAATTGGCGGCTCGATTTTCAGTGCTTCATACAAAGATAAATATTTGGGTGTACTGGCGATATATTCTGAGCCGCGAATAACATGGGTGATTCTCATCTCAAAATCGTCAATGATATGAGCAAAGTTATATGTCGGCAGCCCGTCTGCCTTGATTAGGATAAAATCGTCAAGCGCCTCTGGTCCGGCTGACAATTCACCCATGACGGCGTCTTGCCAAGAATATCGCTTAATTTCCGGAACCTTAAAACGGAGTGGCATACCCAGCTGCCATTCTGGTGGATTTTCTGGCCGATGGTCGCGGTATAAGAAAGCTCGCTTCTCGGTCTTAGCTTGGTCGCGGAAGGTTTGAACTTGTTCTGGTGTGTACGGATCGGCGTAAGCTAAGCCTTCATCAATCATTTTCTTAGCCCACTTGAGGTAAATTTCCCGTCGGTTTGTTTGATGATATGGTCCGAAATTGCCAACCTCTTCTGTGCTATCGAGACTTGGTCCTTCGTCCCAATCTAGCCCCAGCCAATTTAGAGTTTTTAGAATCAATTCCTCTGCTCCGTCGACAAATCTAGCTTGGTCGGTGTCTTCGATGCGTAGGATAAAATCACCCTGATGTTTCCGGGCAACAAGATAAGTGTATAGCGCAGTACGAACATTGCCGACGTGAATATAGCCAGTCGGACTTGGCGCAAAACGAGTTCTAGTAGTCATGAATAAATTATATCACGTTAACTGATATGCTACAGGCTGGTTGCGATTTTTTGGATTTGATCGTTGGAGAGATTAGCATCGCCGCTGATCTGGTATAAAATTCCGCCGTTCACCCAGGCAGCTTCTTTACCTCCGCTATAAATGGTTAATCCGTCAATCATCGTAGTATTTGGTGATTTATGCTTTTCGGAGAAGAATTCCTTAACGGCTGATGAGTTCCAGCCACTTTTTTGTTGGGTTATGGTGTAAGCTGAACTGCCGTCAGCGTAGGCATAGCGCATGCTAACTTCGCCTGATTTGAACTTAATTGGACCGTTTAGTGCGTAGCCGTCTGGTTTGTAGCCTGGATATTTGGCGTCAATTCCTGACTGAATTGCCGCCATCCTTATGGAAATGTTTGGCATACTTAGATATGTCAAATAGCCGCCAAGTAGCATTACCGCAAGACCAACAGAAAAGGTATTCAACCAGCGTAGTGCGCTGCCTTTTTTCTGGCGTCGTCGAACTTTTTTATTGCTAGTAATTTCATTTGATAAGGCTTTTTCGATAGCTTCATTTTTTAATTCTTTAGCGGTTTTTATGGCTGGCTTTTCGATTTTTTTCGGGGCAACTAATGGATTATTATTGGTAGCTAGCGGTCGACGGTCTTTTCGTAGTTTGCCATTAACGCTAAGATTTCTGTTTTGGGCACGACGAATGACCGGATGAGCCTCGGCTGGGCGGTTAACGACGATTCGCTCTGGGGTTGGCTTGCTGACTGTTGGCGTAGCAAATTTCTTTACGGCAACATGTTGCTGCACGGAAGCGCGGGTCTTCTGAGGTTTGGCAGCCAGTGCTGTACGTTGCGGCATCTTAACGTGTCGGCGATTTAAAGTACTCGATTTTTGAATGTGATTAGCATGGATGTTTGATACTGCGGTACCGCGGCTGTTGATTGGCTGTACCTTTTTTACTTCAGTTTTCTTTACGTCAATGTCATCCATCACCATGCCAGTTATGGTGTTGTAGGCTCGCCCATTGATAACTACATAATTTTTACTCGTCATTAATCCCCCTAATGTTTATTCCTGTATATATAGTACAAATCGCCTACGGTTTTTTCAAGTATGCAAATATGCTATAATTTCCGTAATTATGTATCGACAAAGAAATCGTACTAAGGAACTCGCAAGGCGAGCCTTTGTGTACACGTTAATGACATTATCGCTTATTACTCTTCTGGTATTTTTAACTTTTAGAATGCTTGGCTATACATTTAATCCTAATACAAAAGAATTGCAGCAAACGGGACTAGTCCAATACGAATCTCATCCAAGCGGAGCGCTGGTCTATGTTGATGATATGGAGTTGCGTAGGACCTCAACAAAGAGTACTGTGCTTCCAGGAAAGCATACATTTGCAATGAAGTTAAACGAATACGAGCCATGGCAGAAGACTCTAGATATTAAATCTAACACCGTAACCAATCTGAATTATGCCAGGCTCATTCCGATAAAACGCGACACTACGGAGGTAAAAACCTTTGATTCGGTGCAGGCCATCTCCTTATCTCCGAACGGTGGTTTTTTGATGGGCTTTGGTACAAAGGACAAAACTCCGTTCATGACTGTCGGTGATATCCGAGACACCAATAAAGGCAAAGAGAAATTTACGGAATATAATCTCAGTACAAGTCTCTTGGCTGGCTATTCCCTGTCTGCTGACGGTCACGTATTTTCGGTGGCGGAATGGGACCGCGACTCGCGATATGCTTTAGTCAAGCACTCATATTCAGCAGAAAATAATGCCACGGGCGTGCAGTGGCTGGTTTTTGACAGAGAGAATCCGGAGAAGATTATCGACGTAACGACTATGACGGGCTTAAGTGTAAAACAAATTAGTTTCGCAGGAACTGGCGCTCACTCGGTATATATGTTGCAGGAGAGCGGTGAGCTTCGTCGAGTTGATCTGGACAGCTCGACGATTTCTAGTCCAATTTTAACTGGCGTAGAGTCATTTAAGTTATACGGTGACGATCGGCTATCTTATGTGTCGGTTGTTGACGGCAAAAAAGTCGCAGGAATTTGGAAGCGGGATTGGAAAGAGCCGTTCGTTATCGGTAAATTCACCGCAGATAAGGCGCTGATTATTCGTATCTCTCGTTACTTTAATAAAGATACTGTAGTTTTGGCGGTTGGTCAGGATATGACAATTTATAGAGGAAATATATCAGACTCTAAGGACCGACAGAAAGAATTTTTACAAACTGCAAAAAATATTAAGACCGAAAACGCAACGACCAGTATGACCCTGGATAATGCTGGGCGGTTTATAGTGACACAAAACGGTGCAGCGTTACAATCGTATGATTTGGAGCGTAAAAAGTTGTCTCGGGTGTTTAATATTGGTGTTGCACAAGAGGTGAAGTGGCTTGATAATTTTTATATCCGTAGTGTATCGGCTAGCGGAAAGATGGAGATTCGTGAATTTGACGGCACTAACGCACATACTTTACTGGATGTAAAAAGCGGCATGGATTCGGTTTTATCAGCTAATCAGCGTTATGTCTATGGAATTACGGTTAACGCGTCTGGAAAATTTGTCCTGAACAAAATGAACATGGACAATGGCTCAATAGGATTCTTTAACTAACAATTAGTTTATCTACCAAATAATCTCTCTATAAGTGTTGGTTCGGGCTTTCCTGGAATAGCAGATTTGTTATTCTGTGGCTGACTTGTGTTGGATTCAGTTGTTGTGGTAGCTTTATTTGGGTCAGGACTGATCTGTTCAGCGAAAATCAATAAGCGCTTCTCTGCCGTACCTAAAGGCACGCAGCTAACTAGCGTCAACATTGGCTTGTCTGTGTTTAATTGGACCTTTGAGACTTCAGTTGGCATGACGACCTCGGTGGAGGTAATTTTATAAGTGTAGCGCTTGCTGTTGTAATTCATGTAGATGACGTCACCCTTGACTAGTTTTTCATTCTGGGCAAACACAAACTTATAGTCGCCTGCAGCAAAGGCATCATTACTGGAGTGTGCGGCAAAAACCGCGTTGCCTACCTGGCCTGGCACAGCGCTGGCCCCAGGAATTGAGAAGTGGGCGACTCCTCGCCTCATGGCTTCTGACTGAGATTTTGTATCGCTAGCAGCCCCATAAACCACTGGAGCATCAACATTGATTTTAGGAATAATGATTCGAGATTCAGAGCTAACCGTAACATCTGTTGACGCGTCAACAATAATATTCTGAGGATTAATTGCACCAGGTGTGGTGTAGGCGGCTACTGCTCCAAAAATGATGCGATTATATTGTAAAAACATGAAAATTAGTAGCACTGACAGGCCAGCAATCGCCGGGATAAAATGGCGAGATTTTTTGACCTTCTTGGCGGAATCTCGAACTTTTTGTTGAATTTGACTACGAAGCTCTTTTATGGCGACCTTTTGTGGGTCTAGAGGCTCGTCGGCGCCTGAATTTGCCTGCCTATTCTCCCTATTTAGCCTCGATATCTCACGGTTTTTTGCATTAATATTTTCAGCGTAATAACGCTCGTAGTACATTTGATAGTATTTTTGCCAAGCACTGTGATATTGCTTCCATTGGTCGGCTGAAACTTGGGTGTGGATAGTCGAAGTTTTATTCTGGACTGGGATTATTGCGGTGTCTGATTTTTTTTCTGGTTGGTCTGTCGGCGTCTCTTGGGTGATTGGAGTTGTTCGCATAGCGTGGCCGGAATTAGCTTGAGCTTGAGGTGTCTGCTGCGAGCTAATATATTGAGGCCGAGTTTCATTGGTTGGATTGCTATTCGGTTTCGTTTGAGGTTGTGACTGCTGGGGAGTGGCTTGATAATCTTCTGATCGAGCATAGATAGCGTCAAGCTGTCCGCGAATAACATCAGCAGCGGCGCTCTGCGAAGCTGCTGGATCACGAGCTGGCGGCGTAAGGGGTCGGCGCTGATCTGATTGCGGCATGCCCACTCGACCGTTTAATTGATCATCCGTCGGATACATAACTCCTTTTATTATACGGTAAATCAGCGGTAAATAAAAGTCGTGCTTGTGAGCGGGGGTTTATTATGCTACAATCATACGGTAGTTTGAAGCGTTCTCTTGTGCCGCGGTGGCGGAATTGGTAGACGCGCTAGACTCAAAATCTGGTGAGCAATAGCTCGTGCCGGTTCAAGTCCGGCCCGCGGTACCAGAGATGGCTTCAGGCTTAATCGTCCAACTTTTGGGCGATTTTTTATGCAAAGAAAACAGCCCGCAGAAAGGCATTATGCCGAGGCTTTATGCCTTCCAGGCAGGCTACTTCCTTTTTTCTGTGGGCTTTAAAGCCCCTCAGTCGTTTTGACCAGAGAGCAGTATTACGATCATCACTACGATGATGATAGACATCATGTATGCGTCCATGATTCCCCCCTAAGAAATGTTTCACTCGCGACCAAGGGCTACTTTCGCCCTTTGACAAGTCACGAGCGAAAGCTTAGTAGTATCATACAACTAATTGTGTGTAATGTCAAATAGATATTTATGCGAGGCTACATTTTGCAGATAGCGGTACTAATTGCCGCTAGTGGCGCTTCTGGCGACCAAATCAAGTAGCTGGCGGCACGTGCGCCAACGGTCCCTCGCCAGATTGCCATTGGAGCGTCCCATTTTTGGGTGACGACTTCTCCGCCGTGGGCAATTATTAGATTGTCCGCATGAAAAACACAAATAGTTACGGGATATGTAATGGTAAATTTGTGAAGTGTCTCAACGAGTTGCGCCAGCTGAATGCTAAAAGTAATCATCTTTGGGTAATAAATGGCGCGAAAAATTTTCTGAACTTGCGCCAGACTTGCCACAAAAACCACGCGCGGATTATCTAAGATCTCCTGGAAGCTGTTCTGGACCAGGTCAATCGTATCTCTTGTTAATACTACTGGGATTTCTGACTTTTTTATCAATTCTTCGTAGACAATTGCCGTTTGACTATTCCGTCCAGCGTCGCCGCACAACAGTAATACGTCCGCCCATTTTTCTAAGGCTAGAGCTTCGTTTAGTGCTTCGTTGGCTAGGCTGCCTGATTGGTTAGTTGGTGCAAATAATACATCGGTCATTACCGTGGGGACACTTTTTTTCAATACATCAGGCAGTAATGCGCGAGCTTCGCCGACACCGGCTTTAAGAGCTTCTTGATAACTTTCCGCGACCGCTAAAAATCCCAATTTATTGCCGCCAATAATCCCCAGCTTCCCTGCTTGATCGCGCCGTTCTGGCTTATTCCACTCAACATCAGGAAAAAGCGGTTTGCCCGGTTCTTGTCTGTGCCAAAATTTCATGTCCATTTACAAATTTACCTCAATACTCACCGGACAATGATCACTACCCATTTGTTCGGGGTGAATTTGTGGATTAGTGACGCGATTTGCAATTTCACGTGATGCCAACCAATAGTCAATCCGCCAACCGACATTGCGCGCCCTAGCATTAGCCCAGTGTGTCCACCAAGTATAAGCGCCGGTTTTTTCGGGAAAAACTGCCCGGAATGTATCAATAAAGCCAGCGTCCAAATAATTTTGGAAGCCCTCGCGCTCTTCGTCGGTGAAGCCGTGTTTGCCAACGTTAGGTTTGGGATTTGCTAAGTCAATTTCTTTATGCGCCACGTTCATGTCGCCGCAGTATAGTACCGGCTTTGACAGTTCCAATTCCTGTAGATAAGCTAATACTGCCTTATCCCATTTTTCATGGCGTAAACCCAGGCGACTCAAGTCTCCTTTGGAGTTTGGTGTGTAGCAAGTAACCACCCAGAAACTGTCAAACTCAGCCGCGATAATCCGCCCCTCGTCAGCTGGATTGCCATATTTATCATCAGTTAGGTCGAATCTTTCAATTATATTTTGTGGAAATCCATCATGCCAATTCAGTGGTGGGATTTTTGAGAAAATTGCCGTACCAGAATAGCCTTTTTTAGCGGCAGAATAAAAATGCTCGTGATAATCTGGAAGGTCGATTTCAACTTGGTCTCGTGCGGCCTTGGTCTCTTGTAGACATAAAATATCCGGATTGTACTTATTGATGAATTGCGCAAATTCGCCCTTGTTGATGACTGCGCGAATACCGTTTACGTTCCAGGAGAATAATTTCATATAGCCATTTTAGCGAATTTCTTGTAATCAGGGTAGTCTCACCCCGTAAATATTCTAATTTATGCCATCAATTCTCGGTAGAGTGATATATATTTCTCTGTCATTATTTTTGCAGAAAGTTGCTCGCATTTTTGTTTTGATCCACGGGATAGCTTATTGCGTAGTGCGACATCACTAGCAAGGAGTGTCATGCCCTTGCTGATTGCTGAAGCTGACGGCAATGTTCTAATACTGTTTGTTTTGTCGACGCCAACATCCAGCTGGTCGTCACAATATAATATTGGTAGCTCTGCTGCCAGTGCTTCAAGTATAACCATCGGCTGATTGTCAAAATGATATGACGTCAGGATAAATACGTCAGAACTTTTCAGATGTTTTGCGATGTTATCGAGGCGATGGACTTGTCCAAGCAGTTTAATATTGGATGTGTCGGTTGCCAACTGTTTAATTAACGGCATTTGATTACCGTCACCAATGAGTACAAGCTCAGCGTTTGATAATTTCGCTATCTTGAAGGCTTCCACCATTGTGTCGATGCGTTTCTCGTTGGATATTCTACCAATACTGATGAAGCGAACTGTATTTCTGTCCTTCTTTACCGCTGTATTGCTGATTAGTTTATGCAGTCCCTTGTTATAACCATTCGGAATGCTTTTTTTAATAAACTGTTTGTTCGGAGAGGCTGCCTGTATATACTTCAGCATATACTGCGACGGCGTAACGATTGCGTCAACTGCATTTGCCATAAGTGCTTGTGATTTCCAGTATGACTTGCCAAAATGAGGACATTCCCTAAATATAGAATCTTTAGAACTGACGTTAATCGGTTTTTGTCGGCGTATCAAGTGAAGCTTAAATGCTAATAATCGATAAGCTATTGTGGCGGCTAGCATCTTTGATTTGGCGTAATATGGCACTGAACCCGCCATGTTGGTGTGAAATGTATGAACATGAGGGATATGCTGCATCTTAGCAATCCTGGCGGACAAAATGAGAGCTCCAGTGTCTGTTTGGCTGTGAATAACGTCAAATTGATGATTTTTTGTGATACTTTTCGCAATGCGAGCGGTACTCGAGAGAATGGCGGTATGTTTTAAGGCGCCGGGCGGCTGAACTGACTTTAGGGCGATATACTTGGCGTTTTTTGGTGGCGTGAAATTTTTTTCAGGTACGATCAGTGTGACGTGGTGTCCCATCGCGGATAATTCATCGATTTGTGATTGAATAGATCTACTAACTCCGCTTGATGATGGATAATAGTCGTCTAGAACCAGCGCGATTTTTAGTGATGCAGAAAGTTTATTAGATTCCATGAATTTAGTATAATCGTACTATGGCGAAAATTCCAACCTTGCGGCAGATATATCAGAAATTAAATTGCCAAGAAAAGACAAAAGATGGTATATGCTGGATTCAGTGTAATACAAGATCAAGTAAGACAGTTGCCATCTTTCACGGCGTTACTGGCGGAAAGATTGATATGATGCCGCTGGCGGAGCGGTATGTAGGGCTCGGGTATGCTGTTTATGTGTTTGACTTGCCAGGACACGGTGGCTCAAAGATGTTACCTTTTCGTACTTATGACGATATGGCAGATTGGATGATGAGAGCTTTAGTCTGCCTTGGTCGTCCAGTTGATGTTCTGATTAGCAATTCTTTTTCTTCATCTATTGTCTACCATTTAATGCGTAAGGAATTGTTGTCAGAGTCTATGAAGGTTATTATGGGTTGTCCGACTCCTGATCCGTCAAGACTCGCAGACGTGCTACAGGGTCTATCTAATCACTTGCCTCATAAGCTTGGTTGGTCTGTCTACAACTCAAAACCGGCTCAGAAGATTCGCGTGGCGGCAGCATTACAAACGAGAAGAGAAGACGCTTGGCAATGGTTGTCTGAGTCAGAGCGGTATAAAAAAGAAACGTTGACGCTTGATGATTCAAATACTCTAACGACTTTGTTGTATAGACAAAATCCATATCAAGGTGTGATATCTGATATCTATGACGTATCAATCGTCATAGGCGGTAAGGATAATATAATAACTGCGAGAACTCCTGAGATTATATGTCAGCTTATACCTCACGCTCAGCTGATTGTAGTACCAGAAGCTGGGCATATTTTGCATTTTGAGGCTGTAGAGCAATATCCAGAAGTGTGAGTAAGTGTGATATTATTTTAATATGAGGATAGCCTTTTTTATTGACGATTATTTACCTTCAGTGCATGGAGTAGCGACTTCTACTCGTGCGTATAAGCAAGCCCTGGAAACTCTGGGCCACGAGGTGTTTATCGTAGCACCAAAAGTTGGTGAGTATGTCGACGAGGACGATAACATTATTCGCATTTCGTCAATGAAAAATTACATTTTTGAGAAACGTCATACTGCCAATTTATATCCAGGTCTCGCAAAGAAGTTTGATAAGTATAAGTTTGACGTTGTTCATAGTCAGACGCAGTTTCAGTTGGGTGTATTGGCGCATGCGGTGGCTCGACGGCAAAATATTCCACACGTAACGACGATACATACTCTTTATACCGAGCTGCTAGACGATTATCCGCTGATGGTGATTGCTGGTGTTATAGCTCTGACAGTAGCGACACCGTTTGTTTTGGGGACGAAGCCGGTTTTGCCAGGATTGTCTGACGAGAAGATCCGTGGCCTGAGTAGACAGGCTCTAAAAGATATGATTTCACGTCAAGGTTGGCGGCTGACTGCAGCTTTTGCAAATAAGTGTGACGCTTGCATATCGCCATCAAAGCATTTAGAAAAGATTTTGGTAGATGAGGGTGGATTGACTGCACCGTGCTACAATTTTCCAAACGGAATTAATACAGTTAAATATCGTGATGCAAAGGCTGCTGATTCGCCGATTCAGAAGAAGCCTGGCGATAAATTCATTATTTCAGTAGCTCGGCTTAGTCCAGAGAAGCGGCAGATTGCCTTAATTGAAGCGATGCCGTATATTAAAAATCCGCACATCAAGTTAGTGTTGGCGGGTGGTGGACCATACGAGAAAGAGCTAAAGGACCGTGCTCAGCAGCTTGGTCTTGTCGATCGAGTCATATTCACTGGCATGCAGCCAGCAGATAAAGTGGCGGCTCTACTAAAGCAAGCAGATGTTTTCTCCTTGGCATCGTATCACTTTGACAATCAGCCAATGACATTTTTGGAGGCATCGGCCGCTGGATTGCCGATTGTTTATTGTGACGAGCAGATGACAGAGGGTCTGACTAAGAAAAATGCTATTTTGACGGATGGTATCGAAGGTGAAGATTTTGCCAAAGTATTTAATGAGTTGTTTGCCGACCCCGAACGACTAGCGGCGCTGTCAAAAGGTGCTTTGTCGGTGGCAAAGAAATTTGACTCGGTTACTATGGCTAAGAAAATGGTCGCTCTGTATGATGAATTGATACGCTCACGCCAGGCACTAAATACCTAATAGTCTTATCGCCGAGAGAGCTGCCGTCTAGTTTCGCGATCTTGATCTCGGCGTTTAATTGTTTCGCGTTTGTCGTAGGTTTTTTTACCTCTAGCTAGAGCAATAACCACTTTAATAAATTTTCCATTGGTCAATAATTTGGTCGGCACAATAGTCATGCCTTGCTTTTTGGCATCTGTAAAATGGGCAAGTTGTTTTTTGCTGACTAATAATTTTCGTGCCGAAGTGTCGACCGATCGGGTGTTTGCCTCGCCGCGGACGTTTAGTCGTAGCGAAAAGCTGGCGTTATTTAGCCGTAGTTCGTTATTTTTTAAACTTACGAAAGCGCCCTTCAGCTGAACATGTCCTTCCCTGGCGGCGCGTACCTCTAGTCCCGTCAAAACCAGCCCAGCTACAATTTCTTCGCCCAACTCATAGTCAAACCGAGCTCGTCGGTTAATGACGGCCTGGGTGTTTGGTTTCTTAGTTTTTGGCTTTGGCATGGGTATATTATAGCAGGTTTAACGACCTGGAGAGATAGAAATTTATATTATGCCATAAGCATGTTAAAAATACAATATATAACCCTTGAAAAGAGTATGTCATTTTTGTCATACTGGATGAATGCGTGGAGAAAAAATGTCTGGCCGCGAAGGCTTATTACTTAATGGCGAGCAAGATCAAGTTCCTCTTGATAAAATTGTACAACTATCTCAGATTCGTGGTGACAGAAATAGAGTAACGACCGCCCTGAAGGACAGTATCCTGCGGGAAGGACTGCTCTATCCGCCAATTGTAGCTAGCGTTACTCCTGCTTTACTGGAGGAGTATATCAGCTTTACTAATCGTACGTGGGGCGGTGATGCGAAGTTTGATGACTTTACTGACAGGCTGCGTCTAGATGGCAATTACTATCTTATGGTAGCTGGACATACCAGATGTGCGGCTGTTGAGGAACTCATCAACGAAGGCGCACTTCCTGTTGATACTGAGATGCCGGTTAAGGTGGTAAAAATGGATTCAGTCATGGATATTGTCTCAGTTCAGCGGGCTGATAATCTACACAGCGCACCCCCGAAAGAGCGTGAAGCTATGGCTATCGTAGAGCTGTATGTTTGGGGCTTAGAGAATGGCAGCTGGAGTAATAAAAAAGAATTTCTCAATAGCCAGTCTAGTCAAAATATTAATATCACGAGAGGCACGCTACGCGATGCCCTGCATTATGCTAATCTGCCGTCAAGAATTCGGAATTTCATTTTAGGCGGTGCAATTAAGTATTCTGTGGGAGTCGAGATGGGTGCTGGCGTCCCTATTATGCTGGATTTTTTTGCTTATAAAATGGGCTTTTCTGGGTTTGATGATTCGGTGATAAACGAAGAGTCCAAAAGACAAATTTGGTTGGCTACTGAAGTTTGTTTGGATAGGCTGTGTATTGAAATAGTTAGTGGCAATCGGAATACGGGAAAGAATAGAAGTATTCTGGAGTCTAGGGACCTAATCAAGAATGAGCTTAAGAGAATGAAGGGTGTGATGGTACCGGTATCAGACGAGCCGCTATTTACCTTGCAAGAGCCGCCATCGCAGATTGTTGATAGTGAAATTAGAAATCTTCGTCAAGCACTTAATGATATGACTGTAAGGCATGCTAGCGGTTTATTATCAGACATTATTAGGGGTCAAGAGGGGCTGCTGGGTAGCGATGAAGTGGATAGCTTATTAGATAAACTTAAGTCTGTAGAAAACGATGAATATCGGAGGCTGGGCGGAATAGCCTTATCTGCAAGTATCTAATACTTCTCCCCTACCTTTGCTATAATAAGTCGGATGATAGCCGACATTCACATCACCGAGAAAAGTTTTGGCGATAAGACGTTGATGCGCGACGTCAAGTTTAGCGTGGATGACGGCGAGAAGGTCGGCGTGGTCGGCCGCAATGGCGTCGGCAAGTCGACACTGTTTGGCATCTTGGCAGGCACGGACACTGATTATACTGGCCAGGTGATTTTTCGGCGCGGCATCACCGTGGCCAGTACGGCGCAGGAGCATCACGGCTTGGGTGATCAGACGGTGTTGAGCTACATCTTGGCGGGGCTGCCAGAATATGCGAGCTTAAAGAAAATTATTGATGAATATCCTGAAACCATGGGCGATAATATGCGTAAGATTGAGGAGTACACGCAGGCGCTGGAGCGATTTGACCAGAAAGGGTTTTATCAGATTGAGGAGAAGATTGGGCGGGAGCTTGATAGTTTTCAGCTGAGCGGGTGTGGCGAGCGGCCGCTTGGTTCCCTGTCGGGTGGTCAGAAGCGGCTGGTGGAGATCGTCAAGATTATGCATTCGGAGGCGCATTTGGCGCTGATTGACGAGCCGACTAATCACATGGATTACGTGGCCAAGCAGCAATTCATCGACTGGATGAGTTCGCAGCCGCGCCAGGCCATGTTGATCATCACGCACGACCGCGATGTGCTAGGCCGGGTGGACCGGATTATTGAACTTAAAGATGGCCGAGCAGTCAGTTACCGTGGTAATTATGACGCCTATCTCAAGCAGAATGCTCAGGCGACAGCGGCGGGCATGAATAATTTTGAGCAAATTGAGAAGCGGATGACTAATCTTCGACAAAAGGTGTTGGATTATCAGCGGCTAAAGGAAAAGTCGCGAAACCCCGGCACCATCCAAAAGTTCAAGCGGCTGGAAAATGAAGCGCGGGCCGAGCTGGCGGAATTATCAGAGATGGACAAGCCGACGTTTTGGATTGACAAGGAGTCGGCTGGGCAGCTTGATTATAAGTCGGCTGAGCGCTACGGCAAGTTCAAGGCGCGCAATATTCGGCTATCAATGAAGGATGCGGCCAGTCGCAGTCAGCATGTGCTGGTGCGAGTTGAGGATGCGGCAGTTGGGGTTGACGAGCGGATATTGTTTGAGGGCGTGAATATTGATTTGCGTGAGGGCGAGGCGGTGGAGCTGCGCGGCCGGAATGGCGCTGGCAAGACGACGCTGATTCGGATGTTGTTGGCAAGCGGTGGTGCGGCTGCTCGGGCATCTCATAAAATAATCCGGGACCCGCTAAAGCCAGCCCAGATTTTTTCTGAGATGCCACTCGCATCCAACGCGTCGACTGCGGCACCTCCTGCGTTGGAGGCTGTGGAGCATTCGCGAATAGCGAGTGCTCCAGCCGAACGCTCGCGTAGTATCTCCAGTGGAGATGCAAGCGAAAAGAGTACTCCAGCGCAGGAGCGTGGCGTAGTCGTCACCCCCGTCCTCTACTCTGGTAATCTCTTCCTTGACCCACAGGTGCGGGTGGGTGTGTATGAGCAAGAGATCGATGAGCGGTATTTGGTGGATCCGTTGGAGGCGGCGATTGAGAAATTATACCTCAGTCGCGACCTGCCGATTTCTGAGACAAAAATTCGCCAATTATTAGCTGACTATTTATTCACTGAAGCCGATCGGATGACGCCACTAGCGCGCCTGTCGGGTGGTCAGAAGGCACGCTTTCAGATTATTGCCATGCTGGCGAATGACCCGCAACTATTGATTTTGGATGAGCCGACCAACCACCTTGATCTGCCGAGCATCGAGGAATTAGAGACGGCACTGGCGAAGTATTCCGGTGCCATCCTCTATGTCAGCCACGATAACTATTTCCGCCAAGAAATCGGCGGCGAGGTGGTGCAAATCGGCGCAGCATAATAGTCCCGCCACTTCAGGCGGGACTATTATTCGTTCAAATGCGTGTTCTAATCAGCTAACAGGCCATTCTTGCGCAGCAAGTCTTGCAGCTTTGGTCGGTCAAAACCAAGTACTAATTCCCCGTTAATGTCGGTAACCGGCACGCCTTGGAAATTGCCGCCGTTTTTATTTAGCAATTCTTCCTTAGCGCTAGGATCGGCCTCAATATCCTTAGAAACAAAATCAATACCCAACTTTTTTAGCCATTCCATTTCCGTGTGGCAAAACGCACACCAGCTGGTGCTATATACAACAACTTTTGTGTCTTGGTGGTTGTTCGTCGTGTCTTCGCTCATATACTCCCCTGTTTAATAACAATCTCAATTATAGCATATTGGCTACGCTTATTAGGAATTCTTAGAAGTTAAGTGCCAACCTTTGCACCATTCACAGCGATATACATCAATGGATAAATTTGGGTTGATTAGTTCTTGAGTGTCCGCGGCTTGGCGCGCCTTTACTTCTGTCGAAAATTGCCGTTTTTTCTGACAATTAGTTAGTCCAGAAATTGACATCAATGATGTTTTCTGTGATTTTTGACTATTTTTTGGATAATTTCGCCGAGGCATCTTGCAAAATAGTATAACAGATTGATATAGTGATAAGTAATCATGAAGGAAACTGATGCTTCTGCTGGTAAAACAGACGACTTTAATGCGGCAACGCTTTTGACTAAGACGATGATTAGTACGACGTGGCGGATGTTTTTGCCGACAGTTGGTTTAACTTTGTTGGGATTGTGGCTGGATGATAGAACTGGACTAAAGCCTAAGTTGACGCTTATGGGAATTGTCATTGGCGTGATTGTTGCGGCTGTTCTGGTATTTTTGCAAATTGCTAAGATTAAGCGACAGGAGTCGAAGAAATGATTAACTACATAGCAAGTGCTGGTCCGCACATTTCGGTAAAAGTTGACGAAGTTTTTAATATATCTGGCGTATCAATAACTAATTCGCATCTGGTCGGTATCTTAGGTTTGGTAGCGTTAGTGTGGCTAATGTTCCGTACGCGAGCAGCAGTTTTAGGGAAAAAGAAGCATAATTTCGCAACCATGTTGGTTCAGTGGACTTTTGACGGACTATATAATACTGTTCATCAGGTTATCCCCGACGAGAAGTGGGCGCGTAAAGTGGCGCCGCTGTGTATTACCCTGTTCTTCTTTATTGTTGCGCAGTACTGGTTGGGGCTTTTGCCGATTGTTGGTCCAATTACCATCGGCGAGCATCACACACCTTTATTCCGTGGCGGTGTGGCGGATCTTAATATGACGTTTGGGCTGGCAATTGTGACAATTGTGTCCGCGCAAGTTTATGCCTTTAAATACTTAGGTTTTAAGGGAAATATGGGACGATATTTTGTTAATCCACTGCGCGACCCAATTATGGCGTTCGTTGGTATTTTGGAGTTGGTGGCAGAGTTTTCGCGAATGCTAGGTCTGAGTTTCCGTCTGTTTGGTAACGTTTTGGCTGGCGAAATTCTCTTGGCTATCATTGCTTATATGACGCAATTTATGTCACCAGCCGCACTGCAGCCTTTCTATTTCTTCGAGTTATTTATCGGCGGCATTCAGGCATACATTTTCTTTATGTTGTCAACGGTGTTTATTTCCCTGGGGCTGGCTCACCACGATTCACACGAGCCGCTTGATGATGTTCACTCCTCTGTTGAAGCTAAGAAATTAGTGGCGGCAGAAAGTGATTAAATTAGTTAACAATTAATTAAAGGAGAATATTAAAAATGGAAGCATTATCATTTGCACTTACCTACGCAATCCCAGCTGCATTTGCAGCAATCGGCGCTGCAATCGTTGGCGCAGCTGCTATGAACGCCGCTGGTCGTAACCCAGAAAAAATCAACGACCTACGCACAATGATGATTTTGGGTATTTCGTTCATCGACGCGATTGCTATTATTGGTTTTGTTGCAGCAATCGTCGGCAAAGTTATGTAGTTTTCGGAGTAAATTGTGGAGAGAATATTAACACAATTTGCCAATTCTGGCGCGTCAGAGAAAGCTGATTTGCTGAGCTCGTTAGGGATTGATTGGACACTCTTAGCACTTCAGACAGTAGCGTTTCTAATTTTGCTTTTCGTGCTGCGTAAGTTTGTCTATCCGCCAATGATGGAGATGCTTGTTAAGCGCGAGAAAGACCTTAAGGCTGCTGACGCGGCGGCGAAATCAGCCAAAGAAAATGCTGATAGAGCCGAAGAGATGACTGCCGAGATGGTGCGAAAAGCCCGAGTTGAAGCTAGTAATATTGTCGCGTCAGCCCGAGAAGAAGCAGCTGAGGTTGTTGAGGAAGCGGCTGAAAAAGCCACCGCCAAGTCGGAGGCCTTGATTAAAGAAGCTCATAATACAATTGCTCAGGAAGTTAAAAACGCTAAGAAAGAATTGCATAATTCAACTCTGGAATTGGTAGCTGAGGCGGCTGGTAAGGTCTTAAACGAGAAGATTGATTCTAAAAAGGATGCAAAGCTAATCTCGACCGCGCTAGAGGAGGCTGAATAGATGCGATTGGTGTCCAGGCGAGAGTTGGCAAAATACGCAGCTGAGCAGATTATTGCTGGCAATGATACGATTATGGAAGAAATTGCTAGTTTGTTGGTTTATGAAAAACGCCAGCGTGAGATTGAGCTATTGGTGAGGGATGTCGAAGCAGAATTGGCTGGGCATGGTGAAATTGTGGCGTCAATTGAAAGCGCAAGAAAGCTTGATGTTGATACAAAGCGGGAGATAGAAAAATATCTGATGTCTGCAGTGGACACCAAGAGCAATAAGTCGAAGGTGACGCTGAAGGAATCAATTGACCCAACGCTAATTGGTGGCTTCAAGCTACGAACGCCGACCGCAACGCTGGACGCGACGATTGCTAAGAAACTAAACGACTTGCGGGCGAAGAAAATCTAGGAGGAAAAATGAGCAAGATTGATGTGACAGAACTAGCCAAAAGCCTGCGGGAAAAAATCGCGCAGCTGGAGGCGACGGAAGGACTAGCGGACGCTGGTGTGGTCATCCGCGTCGGCGACGGCGTGGCGTGGGTGCACGGCCTCAGTAAAGCTGGCTACAGCGAAGTGCTAGAAATTGAGACTGATGGCGGCACAGTGGAAGCCTTTGCACTGAACTTAATGGAAGATGAAATCGGTGCGGTGATCCTCGGCGGCGAAGAAAAAGTCAAGGCTGGCGCTAGCGTCCGCCGCAAGGGTGCGGTGCTGGACGTGCCAGTTGGCGAGGAGCTGCTTGGCCGGGTGGTTGACCCGCTTGGTCGGCCGCTGGATGGCGGACCGGCTATCAAGACCAAGAAACGTGGGCTGATTGAACGCCCAGCTATCGGCGTGATGGGCCGTAAGTCGGTGCATGAGCCATTGATGACCGGTATCATGTCAATTGACGCTATGTTCCCAATCGGTCGCGGCCAGCGCGAGCTGATTATCGGTGACCGCCAGACTGGAAAGACGGCAATCGCTATTGACACTATGATCAACCAGGCACGGCAAAAGACCGGCGTGGTCAACGTTTACGTGGCGATTGGACAGAAATTATCAAAGATTGCCCGGTTGGTTGACCGCCTGAAAGAAGAAGGCGTGATGGAGCAAACCATCGTGGTGGCGACCAGCCCGTCGGATGCGGCTTCCCTGCTCTACCTGGCGCCATATGCTGGTACCGCCATGGGTGAATATTTCCGCGACAATGGCGGCCACGCGCTGATGATTTATGACGATTTGACCAAGCATGCGGTAGCGTACCGCCAGATGTCGCTCTTGCTCCGTCGTCCACCAGGACGCGAGGCGTACCCTGGTGATGTGTTCTATCTGCACTCTCGCCTACTGGAGCGTTCAGCGAAGTTGTCAGATGAATTAGGTGCTGGTTCACTGACTGCTCTGCCGATCATCGAGACGCAGGCCGGTGACATCTCGGCGTACATCCCGACCAACGTGATTTCTATCACCGACGGTCAGATTTTCCTGGAGACTGACTTGTTCTACCAAGGTATTCGCCCAGCTATCTCTGCTGGTCTATCAGTTTCCCGCGTCGGTGGCGCCGCTCAGACCAAGGCGGTTAAATCAGTTGGTGGTAACCTAAAGCTCGGTCTTTCACAGTTCCGCGAATTGGCGTCATTTGCCCAGTTTGGCTCGGATCTGGATGATGCGACCAAGGCGCAAATTGACCGCGGTCAGCGCTTGACTGAACTCTTGAAACAACCGCAGTACCAGCCGATGAGTGTTTGGGAGCAATTTGTCAGCATCCATGCGGTGACCAGCGGTGCCTTTGACAATGTGCCAGTTGCTAAGATCAAGGAAGCACAAGCAGCCCTGCTGACACAACTTTGGAAAAATAACAAAGACGCAATGCGTGAACTAAACAAGGGCGCCAAGCCAACCGACGAGCAAATGAAGCTGATTGACGAGGCAACGCAGGCAGCGGCGAAAGGCTTTGAGGAGTAATCCATGCCGAGTACTCGTGCGCTGAAAAATCGCATTCGCTCGGTGGACTCGACCAAGCAGATTACCAAGGCGATGCAGCTGGTGGCCGCCAGCAAAATGCGCCGTGCTCAAGAGGCGGACAAGGCCTCGGCCCCCTACACCGTGGCGGCGGAGGAATTGCTGAGTTACCTAGCCAGCCAAGGTGCGACGGATAATCACCCGCTGTTCAAGCGCCGCAAAATCACCAAACGCTTGATCATCGTCATTGCCAGTGATAAAGGCCTGGCTGGTGCGTATAACACCAATGTCTTGAAGAAATATCTGGAGCTGCTGAAGCGTGATGACGAACGCGGTATTGAGAATCTGACCTTGACAATTGGGCGTCGGGCTTCACAGTTTGCCTCGCGCTTGAAGGATACGAAGATTATCGGTAACTATGACGATTTACCGGATCAGCCGTCGGGACTCACTTTTCACACCATTTTAAACACCGCGACTAGCATGTTTGAGAATGGTGAAGTTGACGCAGTAACACTGGTGTACACGCGATTTGTCAATAGCATGGTGCAGACGGCGGAATTATCGCGCTTGTTGCCAGCTGGCACGAAGACGCTGATTGATCCGAGTGAAGTTTCTAACACAGTTTCCGATGCCAAGTACGAGCCGAGCATTCCAGAGGTACTGGACGCTGTGGCGAATCGTTTAACGGGTGCGCGATTATTACAGGGGCTGCTGGACGCTCGTGCTAGTGAACATTCTATGCGGATGATGGCTATGAAAAATGCGACGGATAATGCATCTGACCTGGTGGACGATCTGACGCTGGCGATGAACAAAGTCCGCCAGGGTGCGATTACCCAGGAATTGGCAGAGATTTCTGGCGGTGTGGAGGCGATGGAACAATGATAAAGGAGAACAAGATGGCAAAAGATTTAGGAAAAATTATTCAAATCGTTGGCGTGGTGGTCGATGTGGAATTTCCGCGCGATGTTAAGTTGCCGGCGATTTATGACGCGTTGCATGTTAAAAATGGCAAAGAGACGTTGGTATTGGAAGTAGCGCAGCACCTCGACGAGCACACGGTGCGAACGATCGCCCTGTCGTCGACTGACGGCTTGGCTCGTGGTGCGGAAGTGGTGGCGACTGGTGCGCCGATTTCCGTGCCAGTGGGTGCTGAGACTCAGGGACGCATGTTTAACGTGGTTGGTGAAGCGATTGACGAGAAGCCGCAGCCAAAGGGTAAAACCGCACCAATTCACCGCCCTGCTCCGGATTTGAGCGAGCAGTCAAACAAGACGGAGATTTTGGAAACTGGTATCAAGGTTGTCGACCTGATCGCCCCGCTGGCCAAAGGTGGTAAAGCCGGTCTGTTCGCCGGTGCTGGTGTCGGTAAAACCGTCCTGATCACCGAGCTGATCAATAACATCGCTAAGTTTCACTCTGGTAACTCGGTCTTTGCTGGCGTTGGTGAGCGTACTCGCGAAGGAAATGACTTGTACTACGAGATGGAAGAAGCTGGCGTGCTGGACAAGACCTCGCTGGTGTTTGGTCAGATGAATGAGCCACCTGGAGCACGTCTGCGCGTGGCGCTGTCGGGTTTGGCGATGGCCGAAGCCTTCCGTGACGAAGGTAAAGACGTGCTGTTATTTATCGACAATATTTACCGCTACACCCAGGCTGGTGCTGAGGTGTCGGCACTGCTGGGCCGTTTGCCAAGCGCTGTGGGCTATCAGCCAAACTTACAGCAAGAAATGGGTGCTCTCCAGGAGCGCATTACCTCAACCAAAAAGGGTTCGATTACCTCTGTTCAGGCGGTGTATGTGCCAGCTGACGACTTGACCGATCCAGCGCCAGCAACGACCTTCGCTCACCTGGACGCGACTATCGTGATGAACCGTGCCTTGACGGAAATTGGTATTTACCCTGCCGTTGACGTGTTGGATTCCAGCTCTAATTCGCTCGACCCAGAAATCGTTGGCGAGGAGCACTACCGTGTGGCGCGCGAAGTGCAGCGAGTGCTGCAGCAGTATAAAGAATTGCAGGACATCATCGCCATCCTCGGTATGGAAGAATTGTCGGATGACCAGAAGCAAATCGTCGCCCGGGCTCGCCGCATTCAGCGCTTCCTGGCGCAGCCCTTCCACGTGGCTGAGAAATTTACTGGCAACCCGGGTGTGTACGTCAAGTTGGAAGACACCATTCGCGATGCTGCCGACATCTTGGCTGGTAAATATGACGATAAACCGGAAAGCTGGTTCTACATGGTACAAGGCACATTGAGCGATCAAGTTGCCCGTGACGCAGAGTCGGAAACTGCTAAGTCTAAAAAACATTCTGAAAAGAAAGCCAAATAGCCATGAAATTGTCATTAGTTACACTTGTTGGCACGAAGGTTGACGAAGAGGTTTATTCGCTGTCAATCCCAACCATTGACGGCGAAATATCCGTTTTCCCGAGTCATGAGCCGCTAGTGACGATTGCGCGGGACGGCGTCATTACTGTGCGCCGCCATAAAGAAGATCTTGATAGCCAACTAGAGTATTTCGCGATCTCCGGCGGCGTGGTGAAGATTGATTATTCATCGGTGCAAATCCTAGTGGACGAGGCCGACCACGGCGACGACATTATCGAGGCGGAGACGCAGGCGGCACTGGAGCGCGCTATCAAAGCTCGCGACGAAGCCGGCGACCAAGTCGAGCGCGAAAAAGCCAAACAGCTCATTGACCGTCATATGGTGCGGTTGAAGGTGGCGGATCTTCATCGGCGCAAGCGACGACGTTAAACTTTGTCGAGAGCAATCATCAGTTGACTTACTTTACCGAGTATAATATTTCGTATTTCGGTTGGTAGTGTTCTTCTTGCTGTTTTTTGATATGTATCGAGGAATATTCCATTTATAGCTTCATTTGATATAGAGAATTTTTCGTGAACATTTGTATCACGTAGACCTGCTATATATCTTTGTATGTCATCAAGATAATCGTCAGGATCTGTAGACTCCCTTGCTGTTGTCGTGTCGATTATCCTAAATTGTAGACTTGGATCATAGGCTGTGTTTCGTGGTAGGAAATCGCCATGAGTCATACCCGCTTCGCCATGTAAGAATAATAAACTTTCTGCTGCTATTGCAAGCGCCAGATAGACCTCTTGTGTTGTTCTCTCGTGATTAAATATAAGGTTGTCACAGCTTGTAACTCCCTCTTCAAAACGGGTAATTGTATGTAATACTCCTTGATTGTCTCGCATAAATCCAGTATATGCAAAGGTTATTTGTCTATCCTCGCTCAATTTATTTAGCCTTAAGCTTGTTGCGTAATCTCTACCTGCTAGTATAGAAAATTTTTCAGGATAAGGCTTAAGGGCTACTGGGAGGCGTGACAATAAGGTATTACCACTGATACACATATCTGCAAAACGTACATCATGCATGCTGTCTTCGCGCCCTGTTCTGTATGTGTCATTTTCCTTTGTGGTCACAGCCGTAGGAAGAGACGCTATCGTTGAGTCTGTTTTGTGTGAACACAGAGCTATATGCCCCATCGGTAAGCTATCAAGACGATACATAATACTAGATAGTTCTGCGACGTCTGGATTTATGGTAGATACCAAAAACTTTTCCATATTGTAATTATATCATAATAATCATATTTTTTCAATCAATTTGCGTATAGTACTAAGACTCTAATTAATACTAACCTAAATAGCGACGTCTTCCGTCGTCTCTTCTCTATCTTCAGCGATACCAAAAGTAACAGCCACGAATAGAGACAGAACCACTACAAACCCTGAGATAATGGCGATAGTTTTTGATGTTTCAAATGAAATAGCGTTATTTGTATACACGGATAAGGTTGAAAAGGTCTCTATGTCGCTAAAATCAGGCATTGCAAGACCGCAGATAAATAATGAGATTGACATGACGATAAAGGAAACACGTACTATTGTGGTGAGATGGTCTTTTGATGCATGGCGTTTTTTCATTTGTCGGGAGATGATTGCAAGACAGATACAGCTAACGATAAGCGCCCACGGGCCAAGTAGTGCTAGTACCCAACCGCCGATGCCAGTAATGAATCCGCGTGCGAGCGAGAACCAGATAGCACTTACCCATAATGCTATGACGATCCATGTGTCTATGGCCTGTTGTTTTTGTAGTTTTTGTTTTTTTGTTGTCATGTCAATAAGTATAATGTGGACGATCGTTGTGTGCAAGTATTGATCGCACCTCGTCGGTCGTCTTGGTGTGCATCAGCTGGTCGCGCAGCTCTTTGGCGCCGTCGAAGTCGCGGACGTAGATTTTGAAGAAGCGTTTGAGGGTTTCGTATGGGCGACCGAGGGTTGGTTGGTAGTGGTCGAATAGGTCGAGATGGTAGTTGAGGAGTTTAATTAGTTCTTGTTTATGATTGGTGATGGGGATTTTCGTTTCCTCGGTTGGAGTACTCTTTCTGTTTGTCTCTCGGGTACCGTCAGAAAATAATTCTGGGCCCACGTAAAGTTGCCCAAATTTTTTCTGAGGTACCACTCGAGACGCTCGAAAGCAAAACGGATCGCTAAATACTCCCCGCCCGATCATCAGGCCGTTGAGGCCTGGGTGGGTTGCAAATAGTTCTTCGCCGTGGGCTCGGTTGCGGATATCGCCGTTGATAGTCAAGAGAGTTTGTGGGGCGATTTCGTCACGTAGTTTGATAATGTCGTCGGTGAGTTCGTAATGTGCCGGGACTTTGCTCATCTCCTTTTTGGTACGCAGGTGGATGGTCAGATTAACAATATCTTGCTGCAAGATAGTCGTTAGCCATTCTCGCCATTCGTCAACATACGTATAACCCAGCCTGGTTTTGACACTGACTGGTAATCCAGCAGTTTTGGCGGCGGCGATGGCGGCGACCGCTACGTCGGGGTGGCGGATCAGTGCCGCGCCACCAGATTTGATGGCGGATTTGGCGGGACAACCCATGTTGATGTCGATGCCGTCAAAGTCGAGCTTGGCGCAATGGGCAGCAAATTGTTCCATATCACCTGGCTCGCCGCCCCAGATTTGGGCGACCAGCGGATGCTCGTCGTCGGTTTTAATTAGTCGCCCAGCGATGGCCTTATCGCCAGCGTGTACCCAGCCGGTGGCGTTGGTAAACTCGGTGAAAAACACGTCGGGTGCGCCTGCCCTTTTCACGACATGGCGAAACACTACGTCAGTGACGGCTTCCATGGGCGCCAAGATAAAAAATGGCTGCGGTAAATCATTCCAAAATGATGTCATCTCTGTTATTTTATCACAAAAAGGAGAAAACCCCATCTCGTCATTGAGATGGGGTGTGGCGGGCTCAAGCGGTTCTGTTCGGAATCGTCCTTTGTGTTGAGGATGACTCTACGAGTGAATCTCGCGAGCCCAAGAATGGGGGGGGGAAGCAAAACGCCTTTGTCTTGCTTCCCGGCGGGCATGGAGGGAATCGAACCCTCATCCTCTTTCTCTTATGAGATAGAGGGGCTCCGGTCCACACGCCCTTTGATTCTTTTCCGGATTACCGACTGGTGAAATCAGACCAGGGGCAGACGGACGCCCTTTTGTCGGTATTAACCCGACTTTTTCATAGATAGATCATCTATAACCGTCAATTTGGTAAGAGCAAGTTTTACTTCTTGCCCTGGAGAGCCCTTCGAGCCTCCTCGCCTCTGGAGCCAGCTTGGCTAGCTGCCTCCTTCAGCTTTTCTAGCTGATACTTGTCAGCCTTGTTTTCACGGGCTGCCTGAAGGGCGGCCTGGTGGTCTGCGTCTGTGTAAGCCATGACGCTCCTTCCGCGAAGAAAAGAGCCGACCCTATGACTATGCTCCTGGTGAGCACAACCTTAAGAGTCGGCTCTACCAATAAAGCGTTTATTATAATAACACTAACTATAAAAAAATGCAACAATATACCAGAATATTTTTATATTTCCCCTGCCAGAAGGTCGTTTTCGAATTGTAGCATTCCCTTATAATCCGCCGAATAGTCAGAAATGTCCGGCAAATCTAATGTGGTGATTTTTCGCCAAATAATCTCAATTAGTTGCGTAAATTCAGCCAACTCTTCTCTGGAGAATGTATCTTCCAAGCTGAGAATATCGCCAGTTTTCATGTCTGGCTCGACAAATTGTAGCCGCCCACCGGTAAACGTGAAATTGCCATAATCGCGTGAGTGCTCGACCAGTAGCTGATAAAACATCAATTGCTGACGATATTTATGAAGTTTGATTTTCTCGTAATCAGCCGAGCCTTTCCAGGAATGAGATGGTTTACCAGTTTTATAATCTGTTACGAATATAGTTTTATTTTGCTTATCAATGTCGACGACGTCAAGCTTACCAGTTAATTTGGTTTCTCCTATGATTACGCCTTGATTAGAAAAGTCCAATTCCGCCAAGTCTGTGTCGTGGAAATCAGAGGCCTTGGTGTTTATGAATGTAGTTAAGGCTGACTGACCTTTGTCTAGATATAATTGAAAATCGTCCGCTGGCAAATGTTGGCTCTCGAGGGATTTTTGGAAGAATTGGAGGATTTGTTCAGTGCTTGGCAATTGGTGATTGGCGTTAAATAAGCAGTGCGTTTGTTGAAGGCTGTTGTGAATCGCGGTTCCATAGGCTGCGGCAGAGTTCTTAGCGGCTGGAAAATGAAGCAAATTGTTCAATAAGAAATTCTGTGGCCCGCCGCGCGAAACGTCGAGGAAATTATTAAGATGTGTTACCGAGAGTTTGTAGGTTTCTAGGTTTGGTGTTAGTAAGTCTTTTAGCTCTGGAATAATCGGTGAAGTCAGACGTTCCGACCAACTGGTTTTGGCAATTTCAATCTGTTCTGTCGAATTTTCGATAGCGGGAATAATAGTTGGCGTGCAATTGGTCAAGAAACTGGCAATTATTGTGTCGCTGCCGGAATCGTTGGTCTGCGAGTAAGTCATCGTCAAGGTGTTTTTGGCGCGGGTCATCGCCACGAAGAACAGACGAAGTCGTTCATCGTAGGTGGCTCCAGCTGGCTGAAGTTGGAGATTTGCGGGATAGCGGATTAGTCGACTACGCGTACGAACCTTCTCTCCCCAAGCACTGTCAATTGCCCCGACAACAAAGACATGTGGGAATTCTAGCCCTTTGGACTTGTGGGCGGTCATTAGGTTAATGGCGCCGCGGATTGAACTGGCGTGTGGCCAGATTTGTGTTAGGCGGGTTTTGGTTGATATGTGAAGATCTATAAACTCCAGAAAATCTTCCAAGGTTGGATTTTTATCGGTAATTCGGTCGCGGAGTTTTTGGCGTAGAGTGCGCAAACTCTCTAAGGTCGTTAAATATGTATCAGGGTTTTTCTCTAGCTTTTCTGGTGGGAAATAAAAGCTGGCGATAGAAATAATTGAAGGATTGTTATTTTCACTGTCGATGGTCAGCCCCAATAGATTATCCAAATGCTCTTCTAGTGGTAGATTTGGTACGTCCTTGGCGCGGTCTAGTAGCCACTCGCCAAATTCCTTAAATGTGCTATTCGCCAGCATACTTTCCAGCCATAATTGGCGATTTTTGTAAGCGTGAAGACTCAATTTCCAGATGTCTGACGTTGAAAAACCGAACGCTGGATGAGCGATAATCTCTGGAAGGAGGCTATTGGCTAGGCTCAGATCATTTTGATGAATTGCCACGATGACTCGCGCTAGCTTATCTAAAATCTGGATAACGTCTTGTTCTAAAATGTCGTCGTGTCGCTCGTAATTAACCGCAATATTTTCTCTATAAAGATACGGAAGTATCTCGATTAATTCTTTGTGATGGCGCGCAATGACTGTGATATTTTCTGGTTTTTCGCCGCTTTGGATTAGTTGGGCAATTTGCTTAGCCACTCCTGCTCGTTCTTCGCTGGTAGAAGAGAATTCTTGGACTTCAACACGCGATCCTTGGCTGTCTGCGTGCGCTGTCAGCTGCTTGGATAGTCCATCAATGGTATTTTCTAGTCGATCTGAGCCTTGGGTGATTACTTGTCGCGCTGACGTTAAAATATTTTCAGCCGAGCGATAGTTATCCGTTAGAACGATAATTTTTGGATCGTGATAATGTTGGCGGAAACGCTGGATATTACCCACATCCGCACCTTGGAAACTGAAAATCGCTTGATCATCATCACCGACGGCCATGATATTTGGATTGTCGTCGTTGTCGCTAGTTAAATTAAATAACAAACGTAGTTGCGCTAAGTTGGTGTCCTGGAATTCATCGACCATGATGAATTGGAATTGCTCTTGGAGGTTGGCGCGCAATTCGGGGTGTTTTTCGCAGGCTTGAATAACTGATAGGATCATGTCGTCATAATCAAACAGTGAGCGATCACTTAGGACCTCTATATACTTTTCATAAACATCAACGACAGCGGATAATTTATCGGCGGCTGCCGAGTCTTTCAGGATAAATTCGCCTTTAGCATTTTTCTCGCACCATTTATTTTTCCAAGCAGTCAGCGGCTTGGTGGAGTTGGTGTCAATTGCCTCCTGAGCGGCGTGCGCGACGCTAAGCGCTAAAACATTGGCGTATGGAGTGATGGAGGATGGTAAATTAGAATTTTCTTTTTCGGGATTTTTACCAATTGACTTGGCGATTTTTTCAGCCAGCGGCGCAAATAATTCTATGGTTTTTTTAGATATTTTGGTGGCGAATATTTGCTGAATGTCTGGCGCAATTTCATCTATAATGCGCTGATTATCCGCAATAATTGTCTTTAGCTCTGCTGGAGTTAAGCCGCTTTGTTTGAATTCTGAAATAACTCGAATTAGTTCTTTTATATAAACAAACTCCCCGCTATTTTTCACACTTAATGGATTTCGCCAATCAAGATTTTCAAGAATTCCAGAGATAATTTGGTACTGTGTTAACTCGTCGACAGGCTGAGCGTCGGCGCCACGGAAAAAATATTCTCGATGTTGATTGATAATTTCTGTGCCAAAGCTATGAAATGTATGGATGGCAATTTTATATGCATCCTCGCCAATAATCTGACGAAGGCGTTGGCGCATGTTGGTGGCGCCACTTTCAGTAAAGGTTAAACATAAAATACTATTTGGTAAAGTGTCGGTCTGTCTAAGGATTTGAGCGGTGCGCATGCTCAGCAGCTCGGTTTTGCCTGTTCCTGGCCCAGCAATCACCAGAAGTGAGCCGTGGATATAATCAACAGCTTGGCGCTGATTATCATTTAACTTTGCGTAGCGAGTATTGAAATCCATAGTCCTATTTTATCATGTTGATAAATTCTATTTTTAATAATATTCTCGCCTCGCGTACCTCATGAAAAAATGGTAAAATATTATCTATGAACCAAGCGACATACGACGAGCTGGCGCTAGAACGAATCGCCAAGGAAAAATTTGGTTTTACTGTCGATATTCAATCGATTATTTTATGGCATGCTGATGTTAGTCGTACTGCCAAAGCCTCAGTTTTTTTAACTAATAAAAAACAGTTGATGCTGTATCTGGAAGCGACCTCGCCGTTAATCTTATCTGATGTTAAAAAGATAATTTCACGAATGGGTATGCGGGCGGAGCTATTTTTACCGCCGAAGGGGCAGCCGCGATATTTTACGGATATTGGTAAGAAAAAATTTCGTGAGGTTTTTCCTGGGCGCAAGCATGTAACTGATGAAGATTTGCACTTTTATAAAACTTTGGCGCCATATAATCCTGCTCTGGTGCTTATTTCTGAAGTAAAAAATGGTGAGATATATCAATTTGATTCTGATGCATATGGCAATTGGAGGGTGGGCGCACGCTTCCGCTACATAAGGATACAGACAAGCTAATGCGTGATTATCTGGATATTATTAAGCGAAATTTGCTATCTCCTATTGTCGTGGTTATTTTTTTGCTTGCTGGTGCACTGGTGTATGTGCGTGAGTATCGCGATGCTTGGTTTATCTCCGTGGTGATTGTCGTAAACTCGACAATTGGTATTGTCCAAGAACTTAGAGCTAAGCGAGTTTTGCGTCAATTAGAGCTGATGAGCGCGCCGAAGGCTAGATTGTTGAGAGATGGAAACGTAGTTGAAGTGGGCTATGAGGATCTGAAGATTGACAATGAAATTCTTATTCAGGCTGGTGATGAGCTGCCGGCTGATGCGAAAGTTATTGAGTCAAAGGGTTTGGAATTGAATGAGAGTATGCTGACTGGAGAGTCGGCTTCGATCGAAAAGAAGAATGGCGATGTTGTATTGGCGGCGACAACTGTTCTGGCTGGTGAAGGCATGGCGCGAGTAATTGCTGTTGGTAACGACACGAAGGCTGGTGCCATTAGCCAAGTTTTGAGGCGTTATAAACCAGAATTGACACCTCTGCAGCTAGCGATCTGGCGAGCAATATATTTCTTGACATATGGCGCAATTATCTTATCTCTGTTAATTGCTATAGTTTATTATTTCTCCGGCGATAATGTGGTTATTATTTTAAAGACAATTACTTCAGCGGCGGTTACGGTTGTACCAGAGGGTTTATTATTGGCAAGCTCATTACTGCTGGCGTTTGGCTCATTACGGTTAGCTCAAGCAAAAGTCTTGCCGCAGAAGTTGTCGGCAATTGAAGCGATGGCGCTGCTGAATTTGCTGGCGGTGGATAAGACTGGCACTCTGACCAGCGATGAAGTGTCACTGGAAAAAGTCTCATCGTTTGGAGATGATTTTTCGAGCTCGGATGTGGCTAGCTTTGCGGCTTTAATTGCTCATGAAACTAGTGGCGGGAATATTACTGGCCGTGCTATTCTAGCAGAAGCTGCCCCGCCAAAGGATACGGAAATAGTTGATGTTATGGCGTTTTCGTCTGCGCGTAAAATGGCGGGTGTGAGGGCTAGGGTCAACGGCACGGTGCGAACCTTAATAATGGGTGCGCCGGAGTTTGTGTCGAAGTTGGCGCCCGTTGATAAGGAGACTCGAAAGAAATTGAATGATTGGGCGGATAAAGGTCTGCGCGTATTGATGATGGCGGAATTTGCGGACGAAAAAACCAAAATAAAAGATTTAAAAGAGGGCTCTGGTGTGGCTATTGGCGCGGTTGTTTTACGTAATTCTCTGCGTCATGGTGTGGTTGAGACGGTAGATTTTTTGCAGCGCCAAGGTGTAACTATCCGAGTAATTTCTGGTGACAACCCGCGCACGGTTCAATATATCGCACGTGAAGCTGGCATTAAGCATCCAGAAAAAGTGG
This sequence comes from Candidatus Nanosynbacter sp. TM7-074, assembly GCF_041006295.1. Lineage (NCBI taxonomy): Bacteria > Bacillati > Minisyncoccota > Nanosynbacteria > Nanosynbacterales > Nanosynbacteraceae > Nanosynbacter > Candidatus Nanosynbacter sp. TM7-074. The sequence goes on from NZ_CP158487.1 coordinate 293,501, forward strand.
TTTTAGGAGCTGATTTGGCGAAGCTAAGCGAAGACGAATTTAATGAAGCTGCTGATACTTATACGATTTTTGCTCGTGTTCTACCTGATCAGAAAGAGCGTTTAATTGCCAGGTTTCAGCAATCAGGCAAATTTACCGGCATGGTTGGTGATGGCGTTAATGACGCGCTGGCGCTAAAAAAGGCAGACCTTGGCGTGGCGATGTACGCTGGCGCTCCAGCTTCGCGGCGGGTTTCTGATATTATTTTGCTTAACAATTCCTTTACGTCTCTGCCTATGGGAATGAAGCTGGGCAATCAAATTATGCAGGCGATTGAAGTAATTGCTATCCTCTTTTTCCATAAAATTATTTACGGCGTAACGCTCCTTCTTACAACAATTCTGATCAATATGAACTATCCATATTCGCCGCGACATATTACGTTTATGAACATTTTTCTGGTGACTATGCCGACGCTTATGTGGACGCTTTTCCCGCCCGTGCCGAAACACCGCATAAATCCTAAGCGTTTTTGGCGTGATACATTGCTGGCGGTATTGCCGATTGCGCTACTAACTGGCTTAACGGTAGCCTTTACCTATTGGATTATGTCCGCAGTCTTCCCTGGTCACGCCACTGAAGTTGCAACAATGACGGTGTTGACGGCAACGTTCTTTGGTGTCTATTTAGTATTTTTGGTGGGAATCATGCTTGATGTTGCCATAGATAAAGCCGCCAAACGCGCCCGATTATTATACTTATTGTCGGTGGTTGTTGTGGCGGCAGGTAGCTTCGGCTTTGGTTTCTTGAGAGATTTCTTCGACTTTACGGTGCCTAATTTATTTATCATGTGGCCGGCGATTGGTGCGATTATTCTTGCGGCGTTGGCGCAATTATTCCTCGCTCGACGTGTCGGACAAAGAATCTCCACTTCTGTCGGGTAAATTATTCAATATAGCCTTTAGGGTTAAAGCTCTGACTGCCACTTCTCCTATTACCCCTGAAGCTATTTCTGGGGTGAGCGCGGTTTCTGTATCTGTATAGTCTATATATTCTCTTGCGGTTGGATCACTATAAAGCATTCTATTAATATACCAAATATTTTACATTTTGTCAATGTTCTGTATTCTTAATTTACTTTTCTATCAAGTATCACCAAATGCTCAATGTGCGGCGTCCTCGGGAAGAAATTGTAGCCTTGATGATGCATGATTTCGTATTTTTCCTGAAGTAGACTGACGTCTCGTGCCTGAGTGGCTGGATTGCAGCTCAGGTAAGCAATTCGTGGCGGCGTAGTTTCCAATAGTCTCCGAACGACATCTGCGTGCAGCCCAGCGCGCGGCGGGTCAACAATTACGATCTGCTCGCCTGTTATATATTCCAGAGATTTTTCGCTTGGCGCTAAAATTGCTTTGGCGTTTACTCGGTTTAATTTGGTGATATTTCTTTGCATTTCCGAAACGGCATGTTCGTTGATTTCGACCAGTGTAATATCATCGCCGCCAATTGTCAGCCCAATTGTACCAACTCCAGAATAAAGGTCGAGGGTTGGTAAATTATTCTCATGGTCTATCCAAGCACGCATATCGCTTAGGGCCTTCTCGTAAATCGGAATATTGACTTGGAAAAATCCTTCACAGGTATAATTAAAGGTGACGCCCAAAATTGTGTCGGCTAGTGTTGTGTCGCCAAATTTATTCAGGCGCTCAGTGACTCGACTATCTGGGCTTTTTGGGTCAGAATAGATTATCTCGCCGCCTTTGGCTGACAGTTGGGCTGCCTCTTCTTTGGAAATGAGGTCTGTAAGTCGGTCTTTTACGTACAATTGCCAGACGGCGTTTCCTTGTTGGTCTGTGCGGATCAAGAGGGTTTTTAATTGGCGGGCGGTAACTGGTTTGGTTCGGAGGAGGTTGCGGATTTCAATTGCCAATTTGTTGATTTTTGGATGAGCCAGACTAGTCCCTTCGACAACGACTTTACCCTTGCTACCTCGCTTGAAAAATGCCAAATCTAAAGTTTCTCTCGTGCCGTCATCTGTCTTATCGCCAAACCAGCTAAACTCGACCTTATTACGATAGTTAAATTCTACGCCGTCAGTAAATACGTCAATTTTCTCTGGTAATGTAACGCCATGAAGTCGGAAAGCTTCTTCGATTAAATTCGCTTTATATGTCTGTTCGCTGGAGAGCGGCATGATTTGCCAAGGGCTAGTACTGAGATAGCTATTCTCGTCTCGCGGCATAATTCGCTCTGGACTTTTTTCAAGAACTTCTGTCACCACGCCTTCGACGAAGTGCGATTTTTTCTTAGTTATACGAAGCTTCACCAATTCGCCAGGTAGCCCGCCCCAAACGAACGCCTTGCGTCCATCATTCAGAGCGCCAAGCGTCTGGCCGCCACCAACGATTTTCTCTAGTCTTAAAGTCTCAAAAATTTGTTTTCCCATTAGAGTGTATTATACCAGGACTTGTGGATTTTTTCTGGCCAGCGTGTTATAATCATCATGGTCCTGGCTATATTGGGACGTCGCCAAGTGGTAAGGCACTGGGTTTTGGTCCCAGCATTCGCAGGTTCGAATCCTGCCGTCCCAGCCAAATTTGAACAGGTGTAAATTATCGCTCTTTTGGGCGATTTTTTGTTTTTAAGCAATCAAGCCATTTTTATCTAGTAAATTCATAAAATCGTCAATAAACAAATTAGTTCTCTCGACAATTTCTTTTTCTCCGAATTTTTTATAAACGTTGCTTATATTCTTGAGCTCAAGATTTTCTGTTCCGCCTATGCGCTGTCCTCTACTGTTGTCAAAACCCTGGTAGTATTTAATTTTATCTTCGAATCTATAGTCGGATGCGCGAATATTAACTCGTTTTTCTAAAAGAGATTTATTGCCAAGGAGGTCAATTTGCCGATCGCTCACTAATCCTTTTTCGTTCTCCTGTCGCTTTCGGGGATAGATATGCTCAATGTCAAACTGCTGAGAGAGTTTTGGTAATGGCTGTTTTTCATCGAGCATCATACGAAGCGCCAGCATGGACTTGGTGATTGGTCTGCCGTTCTTGAAATCATAAATAAGAATCGTACTGCGTGTCTGTTCTTTGTCAAATTTGAAGTCTGAGAATGTAACTTCATTTAGATTAACTATATTCAGCATCTCAGCAAAAATAGGCGTTCTTAATGCGTTTACGCCTGGGTGTATTATTGCGTATCCCAATATGAATGCAATTGTGCGACCGAGAAACATCTTAAAATCTTTATCATCCAATTTTCCGTCTTCGGTGCGATTTGCTAAATAGTAAACAGATATGAAATAATTCCACATACTATTTGGCGCGTAGTTTAATATGAACAGCTTCTTTAAAACATCCAAACTGAAACGTTCAGAATTTTGATCGGTAATATCTTCCCAGAATTGAGCAAGATCTTTAAGATTTTCAAAAGTGTCATCTTGTTTAAGTACGGAATATTTATCGCGCTCATAAAATTTTCTGAGCGATTCGGTCGTGGTGGACTTATTGTTGTCTCGCTTGGCGCGAATGAAATACATGTATCTCGTAAATAAATCGTCCATTGGCGTGCCAGTGATTGGGTGAAAGATTTTTTCACATGTTTCCTCGAGTTTTTTCCAATCTTTAATAAACTCATCTCTGTCGTCTTCACTTTTCTGTTTGTAATATTGATAGAATTGAGCTTTAAAAATATCGGAATCTGAAAGTGGGAGACCTCTATCGTTCAACGTTGAGAATATGCGAAGAGCGGTATCTTGAGATTCGGCTTCGATTGGCATAAGAATGCAGTTATTTAAGATGCGAGCAGGAAGTTTTTCGGCAAATTTCGGAAAATCATTGATGAAATCGTCAACTTTTTTAAGGAAGAACCGGAAGTTGTTGGCGTAGCGACTAGTCTGGCTGCTGGTTACATTGCCAGTTTTTAGAATTGATAAGAACTCGTCTTTGTCTTTGTCTGTGGCGACAACAGAGTCTATTTTTAGGTGCTCCTTATCTGGTTTTCCCATTTCGTTTGTTTTCCATATACAGCTGGCAATACGCTCGGAAAAGTCTTTTGAATCTTGATCTTGCATTTTCGTGAAGCGGTCATAAAAAGCTCGGAGAAGAAGCATAAATGTGGTCAGACGTTGCTGGCCATCAATTACTTCTTGCTGCTTCTTGTCGTTTTCAAAAGTCACAATTGAACCAAGAAAATATTCATCGCTTGTGTCGAATTTTGTAGCATCATTATCTGGTATCGCGAAAGAAAATATATCATCCCAGAGAGTTTGGCAGCTATCCTCGCCCCATGCATATGGACGCTGGTAATCTGGTATTATGTAGTCCGCTTTCCTATCCGATAAAAGCTCATAGATGCTTTTCTGGTCTACGTTTAATTTTGACATAATATCCCCCGTTTATTTTTGTCGCTAAATTTGTGAATATTCTTAGTGTAATTATAGCATGCCGCAGCATCGGCTTATTGCTTTATATTTCTAATAGTATTTTATTCCGTTTCTGAAATTTAATATAAAAACAAAAAATCGCCCAAAAGAGCGATATCCCATACATGTTCAAATTTGGCTCACTTTTACGAGTTTGCTCGAACCTATTTCCAGACTATGACACAGCATTGAAAGATAAATCAGGGCAAAGCCCTGCTCGGCTGGTTGCTTGCACCCCGACCCGCCGAAGGTCGCTGCTGAGATTTTAGTGATTTCCATTTAAATATTGCACTTAATAAATAGCGTTGCCCCTATAGTAATACTTATGTTATTGCAGTATAGTAAAACCATGAGCAAACTCCACCTACACATCGCTAACGCCAACCAAACTTTCACCGATGCCGAAATTGCCATATTCAAAAATACAGCGCAACAAGCCGAGACTTTTGTTTCGAGCGAGTTCGCGCAGTTTGATTACGAAGTTGATGTAATTATCACTACACCTTCGTTTATGCTGCCAACTATCGCCGAGGACGGAATCGCTGGTAAAACGCTTCATTCGCGCTTGATTATGATTTCTGTTGATAAAAGCCAGCACGGGGTTAGCGAGGATTTTATTTTTGAAACGATTTGCCACGAAATGTCGCATTCGCTGCGTTGGGAAAAACTGCCTGAATATGCCGAAACTATGTTTGATGGGATGATTTTGGAGGGCTTGGCGGTCGCGCTAGAAGAGGAAGTGATGATTAAACTCGGACGGCGAAACCAACAATTTTTCTTGAGAGAAATGCAGAAAACTTCTCAAGCTGAAATTGACAAGATAATTGCCGCACTACAAGGCAATTTTGAAGACAAGGTTTACGATTATACCAAAATATTTTTCACCGGCGATGATATTTTGCCGCGCTGGGCGGGGTATAAACTTGGGTATTGCTTTGTGAAGCAATACCTACATCAAACTAGTCAGACTATCGCACAGGCGACTTTGGCAAGTTACAAGGATTTTATCCTATAAATTTACAAACTCGTCAATAAATAGATCGGGTTCTTCTAAATTAGCCTATTACCTTATGTAAAAAGTCCCCACTCGTTAGTGAGGACTAAACTGTCGTGGTGGACAATTGAGATTAACTAATTTTGACGACTTGTAGCTGCTTAGTCGTCAAGCCATTTTTCCAGGAAACAGTTTCGGATTTCTTGTGATTTAGCAAGCTTTTTCCCAGCGGACTATCCACGGAAATTCGCCCGTCCAGAGGGTTGGCTTCTAGGCTGTGAACCAGTGTATAACGGAAGATTTTTCCCTGCTGATCCATCAAATCCACGACCGAGCCGATAGCAATTTTTAGGCGATCGCGCTTCCTTGGTAGTGGCTTGGCGTGACGCAAAATATCTTTTTTCGTAAAGATTTTTGATTGGATATTTTCTAGTTGCGTAATGACGTCGTTACGATGAAGCTTGTCGTCGCGTGACTTGGCGCGTCCGATTTCCTTTAGCTCTACCATAAGTGCCTTTTCTGAAATCTCTAGTCCAGAAATTTCTTTTTGTAATTCCTTAAAGCCTTTTTTACTTAAAAATGTTGTACTCATACTTCCCCTTTCAGACCGGCAATCCAACCAATCAATAATCCCATTACAACATCCGATTCTGAAAATTAGCTGAAAATCTAAACAATTGGCAAAGAAATGGTAAAAACTGTTGAGCCTTTTATGGTGGTAACAGAGATTTGTCCGCCTAAAGCTCTGGTCAATTGTTCCGCCAGCGGCAGCCCCAACCCATAGCCTTTCGTCCGCTGGTTGCCGCGGAAAAATTGCTCAAACACGTGCGGCAGATTCTGCTGGGAAATCGCGCCATCATTACGGAAGCGAACGATGATATTCTGCCTTGAAGGTAAAATGCTGATCTTTATTGGTGAATTTTTCGGACTGTGTTTTAGTGAATTATCGAGTAAAATTGCGAATAATTCTCGCGTTGCGGTGTGGTGCAAATAAATATTAACGCGCTCTGGACAGTTTACTTCAACACGATCCGCTGCCCTTCTTTCACCAATCAGCTCTGATATTAATTCCGCCAAGTCGAAGCTTTTATCTTCCAGCGCCAGCCTGTTCTCTGTCCGCGACAGTTCCAAGAGCATGGCGGTCAACTCGGTCAATTTGTTAATTTCCTCCAAATTGCTTTCCAGCGTTTCTGTTAGTTCCGTTCGCGGCGTCTTCGGGTTTTTCAGCGCCAGTTCGGTCTCTGCTTTCATAATTGCCAGCGGCGTGCGCAGCTGATGGCTGGCGTTGGAGACGAACCGCGACTGGGCTTTATGCGTCGCCTCAATCGGCCGCAGCGTAATCCTCGCTAATAAATACGAGCAAGCGCCGCCCGCCAGCAGCACGATGAAATTGATATAGCCCAAGCTAATCAGCAGATTGCGCGTCGAAATATCCATTCGTTCCGACAAGTCAATGCTAGGAAAATCGTTGCCGCGCTGAATGATAATTTTATGGATTTGTGCGTCAACTTCCGAGCGCGCCACTTGAAAAATAATGCTGCTAAACAGCAGGCTGACGAGCATTAAAATCAGTAAATACCAGCCCGCCAATTTGATAGTTGCCGAGGTAAAAATTTTCATGCTTCAATCCGGTAACCGAAGCCGCGGACGGTTTTTATCAATTGTTTTTTGAACGGCTTATCGATTTTTTGGCGCAAGTTTTTTATGTACGCTTCGACATTGTTCGGTAAAATATCGGCATCAAAATCCCAAACATGGTCGATTAGCGTTTCCTTGCTGAGAATCTGGTTCGGGTGCTGCATTAAATATTCCAGCAGCGCGTATTCTTTACTGGTCAAGTCGATAGTTTTTCCAGCGCGCATCACGGTTTGCTGCTGCTTATCAATCGTCAAATCGGCAATTTTTAGAACATCTGGCTGCTGAATTGGCGGCCGGCGCAGTAAGGCTCGGACTCGCGCCAGCAGCTCGTCGATAGCGAACGGCTTAACCAAGTAATCATCCGCACCCGTGTCCAGCCCGAAGGTTTTATCCTCGGTAGTGCCCAGGGCTGTGAGGAATAAAATCGGCATGTTTTTACCGTTTTTACGCAAATTTTTAACAATTTCCGCGCCCTCCATGCCCGGCAGCATTCGATCGACAATCAGTAAATCGTACGGCTGGCTGTCCGCCAAATTAAAGCCCTCTTCCCCGTCGTGCACGGCGTCAACAGCGTACGTCTCGCGCTTGAGCGCCTTGGCGATGGCTCGGGTGATTTTTCGTTCGTCTTCGATAACTAGCAGCCGCATATATTAACTATTATACGCCATTTGGCAGCTCGGGCGGGATGGTGCTATAATTTTCTTCAAAGAAAAGGAGAGTACATGCCGGATAGGAAAAAAATTGTTGAAATTCGTCATTTTAAGATGAAATTTGGCGATAAAACAGTTATTAAAGATTTGAGCTTTGACGTTTTCCAGGGCGAAGTGTTTGGCTTTCTCGGTAGCAATGGTTCGGGGAAAACCACGACGCTCAGGGCGCTGCTGGGGCTATACGAGCCGACGGCGGGCGAGCTGCTGATTGACGGTAAGCCGTATGCGGTGGATAGTCAGATTAACCTTGGTTATTTGCCGGAAGAGCGCGGGCTGTATAAAAAGGAAAAAGTGCTGGATGTGATGATTTATTTCGGCCAGCTGAAAGGCCTAAGCCGCGACGAGGCGAAGGAGTTTTCTCTGAATTTTCTGAAGCGCGTTGATTTGACTGATAAAGCTGGTATGCGACTGGATAAGCTTTCCGGCGGGCAACAGCAAAAAATTCAGCTGGGTGTAACAATTATGGGCGACCCAGAATTGCTGATTATGGATGAGCCGACCAAGGGTTTTGATCCGGTGAATCGTCGGTTGTTGATGAATATTATTGAAGAGCAGCGAAAAGCTGGCACGACAATTATTTACGTCACGCATCAAATGGAAGAGGTCGAGCAATTGTGCGATCGACTGATTTTATTAAAGGACGGTCAAGCAGCGGCGTACGGCACGCTGGCAGAGGTGAAAAAGCAGTTCGGTGGTGCTTCAATGGACGATATTTTTGTCAAAGTGTATGGTGGCGAAGATAAGGAGTTAGGTGATGAGTAAAATGCATAATTTAGGTACGGTCTTCAAATTTGAGACGATCCGAGCTTTGAAAAAGCCAACTTTTTGGCTGATGGCATTGGGGTTTCCTCTGATGATAGCGGTGCTTTACGGTATCATGTTCTGGTCGCAGAATACGACAATTCAGGCCTCAAAAGAATTGGATAAACAAGAATTTTCATTAGAAATTACCGACGATTCAAAGTTAATATCTTCAGAGCTACTCGCAGCAGTTAAGGCTAAGCCAGCTCAATCAAAAGAATCTGGCATTAATGACGTAAAAAATAACAAAGTAGATGCTTATATCTATTTTCCAAAAGACATAAGCCAGCAAAAAGTTGAAGTTTACGGTAAAGATGTCGGTCTGTTCCAGAACGGTAAATATGGTGCAGTGGCGCAGAGCCTGCTGAGTAAATCGGTAACTAATAACATTAGTCCAGCAGAAGTCACTATTCTTCAAAACAAAGTCCAATTATCATCAACTACTTATCTTGATGGTAAGGAGCATGGCGGCATTAATGAAATGATAGCGCCAGGACTATTCCTAGTGATTTTGTTCATGCTGATTAGCTTCTTTGGCAATCAAATGCTAACCAGTACTACTGAAGAAAAAGAAAATCGCACAGTAGAGATGTTGCTGACGACGGTTAAAACCGACACGTTAATTACAGGAAAAATATTATCACTGATGGTGCTGGCTTTGATTCAGATATCGATAGTTGTTTTGCCTGTCGTGGCGGGATACCTGGCGTTTGGGTCAAAGCTACAATTGCCGAATATGGATTTGAGCGTACTTGTATTTGATCCTGTGAGGATTAGCTTGGCGATAGTAATTTTCTCAGCCAGCTTCATGCTGTTTACGGGTATGCTGGTTACTTTGGGTGCAATGATGCCGACCGCTAAGGAGGCGAGCCAATGGTTTGGCTTGGTGATGATGCTATTTGTTGGACCACTTTATGGTATTACAGTTTTTGTATCGTTCCCTGACTCGTTCTTTGTTAAGTTCCTATCGCTATTTCCGTTTACTGCGCCAATTCCATTATTGTTAAGAAATGCAGTCGGCAATTTGCCAGTCTGGGAAGCATTGCTGGGCGCGACAATTTTGGTCGTTACGGCAGTGTTTGTCATGTGGCTATCGGTGCGTGTCTTCCGTTACGGTGCTATGTCGTATGATAATAAATTATCGCTATCAACATTGCGGATGAAAAGGAAAGCTGGTAAGGTTTAGATATGAAAGTACGTATTGAGATAGACACAAAAACGTTCGTGCGGTTTTGGTTAGTGGTAATGGGTTTTGGCCTGGCCGGCCTAGCAATTTACTCCGCAAAGGACGCGCTTATCTTGTTGGGGATTTCCTTATTCTTGGCATTAGCTCTGAATCGTCCCGTGGCGGCGATTGCTAAAAAACTACCAGGTAAAAGTCGATTGGGTGGCACGGCTCTGGCTTATACGACATTGGTGCTTCTATTAGGATGTGTGGCGTGGTTTGTGGTACCGCCAATCGTCCAGCAATCCGCCAAATTTGTTGAAAGTGTACCGAGCTTGATTGACCAAACTGGCTCACAGTGGCATGGCTTTAATGAGTTAATTGATAAAAATGGCTTACGTCCGCAGGTTGACGCGACGTTAAATAACCTGAGGCAGCAGGCTTCGTCTTGGGCTGCTAGCGCTGGTACTAGCTTGATCTCAAGCGTAGGTTCATTGGCGGCGTTTCTGGGGTCGTTATTCTTGGTGCTAGTCCTGTCATTCTTGATGTTGCTGGAGGGACCGATGTGGATGAAGCGCCTATGGGGTCTTTATAACGACCAGGAAAAAATGGAGCGACATAAAAAACTGGTTGGGCGCATGTATAACGTGGTTACGGGCTACGTCTCTGGGCAATTAACAGTTTCTGGAATTGACGCGATACTGTCAGGATTTGTGGTGTTCGTGCTCAGTCTGGCATTTCCGGCTATTGATTCAAACTTGGCAATGTTGACCGTCATGGTTACGTTCGTGTTGACGCTTATCCCAATGTTTGGCGCCACTCTGGCTGGGCTACTGATTTCGCTACTGCTATTCTTCAATAACGTCACCGCTGGCGTGATCTATGCCATATATTTCATCGTCTATCAGCAGATTGAGAACAATTTCATCGCACCGTCAATTCAGTCAAAGAAATTAGAACTATCGGCGCTGATGGTGTTGTCGTCAGTGACAATCGGTCTCTATGTTGGCGGGCTTTTGGGAAGCTTGATTGCCATTCCGACGGCTGGCGTAGTTAGGGTGTTGCTGGAGAATTATTTGGAACAGGCTCGACTAAATCGTATTGAGAGTGAAAAACCGCTGAATAAATTAATGAAGAAATTGAAAAACGAAAGTTAATTAAATCCAGAATGAAAGTATAGCCCGTTGGATTCAGTGGGCTATTTCCATGCCCAAATGCTGCCGCTTGGCGTGTCGCGAATGGTGATACCGGCCGCTAGTAGTTCATCGCGAATGCGGTCAGACTCCTGCCAATCTTTCTCGGTACGGGCGCTGCGTCGCTGGATGATCAATCTTTTCAAATCGTCAGTGATGTCAGGGGTCGATTCCGCCAAATCCAAGCCCAAAACCTCGTCAATAATTTCAATCAATTGCAACAAACCGCCGCGATGGATTTTTTCTAACGGCGCGTGATCTAGTCGTGAAAACGCCTCGTCGATCAGCGCCAACGCCCCTGGCGTATCCAAGTTATCATTCAACTTTTCAACCAGCGCCTGCCGCGCCGCCAACAGCGACACGGTACCTTCCTGCTCATCCTTCTCGTCATCATCATCCAGCGTGTCGTGCGTCTGGTGTCGCAGCGCCGCATAGCCGCGCCAATGATCTAGTCGCGCCTGGGCTGCCTCTAAAATATCCCAGGTGAAATTGCCCTCAGTTTGGTAATGCTTGCTAAGAATCGCTAGCTTGAAGGCCATCGGGCTGAAGCCGCGGGCGGTGATGTCACTGAGAGTGATAATGTTACCTAGCGACTTACTCATCTTGCGGCCGTCGACTTTTATGTGATTATTATGTAGCCAAATTCGAGAAAATTGTTTTCCAGTCAGGCTTTCGCTTTGGGCAATTTCGTTGGTGTGATGCACCGGAATATGGTCGATGCCACCAGTGTGAATGTCGATTGTATAACCCAGCGTCTCTCGAGCAATCGTCGAACACTCCAAATGCCAGCCCGGAAAACCGATGCCCCATGGACTGTTCCACTCCATATCGCGCTTGGCGTTGGTCGGTGAGAATTTCCAGACGGCGAAGTCGGTGATGCTGCGCTTGCCCTCGACGCTGACCCGCGCGCCCGCCTCCAGTCCTGCTATATCTAGCCGCGCCAATTTTCCGTAATCCTTCAAAAGGGACGTATCAAAATACATGCCGTCGCCGTCAATTTTATACAAAAATCCCTTTCCGTCTAGTCCCTTGGCAAAGTCGATTTGCTGCTGGATATAGTCTGTTGCCCGCACTAAATGGTCGGGCCGCACCAGCTTCAACACGTCGTAAGCCTCGCGGTTGGCTATAGAAATATATCTTTCTGCCACGTCCCATGCAGTCTTACCCTCGCGGCGCGCCCCCTTCTCCATCTTGTCCTCGCCATTATCATCATCGCTAGTCAAATGTCCAACGTCGGTGATATTTTGCGTGCGAATCACTGAGATATTTTGCCAGCGCAATAAGCGAACTAGTACATCCCAATAGATATAGCCAACCCAGTTGCCAATGTGCGGCTGCGAATACACCGTCAGCCCGCAGGTGTAGATCTTGACTGCTTCTCTGTCAAGCGCCTTCAATTCGTCTTTTTTTCTAGTGAGCGTGTTATAGAGTTTTATCATTAGTTCTATTGTACGTCACTCTGGTGGCTTTTTCAAAATTGATATAAAAATAACCCCGGATGGGGCTTGATAACAATTTCAAGGAATAGCGACAAGCAGATGAAGATATAAGATTAGATGCCGATTGTGATATCAGTTCGATATCACCGTCTGCTTGTCGCTATTCGTCAGGAAGTACTCGCTTAGAGCCTGTATTCTACTCCCACGACAAACCTAAATTTGCCGCCACTGGTTGTTCCGACACAGGCTTCTTGATAGCCAGTGAAAGAATCAATGAAGCGAGCCCGATCTTCAACTATTGCGTGGATCTTCCACCCGTGTACAAGGGTTTCCTTGTCGGTGTACCGGGGCATGTCGCTGGATCTGTAGATAGTGGCGTCTCCTCTGGGTGTAAAAATGGTTGAGTCTCCGTGTTTGACGACGATTTCCTCGCCAGCGATTATTGCCTCCCCCGTGTTGTCGAAGATGCGGATCGTTCCTCTTGAGATTAGGATCGATTTATCACCCATTTTCAATTGGATGTCCGATCCTTTGACTTTTATGTACGATCCGTCAGGGGTGATGATCACCTCTCCGCTCAACGCGAAGAGGCGATCATCACCTATCTTGATGTCAAGATCTTCTCCGTCTCTGACGTAAAAGCGACCTTCATCGACAGCCTGGATTACACCCCTAGAGCCTTCAATGCTGACAAGATTTCCATCTTTCAGCGTGAATGTTATAGGCTTCTCTTCCTTGGAGGTCATTTTCTTTCCCTTCTCTTTCTCGCAGCGATTGTCGCTATCTTTATTTTTCAATAAAGAACTCCACGCCGCATGACTGGGCGCGAAACGAGATTTCAATTGTCAAATGTTTTAGCTTTTCGACAATTGAAATCCCGCTTCGCGCCTTTGGGCTTTGTCCTATAATCTTACATCTGCTTGTCAAGATACACTTTTGGACAAGGATGTACTCAACTCGTCAACAAAAGCTACTTCTATTTATATCATACTAGTGTAAAAAAGTCAACACTAATCTACTTCTCGCAAAGCTTGATCTGTTGCCGTCACCAATTCCCGCACGGCCTCGTCATAATTCTCGTACACGCGGAAGCCGGCCGCGTACGGATGGCCGCCGCCGCCGAAGTAGCCAGCCACGGTGTCGGCGATCGGTAAGTTGCCGCGCAGGCGGGCGGTCAGTTTGCCGTCGGGATAGGTTTTAATGACGCATGAAAGCGCCACGCCCTCGACCAACCGCAGTTCGTCGCCTATCAGCGCGCCGGGGTTGTAGGCGTCGCTGTACTGTTGAATCTCCTCAAATGGCACGTGCACCAACGCCAATTGTCCGCCCAGTAAATATTCGATTCGCTCAATCAACTTGCCTTTGTACGCCAAAATCTCGGGCGATTTTTTCATAAATTCGCGCCGTCGCTCCTCGATTTCGGCATTGGAGGCGCCGAGTGTAGTCAATTCACCAGCCACATGAAAGGTTGACGCGGTGGTGTTTGGCGTGGTGAGACCCAGGCTGTCAGACATGATGGCGATGAGGAGGTCTTCGGCGGCTTGCTGGTTGATAGTCCAGCCAGCATGGGTGAACAATTGGTACAATAATTCCCCGGTGGCCACCACGGTATCAGAGAGCATGGTGTGTTCAAAACTCAGCGTTGACTCGGCAGTGTGGTGGTCAATAACAAGTATCGGATGTGTTTCCAGAAAATGTCTTACTCCAGGTGTTTCTAGTACCTTACTAAGCAATACGTCGGCGCTAGTGTCAACAATAATGGCGGCGTCAGCCTGTGCTGGAAAATCGCCGACTACCCTGTCCCAGCCGCGGATGTAACGCAGGTATTTGGGGATGTCGACCGGACAATACAGGGTTACGGTTTTACCGAGGTCGCTCAGCACCTCCTCTAGAGCCAGACTAGACCCTAAGCTGTCGCCGTCAGGATTTTCAGCTTGGATAATTACTATATTATTTGCAGATTGGATAAATTGTTTAGCTGTATCGAGCATATATTTATTATAACAAATAGTTTTTTATGTCTTTTGTGGGAATTTTAGGGACTTAATTTATAGTTATATAGAGACGCGTAACAGATACACTAAAAACGTAAACATTTTTATAAATTATTATTGACAAAATATAAAAATTGTGCTAGTATGGGAACATAAAGCCCGAATATTGGGCTGGAAAGAGGAGTTTTTATGAACAAATTTAAGAAAATCGGCATCGCTATTTCTCTGGGAATCGCTTTGTTCGGTGGAATTTGGCTAGCATCGCCTTCACAGGCTGCCGGCTGTAACAAATTTAATGTCGTTTACTGCGGCACCAATTCTATGTCAGAATTGCAATCGGCATATAGCCGTTCGGAGATTAAATCTCTATATAGTCAATGGTATATTACTGAAACCATGATTCAGGGTGGCTCAAACATGCGTGAAGGCGTGGTTGACGCAAGCGGTAATATTACAGTTGACGGTCGAGTTGTGGCTACAAACGCCGTAACCGTACAGTCTAAGGCTGGTACTCTTCAGCCTGCCCCGCAACGTACATATAGCGCGGCTGGTTATACTTACTATCAATACACGACTGGTCAGAGCTTCGTTGATGGTCCTAAGAGCTACCGAATCTATGCATGGTTTGATGACAATGGTAAGTTTATCACCGGCGTTATTAAGGATTGTGGTAACCCAGTTTGGGGTCCACCAACAACACCTCCAGCAAAGCCAGCGTTAACATGTGACGTCTTGCAAGTAGCTGAAGTTTCTCGTGACACGTTTAAGTTTAGTACAAAAGCAACAGCTAAAGACGGCGCAACTATCACCAGCTACACTTACGACTTCGGTGATGGTAATACTCAGACAACTACCTCATCTGAAATCCAACACACTTACGCAAAATCCGGTAACTATAAAGTTACTGTTACGGTAAACGGCAAAGAGACTGGCGAAGTTAAAAGACAGAGTCCAAACTGTGAAAAGACCATTACGGTTAAAGACGAACCTCAAATTCAAGTTTGTGATTTAGCAACAAAGAAGTATCCAGTAACTATTAAAGAGTCTGAATTCAATGAGAAAAAGCACTCAAAGAATCCAAATGACTGTAAAGAGGCTCCTTCTAAGATTAAGGTGTGTGTGATTAAGACTAAAGAAATTCGTGAAATTAAGAAAGAAGAATTCAACGAGTTAAATCATACGACGGATATGAGTAAGTGTCAGGAAACTCCTACCACTCCTACACCTTCTCCAGAGTTGCCAAAGACCGGTGCAGGTGATGTGATTATGCCAGCACTAGGCCTGGGTGGATTGACCGCAGCTACTGTCGCTTACGTTGTTAGCCGCCGCCAAATGTAACAGGCTAAGCTAATAGAAAAATACCCGCCATAATCAGGCGGGTATTTTATTTAGTTTAAGTCGTAAGATTATAGTTTTTTTCGACCTTCTAAGGCGTGCGTTAATGTAATCTGGTCGGCATATTCAAGGTCGACGCCGACTGGGATGCCGCGCGCCAAGCGAGTAATAGTGGTGCCTAATCCAGCTTCCTGGATGTAGCGCTGTAAGAATAAAGCGGTAGACTCACCTTCGACTGAAGCGTTAGTGGCAATAATAATTTCCTGTACGTCGTCGGTTTTTATGCGCTCAATTAGCTCAGGAATATGTAGTTGCTCTGGTCCAATATTATCGATTGGCGAAATCACGCCACCCAGTACATGATAGGTGCCGGTAAATTGTTTTGTTCTTTCTAGAGCAATAATATCTAGTGGCTCTTCAACTACGCAAACAAGCTGTCTATTTCTGCCCTGGTCTGTGTATAGTGGTGAAACGTCGTCGCTAGCATCAATCAGTGCAAATGTTTTTGGGCAAGTTTTTACATAGTTATGTAGTCGATCCAGTGAGTGTGCCAACTGCTTGGCAGATTTAGGATCACGGCGTAAAACCGCGTAAGCGTATCTCTCTGCTGTCCGCGGTCCTACTCCGGGTAAATTACCAAAATCATCAATTAAAGCCGTTAAGGCTTTGGGTAAAATGTCAGTTGACATAATCTTAGAATGGCAAGTTTCCTAGACCACCCATCAATGGTTTCATGGTCTCGGCGGCAACCTCCTGAGCCTTAGCCATGCCGTCACGAACCGCAATTTCAATCCAGTGTTCTAATTCTTCAATATTCTCTAAGTCAACCATTTCTGGGTCAATTTTTACTGACTTGATTTTTAGCTCACCGCTAATTTGCACCACTACCGCACCATCGCCAGCCTCAACTTCAATGATCTCCTTGCCTAATTGCTTCTGTGCTTTACGTAGCTGTTGCAGCATTTTTACTTGATCAAATGCCATATTCCTCCTTATTTAATATGTATAATTATACCTTATTTTTTGTCAGATGTGTAGATGTAGAAGCGGTCCCCGCCCTGGTTGTGTTCGCTGACGATAATTGAAGATAAATGGCTTGAATAGGTTTTTGGTATGGTGGTTTTTGCGGCATGGCTGACGTATAGTGTTTGTCCGACTTTTTCTGGTGCTGTGCGGATAATTGATATTTTATGATAACTATGTTTTTGGAGCGCTTCGTAAATTGGCGATTCTTCTTTGCTGACTAATATAGAGAACGAATCAGTTGGTGCGGTATTTTTCTGTAAGAGAGACAAGTCTTTATTAAAATGTGAAACAGCCTCTGGGAAATAGCGATAACTATCAATGTAGCGGAAACTACCACCCGTTACCATGACGATAATTAAGAGAGATATAAGAACTAATCCTGTGCCGCGAGCGTAAGGGTTGCGCGGGAAAAGCCCGTACCACATGGACATTAGAGACTCTAGGCCGACTGCTAGCAGAATGAATAGCGGAACGATGACAATTGGTGTTAAGCTTGGCTGGAAGATTAGTAGGGCTATTGCTAAAACTAGCCATGACCAAATCATAAATGAGCGGGCGCTGCCAATTTTTTGGAAACTGCGAACCAATCCTAATCCGATCAGAATCATAGCGTTAAAGTCCATGATCGGTGTAATTTGGTTGCCTACGACTGACGGGAAGATGCGAAGATAGGTGTAATATAGGGTTTTAAGATTGGCAAACATATCAAAACTGAGATTATTAATGCCAATGAGACTATGAAATAGCGCGTGAGATTTATAACACAGAAAGCCAATTCCGAGAATTATTGCGAGTAGAATAGTCAACGGTAAAATCCAGGCCCCTCGATGTTTTCTGGAGATAAGAAAGTAGCGTGGGTGTGGGTGGAGAAAGGCGATGATTAGGAGTCCTAAATTGATATACCAAAGATATGGGGTAAAGAGACTGAAAGCCGTGGTGATGGCTAGCCCGATTCTCCAGAGTGAAGCTTTTGGCGCTTTCTGAAGGATGAGCGTCGCAAAAAGTAGTGTTAGGGCGGTATAGAAAATATATAAAACGCCAACGGTTGCGCTCTGTCCTATGAATAGGAATTGACCGGTGCTGATCATGATGAGTAGCGATAATATGGTTGTGGAGGGCTTGAACCAGCGTTTAAGTAGAAAGAATATGGCTATGGAGCTAATAATCGACAGTAGGACGGCTGGGGCTTTAATTGTCAGTAAGCTGACGCCAAATAGCTTGAAAAATGCTAGCTGAAGTAGATGAAACGGTAAGTTGGCTGTGGCAAGTCCTTCTGAGCTAAATTTCAAGTGGTTTGTGGTATTAACCATGTCAATTTCTGCTTGAGACAGTCCGCCCGGTGCGTGTAAAGCTGAAACCGTAACAGCCCCTATGTACAATAATACCAACAGAGTATATCCGAAAGCATAGCGCCATCGGTAAAGAAAAATATCAGTAACTTTTTGCTTTTTCATTGGTATGATTATAGCACAATTCTATTCGTGCTTGCGATCCAGGCTCATGAAGCGGAGGCGTTCTGGGTGGAAGTACAATTGGACTTTTCCGACGGGGCCGTTACGGTGCTTAGCGATGATTAGGTCGGTGATGTTTTGGACTTCCGGGTTGTCTGGTTCGTAATATCCTGGGCGGTAAATAAAGCTGACGATATCGGCGTCCTGCTCGATGGACCCAGATTCACGCAGGTCGGCCAGTTGTGGAATTGGCGGGGTGCGCGATTCGACTGAACGGCTCAACTGACTCAACGCGATCAGTGGCACATTGAGCTCACGGGCAATTAACTTCAAACCGCGGGAAATTTCCGACACTTCCTGGACACGGTTTCCGTTGTGGTTTCCGTTGGCCTGCATCAACTGTAAGTAGTCAACGATGATTAGTCCCAGTTGATTTTCGTGAGCAATTCTGCGGGCCTTAGTACGCATCTCCAGAACCGAAAGTCCCGGCGTATCATCAATGTAAATCGGCGCCTCTGCCATCTCTCCCATGGCTTCAGATAATTTAGCAAAATCATTATCGCTCAAGTTTCCAGTGCGAATATTCCAGCTATCAACACCTGAAGCATCTGCTAGCATGCGGTCAACCAATTGCTCTTTACTCATCTCGAGACTGAAAAACAGCACCGGCTTTTTCTCAATTGTCGCCACATTGTATGCCAAGTTAGTCACCAGTGTGGTCTTACCCATGGCCGGACGAGCCGCCAGGATGATCAAGTCGGACTTCTGCAGTCCAGCTGTCATATTGTCAAGGTCGCGATATCCAGTACGGACGCCCCGTAGAGAACCTTTATTTTTGCTAAGCTCTTCAATTCGGTCAAAACTGTCCGTCAGAATGCTCTCTAGACTGACTAAATCTTGTTTGGTTGATTGGTCGGAAACACTGAATAATTCAGCCTCAGCTTTTTCCAGTAGTTCCTGCGTTGTCGTAGATTCGTCATAGCCAAGTTCAGAAATGTCACCACTCGCCTTGATTAGTCGTCGACGCACCGCAGTTTGCGCTACCATCTCGGCGTAGGCTGAGGCGTGTGCTGCTGTCGGTACGTAGTTTGTCAGTTCTGTTAGGTATGCTGATCCGCCAACCAATTCTAACTCATCTTTACGTTTTAATTCATCTGTTAGTGTTAATAAATCAACTGGCTTATGTTTTTCAAATAAGCGCATCATCCCGGCAAAAATCAGTCCGTGGTTTTTATCATAAAAATCGTGAGCGTGAGTGATCTCCGCAGCGTCCGCCAGGACTTCCTCGTCAATTAAAACAGCTCCAAGTAAGCTCTTCTCTGCGTCTAAATTTTGTGGTGGAATTTTTCCGTTCGCGTTACTTTTATCTGCCATTAAATATCCTCCAGTTTAACCTCTTCACCGCCACCCATCAATTCGGCAATTTTCGCCAGCTTTTTGTCCTCTGGCGGTTTCTTCTCTCCAATTATATCAATTTCTAGCTCCATGCCTGTCTCTTCTGTGATTATCTCCGCAATCAATGGCCGATTTTTGGCGTCGTCCAGTTTCTTTTTGTAAAACGCGGTGCCGGCGTAAATTGTTAATTTTTCTCCATCAAATGCCCACTGGCTTTTTTGCAGTAAAGAAGATAGCCCAAGGGATTTTTCTTTTGCCTTTTCAACTACTTTATCCCAATCCATTTCTAATGGAGTGTCAGTTTTCTTTGGTTTTGCGGCGGACTTCTCTGTATGCTCTATCGTCTTTTCTTTTTTCTCAAGAGGCTTTTCTATTGGTTTAGCTGGAGCAGTCGTCTTGGCCGGTGCTGAAATTGTAGGCTGCTTTTTAACTATGGTTTCGGCGACATTTTTCTTTGGCGTAATTGAGTCTTTGCTAGGCTGAGAATCGCAATTCATAAATATCGTCAATAATTTTAAGTCCGGATGCGGGTGCCGATCAACCTCAATTAACTGCTGGACTAGCTTGATCAGGTTTGGGTTTTGCCGTAGTTTGTTGCGAGCAATTGATAGGAGTTGATGGGAAACGACCACTGAATTGGCACCATTATTTTCTAAATCCCGGAAGACGTTTAAGATTTGCTCATTATTGCCAGTCTGGTATAAATCCAGTAATCCATTAAGTTTTGAAGTGTCGCTCAGACCCAAATATTCAGCGACCATATCACTGGTCAATGGCTGGTCGTGTGTTGCTAAGATTGACAATTGATCGAGCATGCTAATCCCGTCGCGAAACCCGCCGCGTGAGCGCTCGGCGATCAACCGCGCGGCGTCTTCCTCAATGCCGAAGCCCTCTTTTTCGGCAATGTTCATGAGCTGGCGTGCCATAATGTCTGTCGGGATTGGACGGAAGAAAAATTGCTGGACACGGCTGAGAATAGTGGCGGGTAGCTTGTCGGCGTCGGTGGTTGCCAGGATGAATATCACGTGTGCTGGTGGCTCTTCCAATGTTTTTAGCAGTGCGTTGAAGGCGGGCTTGGACAACATGTGGACTTCGTCAATGATGTAGATCTTTTTCGGCGCAGAAACGGGTGCGACTTGCGCTTTCTCGCGTAGGGCGCGGATGTCGTCGACACCGTTGTTGCTGGCGGCGTCAATTTCTATGATATCCAGATGCGAGGCTTCCTCATCATACGGCAACTGATTGATCTCATGCGCTAAAATTCGCGCCACCGATGTTTTTCCCACGCCGCGCGGACCTGTCAGTAAATACGCATGGGCGATTTTTCCCTGTTCCAAGGCTCGGCGCAAAATGTTGGTTACGTGATCTTGCCCCAACACTTCGTCCAAGCTGCGACTGCGGTACTTGCGGTACAGTGCTTGACTCATTCCCTCACATTCCTCATGAGATAATTATAGCAAACTATACCTTGAGGCAGAAGTTAGCAAAAATGATTTCCGATTATTCGAGATCGCATGAACACAATTATTATTGTAATAATGGCGGTAACTATACAGGTTAATAGTAAGGCTCGAGATTCCTTGCCAATCTTTTCTTTCTTAATGATAAATAGCGATGTAGTCAGAACTACTATCCCCAGGATATATGGTAAGTATCGCGCCAGTACTATTGCGGTATTGAATAATATTGTAGTTAAGTTCATTGCGGATCTCCTTTACTGTGTTTTACCCCTACTCTCTATGCTAGCATAGAGAGTAGGGGTCTGGCCTCACGACCAAGGTGTCGAATATGTGAAGTTGTTCTGGTTCACGAACACTGCACGTACTCTGTGGACCGGTGAGTAAATCATCGGTGTGTAGTGCACGGTGGACACTGCTGCGCATACCGTATCAAAGAATATCTGTTGCGTGTATCCAGTATCCTGGACGGCTTTCAGATATCCGTTGCTAGTGCACTTGATCCAGCCCGGGCTATACATGACAATGCGAGCCCAGTTTGTCTTGCAGGTCGGCGACCACCTAACCTGCAAGGAGAACTCCTTGTTGTTGTAGACCTGGGTGGTGACGGCATCGGCGCTGCAGCCCGTTGCGTCTGCGTCCCGCCCCGAGCACCAGTCGCCGTAGCATCCAACGGCGTGGGTGGCGGGCGAGGACAGCGTCATCGCTGAGAACATGAGAACAATAGCAGCGACAAATGTCGCCAGCCGCTTTTTGTTGCTCATCATCAACTCCTCTGGTTGCGAAACGTACACCGAGATGTTCTCCCGGATAAGTGGAATTCTACTCTCTCTCTCTCGAAAAGTCAACCCTATTTTCTAAAATAATATTTTTTTGTGAAAGTAGCATGCTATTGGCAAAGGCCACACGGTTAAATAATGCTTAAAATAGCGTCAATTGCGTGCTGGGCAGTGCCAGTTCAATGTTGCCATCAACCACCCGCGCCTGGTAGCCGATGAACTTCTTAAGATTGTAAGCTAGCAGCTGGTCTTTATGCTCGATGGTTACAATCGAGCCAATAACGCTGCGGACGCGCCCGATAAGTTGATTTTGGTCTTTCATGATTATAGCTCGTGCTAGATCGATATCGTTAGTATGAAAATAATCTTCGCAAGCAATTAGCTCGGATTTTGGAAATAACACACCAATCTTTTGCTCAATTTCAAGTAGTTTTTGCCGCAACTTCTTCTCGCCGTCCGCGCGATTGAAAGGCTGTTTTATAAGCTCGAGTTTCTTATGAATCGGCATGGTCTCAATGATGCCGTCCAGCCTGGCAATTTTCGCCTCATATTGCCGGGCGATCAGCGCCGAAGAAAACGTCTCCAGTTTCAACGCCAAGCGCGCTCCCTGCTCTAGCAACCGACGAATGCCGCGTTCTTCCTGCGAGATACCGACTTTAATGACTCCCGGCGCGAAATATGCCAGATAGACGAAGTGCGGGTTTTGGTTAATCTTTTCCTGCTGCGCCGACACGGAATCGGCGTTATAAAACGCGGGATTAAAACCTGTCCGATCACGGCATTTCAAGCAGTTTTCATATTTGCCATTAACCGTGGCGAAATCTGGACAAATTTGACTGCAATGATTTTCAAAATCCACCCAGCCAGTACAATATTTGGTCGAGAAGTCAAATTCAAGCGATAAATCTTGCCCAAACAATTCCCGCCTCTTAATTTCATCGCCAACCTGACAATCAATAAACGGCTTATTCTCGTTATTAAAACTGACGTAAGCGAGTAAAAAATCGCTCGGCATAAGTTTCCTTTACAGTGCTGCTTCGACAGCTGCCCAGGTAGCGTCAGGATTGTCTTCTGGAATGATGATGGTGACTTGGTCGCCAATATTAATGCGGAAATAAGTGACGCTGGCGAGTAAAATACGATACTCACGACCAGAAGCCTCAACGTAATAGACGCCGTCGTGCTGGACGAGCGTGCCGATAACCTGCTTGCGTGGCACTGGGCCGATTTGTTTATAGATAAAGCTGCCGTCTTCTGCGATGGTCAATTTCATCAAATCACCCTCAACCAGCTTAGACTTCGAGGCATAATTGGCAGGGATTGGGTAATTTTTTCCGTCAGGACTAAGCATCATTTGCCCGTCAAATACACCTTCGATAACTTTTCCAGTTACGTTATCGGACGAGGTCTTTGGTGTGACTACTTGTCCATCGTCACCGATGATGCTGATTAATAGTTCTTTTGCAGCAGCTAAGTTAGTTTCCGCCTCTTGAATAAGTGTCCGAAGACGCTTAATTTGTTTTTCTGGTAATTCAGACATGGTTCTCGCAATTCCTTTGTCTATTTTTATAATACTTAACTAATATATAACACAGCTTTATGTTTGTGACAAGTCGTCGGATCTATTTTTATCCAATTTTCCACAGTGCTATAAGATGTGAATAAAAAAGTGTTGCAAATTTTACCCTTGCAATTGGCGCGCGGTTCATGATATTAGCAAATGGTCACATAAAAATCACCGCCCAAAGCGGACGGTGATCAAACGAAACAAATTGGCGTTATATAACAAATTATGAAAGCTCAACGCTAGCGCCGGCGCCTTCCAAAGTCTTCTTAGCAGCTTCAGCGTCGTCTTTAGAAACTTTTTCTACAACTGGTGCTGGAGCGCCGTCAACGATAGCTTTAGCTTCACCGAGGCCCAAACCGGTGATTTCTTTAACAGCCTTGATGACTGCAACTTTTTGAGCACCTGCGTCCTTCAACGTAACGGTGAACTCAGTTTTTTCGTCAGCGGCAGCAGCGTCACCGCCAGCAGCTGGACCAGCAACAGCGACAGCTGCAGCAGCTGGCTCGATGCCGTATTCTTCTTTCAAGTGTTTTTTCAATTCGTTAACTTCCAGAACTGTCAACTTGGTCAGTTCTTCAGCCAATTTCTTAATATCAGCCATGATATGTCTCCTTACATTATTGATTGATTCTGAGTTTGTAACGTCTTCATAAGTCTCCGTACAGCGATTGCAGCCCGAGCGCATGTGCGCCCGGCGCGAAAAGAGGAGACATTGAAGATGGTATGAACTCAAATAAATGATTGATTGCTAAACTTAAGCCGTAGCTTTGGCTTCGATGCCGTCCAAAAGTCCGTGCAAATTGCCACCCAGCGCACCCACGGTGTCGTGGACTGGTGAGAGCAATTGTGCCACCACTTCGGCGACAAGCTGGTCTTTGCTTGGTAGACCTGCCAACGCTTTGATGTCAGCTTCGTTGATGCTGAGGCCTTCGCCTGAGAAACCACCAGCCAACTGCAGTGCTGGATGCGTCTTTGCAAACGTGTCCAGAACTTTCGCTGGCATGACCTCGTCTTCGGCACTGATAGCGTAGACTAATTGGCCAACTAGGAGGTCAGTGTCAGTTTCTTTGTAGGTGTCGACGCCCTCTAGTGCTACGCGTACCAAGCGGTTTTTAACCACCTTGATGACGACGTTTGCTTCGCGAGCTGCCTTACGAAGTTCTTGCAGATCAGCCACGCTCAGACCCTGGTACCGCGCAAATGCCGTACCCTTGGCGTCTTTTAGAAGCTCTGTTAGTTCAGCAACCAAAGTTTGTTTTTTATCGCGTGAAATTGCCATAAAAATCCTTTCTTTGATTGAGTTAATTTGTTATGTGCCAATTTGTTAACGTGCGGTAATGGAGAATCAAAAAACGTCTTTGATTCTCGCACTACCAAAGACGTCAAATAAAACTGTTAGTTTCATCCCTCGGTGGCATTTTTATACTTGTTTTACGTCAAGTCGCCACTGTCTTTGGTAATGTTCCTTAGAATTGTAGCAGAAATGACAACGAAAAACAAGAGTTACGGTGATTATTTTCCAGCTGATTTTATTACCCTGTTTACTTCACTCTCCCCCATTCTTAGTATTCGCTTACGCTCCCCTTCGGACATTCCGCCCCATACTCCGTGGCTGGCAAATTTTGGATTTTCGAGTGCGTATTTTAGACACTCCGCTAAGACTGGACATTTCCGACACATAGATCTGGCGGCTTCTGCAGCTTCTGTTTTTCTGACTCCCCTTAAGTCTTGGCCTGGGTTATTCGGGTTTTCCTGAAAAAATATGCGATTCGCCTCTTCGGGAGCTAGTCTCGCACATTCGGCGCCGTCCAATAGACTTTCGTTATTCAATTTTGGCATATCTTTATTTTACAATAATATAGCAATAAAATCAAATATATATTAATCTTGGACAAAGAGAAAGCCCGCTCCGTGGTGGAGCGGGCGGGCGAACCTCCTAACTTTTCTCTGTATCTGTTTTTAGTGTCCCCTGTCAAGGGGTGCTAGTCGATTAAACTAACACCCCTCAGCAAGAGGTCAGTCCTTCGAGCGTGCCGCCTGGCGGCGGCACATCCAGAGAGCACCGATTCCGAGAGCCAGAAGTGCGACCGCTCCGGCGATCGCACTCCCGGTAGCACCAGTGACCGCCAGCTTGTGCTGGCGTGCTGGTGCCGGTGTCGCCGACGGCGTGGGCACGGGTGCCGGTGTCGTCGATGGCGTGGGTGCCGGGGTTGGCGTCGGACTCGGTGCCGGGGTTGGACTCGGCTCCGGCTCCGGAGTGGGTTCCGGTGCCGGGGTCGGCGTCGGTACAGGCGTAAACCCGGCGTTGCCGCCGGATTCACGCCTGATGATCTTAGCGCTCACTTCCCAGGACTTATCCTGGGAGGTGATGGACGCTGTATCGCTCCACGGACCTGGATCCGTGGACTCGACAAGAACGTTCAGCTCAAAACGAGCCTTCTCGTTTGTGTTGAGAAGGACGTTGAGAGTCGCCTTGCCGTTGTCGCAACTGACGATTTCGGGTTGTTGGAATTTGGCGTATTGAGGCTGGCCCCAAGGACCAGCCTCAGTATAAATCCCAACCTGTCCAACCATCAGGTTATCACAATCAAATCGCTGACCTGGAGAGGTCAGCACGTCTGTGACGGTAAATTTTTGCCCGTCGTGCTCTGCTGTCGGCAGCACGATTGTTACGTGCTGTCGCTCTCCGTCGACAGACCCCCACTTGGAGGGTCTTACTCCGGGATGTGAGCATCCGTCGCAGGTGCCCACTTTAATGACGGTACGACGGACGATACCGTCAATGTTCCAAGTCAATTCCCGAGTTTCCCCGGGAATCAGCACGCTGCTCATGTGAACCCGCCACCACGCTGACGCGTGGAAGTTCGCCCGTCCGGGCACCTCCACCTCACTGGTCAGCTTGACCGTGACGGTGTGGTCGGAGTGGTAGGTGGCGTATCCGATGGTAACCCCTTCCGGGGTCGTCATCGGAATTGGCGTAAAATCACCATCCGTGCCAAGTTCACTAGGCACGGTGATGACCACAGAGTCTCCTGCGCAGTGATTCTCCTCTAGGGTCAGAGACACCGAAAATTCCACCGCCTCGTAGGCAGTGACCTCGGATGAACCGTCCGAGGTCTTGAAATCGGTCTCAATTTCCCCAGGAGAAATATCCTGGGGAATACAAGAGGTGGCGTTGTCAGTAGCTGCCGCTGTGGCGACAACGCTGGACGAAGACTGAGCTTCGGCGGTGACGCTGGTCGACTGAATCTCGGCTGCTGACTGCGCCTCATCGGCGCGCGTCACTCCTCCGAAGAGGAGCGACACGAGAATCGCGACGAAAGCCGCCGCGATAGGTACCCTCAATGGGGTCTTACGGTGCTGATGCATTTCGCATCCTTTCTCTCGTGAAAACTTTAGATACAGATGTTAAGGTCCTTATCCAGCTAGGCTGGAAATCAGAAACTCTGAACATCAGTGCCTAGTTGGGCTCTAATATTCTATCATAAAAAATGAAAAATGCAATAGTAACGCAAAAATCCCGCCAGAATCGACGGGATTTAACTGCCTGAAATATAAAGATTACAGAGAGTTCTCTACTTTAATGCCAGGACCCATAGTTGTAGCGATTGCAACGCTCTTAACGTAAACGCCCTTTAAGCTGGATGGCTTCTGGGAGTTCAGGCTGGTCAAGAATGCGCGTGCGTTTTCTGACAATTTTTCAGCGCCGAATGATACCTTACCGATTGACAAGTGAACGATGGCTTGCTTATCAACACGATATTCAACTTTTCCGGCTTTCGCTTCAGAAACGGCTTTAGCGACATCGGTAGCAACAGTGCCAGACTTTGGATTTGGCATCAAACCGCGTGGACCAAGCAAACGTGCGTATTTACCAAGCTTTGGCATGTACTGTGGAGTTGCGACCAAAATGTCGAAGTTCAACTCTTCCTTATCCAATTGGCTTAGGAATTCTTCGTCACCAATGATGTCAGCGCCAGCTTTTTTAGCGGCAGCATGTTCTGATTCTGGTGCGAAAACTGCTACACGAACATCCTTACCTGTACCGTGTGGTAATGCTACGGTTGAGCGGATGTTTTGGTCTGCTTGGCGTGGGTCAACGCCCAAGCGGATGTGGATTTCAACACTAGCATCAAACTTGACTGGGCTGGTTTCAGTGGCCAATTTCAAAGCCTCGTCTAGGCTGTACAATTTGTTCTTCTCGATGTTTTTTGCGACTTCCTGGTATTTTTTACCGCGGCGCTCCAAGCGTGGACGAGTAACTGGCTTTGGGCCTTTCTTTACGTGAGCCTCAGCATCGTCAGACTGTGGAGTGGTGTCGCCAGCTTCCTTGCGAGCTTCCTTCTCTGCTTTTTCAGCAGCTTCATCTAGGGCTTTTTGGCTGCGTTTGCCAGATTTGGCAACTACGGCTTCACGTTCAGCGACGACATCTTTGTCTTTGCTGTCGTGAGATTTGGTTGTGTCTGTAGCCTCAGCAATTGCTGCTTCGATTTCAGCGATCGTGTTTTTCTCGCTGACTGCTAATTTTAGTTCTGCTGCTTTTTCTAGCAACTCGGCTTTCTTTGCCATAATAATCCTTTCTGTGGTACGAACGGCGATTTGTCATCTTAACAAATCAACCTCCCAGCATTGATTGATAGTGATGAAATTATACCATATTTTTAGAGATTAAGGCAAATATTTACTTTTATGGAGAAGGATTGTATAATATAACAATTATGAGAGAGATTAAATAGCCCAGACGACCCCATTTTACATCATCCGGCTGGTATAAATTTTCCGAAGCGATGCAGTGGCTGTCCGTATATAACGGAAACCCTAGAAAGATTATCGAATCTTAAGCTTTTAGCGAATGAACTTGCAAAAAGTGCGCTTAATGGAACAGGCGGTGATCGTGCTATTGCTATTGCTGCGCTAGGTGTGTCAGATGAAGCCACTAAAGAGAGTCAATTGCTAGTTGATAAATTGACGAGCGGATGTGCTGGGCGCGTGGATGTTGAAGGATCCAACGGCATGATACGCGTAACAGGTTCTGTGTGTGGCAGTATGGAATTGTCTGGTGGGTATAATATAGAGCCCGCGGAAGTGCAGCGTGAGCTAAAGTAATTGATAATTCTGCTGCGTCAAATTAACGTATAGTTACTATTTTTGATAAACTAGTAATTATGGATATAACAATTACAAACATACAGGCAAGGCAAATTTTAGATTCACGTGGTAATCCGACGGTTGAGGCTGACGTAATTCTAAGTGATGGTTCTTTTGGGCGAGCGGCGGTGCCGTCAGGCGCGAGTACGGGGTCGTTTGAGGCCGTTGAGCTGAGGGATGGTGAACTAGCGTTTGGAGGCAAAGGCGTACTTCGGGCGGTTGATAACGTTAATAATGAAATCGCTCAGGCCTTAAAAGGAATGAGTCCGTTCGATCAGGCGGCAATTGACAATAAAATGAAAGCTCTGGATGGTACGCCGAATAAGGCGCGCTTGGGAGCAAATGCAATTTTAGCGGTGTCGTTGGCTGTGGCGAAGGCTGCGGCAAGGTCACGTGGTGTTGAACTTTATCAATATGTGAATAATTTGGCGGGTAGTCCGTTCATGTCCCTGCCGATGCCGATGATTAATGTGATGAACGGTGGCCAGCATGCGCTCGGTGCGACTGATTTTCAGGAATATATGATTATTCCAACTAGCGCAGCGACCTTTGCTGACGCGGTTCGGATGAGCGCTGAGGTGTTTCACGCGTTAGCAAAAATATTGAAAGATGAGGGTTATCCGACGACAGTTGGTGATGAAGGTGGATATGCGCCGCATGTCAGAAATGGCAATATGGAACCAATTCTGCTGTTGACTAGAGCGATTGAACAGGCCGGCTATAAATTGGGTGTAGACTTTGGGTTTGCGCTGGATGTGGCGGCAAGTGAGCTGTATAAAGATGGCAAATATCACTTGTCGACCGAGCGCCGCGTATTGTCGGCTGACGAAATGATTCGCACATACAAAGCGCTGCTTGGGCGTGTGCCGGTGCTTTCGATTGAGGATGGTCTGAACGAAGAAGCTTGGGAAGATTGGGAGAAAATGACAGCGGATTTGGGACACTTTGCTCAGCTGGTTGGCGATGATCTTTTGGTGACAAATGTCGAGCGATTGAAGCGTGGAATTGAGGAAAAAGCTGGCAATGCTATTTTAATTAAGCCAAATCAAATCGGTACATTGACCGAGACAATTCAAGCTGTCGTGATGGCGAAAAATGCTGGCTGGAACACTGTGATGAGTCATCGATCAGGTGAAACTGAGGACGTGACGATTTCTCATTTAGCAGTTGGACTGGGTACGGGTCAGATTAAGACTGGCTCGATGTCGCGCTCGGAGCGAATTGCTAAATATAATGAGCTGCTGAGAATTGCGGAAAAGCGTCCAGATTTGGAAATTGCCCATCCGTTTGTGAAGTAATTTTTAAAAAGACTTCCCTGATGTGTTTTGACGGGAAGTTTTTTATTGATAATTATTTTCTTATAAACTCGATTTCGCCACATTCACGGATGCGGATAATTTGCGACCGTTTTACTCCTGTTATGTCTCCGGAATCAACATAGACGGCAGCGGATTCATGGAAGTAATTGATCGCCTCAGTAATGTTATTTGCCGGCTCTTTACCCGGCGGATTAGCGCTCGGAGCGGCTAGGTAACCAACTTTATGAATTAATTCCGACAGGGGCGACTTTGGGACAACGCGAAATGCCAGCGTGCCGTTAATGTGCGGTATATGTGGCAGGAAATCAGGAGTCACATTCACGACAATTGTCGTTGGCTGCTTTTTGGCTAACTCTTGATAACTTTCTTGTAAGCTTGGTGTCAACCCAGGAATATCAGTAATGTCGGCAACAAGAACGATGACAGATTTATTTAAAGGTCTTTGCCTGACTTTGTACAATCTCTCAATTGCCCTATTAGACTCAGCCATAGCCAGCACGCCATAAATAGTGTCGGTCTTAGCGACGACTAGCTGATCGGATTGGAGAGCTGAGATAACTGCACTGTCTAAAATATTTTCTACAATCATTTCTCAAATTTCACCATAAAAATAGCCCCGACAGATTCGGGGCTATTCTCCTTTTCAAATTAGTCGACGATTTCTACGCCCATTGAGCGAGCTGATCCAGCGACAACTTTCATTGCGCCTTCGATGTCGATTGCGTTCAAGTGGTCTTTTTTCGCCTCAGCAATTTCTTGTAATTGCGCGCGAGTAAGCTTACCGACCTTATCAACATGCGGCTTACCGCTTCCCTTTTGGATGCCAGCCTTTTCACGAATCATGTCGTCAACTGGTTGACCGAGTGAATTCCAAGTAAAGGTTCGATCTTCGTAAACTTGAATGTGAACAATTACGTCCTTACCCATCATGTCTTTGGTGGCGTCGTTAAATGGATTGATAAAGTCCATCATGTTCAAGCCCCACTGACCGAGTGTTGAACCAACTGGAGGACCTGCTGTCGCCCGACCAGCTGGAATGCGCAATTTTAAATTACCAATAATTTTCTTTGCCATAGTTATTCCTTATAGTTTATAGTGCGTAACCCGAGTATTATAGCGAAAAATCCGCTAAATTGCAAGCTAAGCTTTTTTAACCTGTAGTGCATCCAGCTCGACTGGAGTGTCGCGGCCAAACATACTAACCATAACTTTCAGTGTACCCTTAGAAGCATCGATTTCGCTAACTGCGCCGTCAAATCCCTTGAATGGACCGTCAGTAATTGATACGATTTCGCCTTCAGTGAAGTCAATCTGGTGCTTTGGTTCTTCAACGCCCATGCGCTTTTTAATCTTGGCAATTTCCTTTTCTGAAACTGGCGTTGGTGTCGTGTCGGCGCCAACAAATCCGGTTACACCTGGGGTGTTACGGATAATATACCAAGTTTCGTCAGTCAATTTCATTTCTACCAACACATAGCCCTGGAAAATTTTAGCCTCAACGATTTTTCGCTTGCCGTTACGGATTTGGATCTGTTTTTCCTTTGGCACGATAACGTCAAAAATCTTATCGGCCATGTCAACACCGTTAATTCGTTGACGGATTGACTCAGCAACTTTTTCTTCGTAGCCAGAATAAGTGTGGATTGCGTACCATTGCTGGCTGTCGTCGTATCGTTTTGAACTCATGTATAACTCCTTTTATTTCAAAAATTGATTAAAGCCCCAATTAAATGCAGCGTCAAGTAATAGAATTAGAACAACAAAAGCCAAGGTGAAGATGAGGACTGCTGCTGTCATCGCCCAAGTAGCTGAGCGGGTTGGCCAACGAACCAGCTTCAATTCCGCCCAAGCGCCCTTAAAATAACCAATTAGCGTACCGTGTTCACTAGATTTTTTAGCTGTTTTTGCGACTACCTTGGTTGGTCTATTAGTCTTTTTTGCGACAGTTTTTTCTTTTTTTGGCGCGTCGTCATTAGCTTTAATCCGACGAACTGTGGTTTTGCTGCTTGCCTTGCCTTTCTGTGCCATATTTTCTCCCAATTTAAAAAGTCTGCTTTTCACAGACTGTCAATAGTTATTGTAGTCTATCTAAGGAAAAATAGCAAGTTGCGCTATATATCCTTTTCATCATTTCTTAAACTCCTTCAATCGAAAACCAAAAGTTGAACCGTGATTCAGCCGGCTTTCTACCTCAATTTTACAACCCAGCTTTTTGGCTAATTTGGCGGATACGTAAAGTCCCAGACCAGTGCCTTTAGTTTCGCGCGTGCGATAATCTTCAGCTCGATAAAACTTATCAAATATTTTATTTAAGTCAGCCTTACTAATACCAATACCAGTATCAATTATTTTAAAGATAATTTCGCCAGATCGATTCTTTTTAATCGATAGCGTAACTGAGCCTTCTTGGGTGTAACGGATGGCGTTAGTGATGAAGTTCTGAAGTATTTCTTCCAGATATAAACGAGAAGCCTGGACTGACCCAAGCCTCCCACCAATGTCCAAATTAAAGGCCAAGTTTTTTTCTGCTGCCTGTGGCGAGTACTCAGAGTTTATCTGTGCGGCAAGTTCAGCCACGTCGATTATTTCTGTCTCGTCAGCAATTCCCCTTTCGGCGCGTGACAACGTGCTCAGATCATTTACCATGCGCGCTAAAAATAAAATTTGCTTATGAGATTCGTCAATTGCCTCAGGTATTTTGCTAGTAATATTACGTTCGACAAGCAATTTAGCGTTACTTAGCGACCCTTCGGCTATGGCAATGGGTGTGCGTAGCTCGTGACTCACTATACTAATGAATTCATCGCGTTCTTCTTCCAGGCTTTTTGTTTTTGTGACGTCGCGTAAAATTAACACATAGCCATCCGGGGTTATTTTGTCGCCACCTTGAACTGGAGCAAGTGTTACTTCCAGCCGTACGTAATCGTCATCGTCAATCATCATAATTATGTCGTCACGCTGACGAATTGTTGAAGATTTGGTGAGTTCCTTGAAGATATCAATCGGCTTTTTATCAATCGTCTTCAGTTCTAAAACTTGGCTAATATGCTCGCCATTAATGCCGCTGTTTGTGTCGATTAAATTAAGAGCGGCAGAGTTATAAGTATTGATGATTCCGTGTTCGTCGGTGCTGAGAATGGCGTCAGTGATATTGTTAATTAGCGTAATTAGTCTTTGATGTTCTCTAAGGTTTTTTCTAGGGGAGTTTTTAGTTAATTTGCCATCAATTTTTTGTAACAATTGATGTAGGGCAATAGTTATACTTCCCAAGATAACACTAAGAATAATCAACAAAATAATGAACACCCACATGGCTTAAGTATAGCATAAGCGTATATATTTCTATACGTGCGGTGAATATTTTTTTAGTTCATTGCGGTGGATTTTATATTGCGGATCAAATTTGGCAACCTCCGACCAGAATGCCGTCGAGTGGTTCATGTGCCTGGTGTGGCATAGCTCATGAATAATTACGTAGTCAATAAGTTCAAACGGCAAGTTCATCATCCCAATATTTAGGCTGATTGTTCCAGAAGAAGAACAGCTTCCCCAGCGACTGGAGGCGTGAGTTATTTTACAGCGATAAAAAGAAAAACCGTGCTTTTCAGCTAAAAATGACAGACGCCTTGGCAGATATCCTTTTGCCTCTTTTCTGAGGGCGATGAGGATTTTATCACGAATAATTTGCTGGACTGGAGTGGATTTAATTGATTCTGATTCGTTAATTTCCGCTAATATTTGAGTACCGATAATTTTCACAGTAGATGGCTTAGTTGAGTGCTGTATTAATAGATGGTGACTTTTACCAATTTGCTGATTTTCGGTATAGGAAAAGTTTGTTTGATGCTTAGAGATTAATTCGCGAATCTGTTTACGCGAGGTTTTAATTAGCATTTTTGCTGCGACAACAGGCGCATATACAGGCATAGTAACCCTAAGTCGGCCATCCGGCGCGATTTTTAGACTAACGCTCTTCGCTAGACTTTGTCTTTTAACGACAATCTCTCCGAATTCAGCATCGGTAATGGTTGGCATGCTTATCCTATGCTAATGCGATTTGGCGTAATGCGACGTGGGGCTTCTGGACGACTGGTGCCAATCTGCTTAAGGACAGTGCGCGCCTGAGTGCTTAGAGTGTGGCGGCCGCTAATTACAATGTAAGATTCACTACTGTGCGGTGCGGAGAATTGTTTTAATCGACGATCGAACGAGTCACTGTCTTGTCCGTAATTCTTTATCCAGCGTCGTTTGGCAGTTGCAGAATCAGTCTGCACCCAGACGAATAGGACTTTATATCCATATTCTCTAGCTAACCGATTAATACGCATGCGGTTAGTGCGTTGGTCGGTAGCGCCGTCTAGAATGATAGTTTGCTTGGTCTTCAAAAATTCTTCTAAGATAGCCAAAGTCGCGTCAGAAATGGCTTTTGTGTCGTCTGTAAAAACTTCAAATTGACGAGAATTGATCACTGGAGAATTAAAAATCTTTGCAAATTCTGTAGCAAACTGAGTCTTCCCTGAACCCGGTGCACCAACCATGGCAATAATGTGAGGAAGCGAAGGCGATAGAGGTTTCATATGGAGAGATTATAACAGATTTTTTACTAATAAAAAAGATTCTCTTTTAAGTGAGAATCTTGGCAGGAGTGGAGGGACTCGAACCCCCGACACCTGGTTTTGGAGACCAGTGCTCTAGCCACCTGAGCTACACTCCTATGACGTTTATTTTATCATGAATTGCTCTTCTGGCAAATGTTAAAATTGTGAAAAATAAAAATTCCGTGAAAAAAATACCAAAATCCCTTGAAAAAACATAAGCGTCGTCCTACAATAAAAACAGAGATGAAAATTTTAATGCTTGGGTGGGAACTTCCTCCGCACAATAGCGGCGGACTTGGTGTTGCTTGTTATCAGATGTCGAAGGCCCTGGCTTCTCAGGGCGTGGATATTGATTTTATTATTCCCTACAATGCTGAGCATCCAGGAATTGATTATATGGATATCTATTCAGCTACGCCCTTGCCGCCGAATTATTATGACCTGGGCGCTTATAATAATGGTTCGCCGGAGGATCGGGAGAACGCTCAGGATGAGCATGGGCTTTCGCCAATGCGTGCCGTGCAACGACGATATGGTAAGTATGTTCGGAAATTTGTGAAGAGTCATCAGCCTGATGCTATTCACGCACATGATTGGTTGACTATGGAGGCTGGGATGATTGCTAAAGAAATGACTGGTGCGCCATTGATTGTGCATGTACACGCAACGGAATTTGACCGTTCCGGTGAGCAATCAGGAAATCCGTTAGTGCATGAAATTGAGCAGCAAGGTTTGTTGATGGCGGATAGAATAATTGCTGTTAGCCAGATAACTAAGGATATAATTGTTAAGAATTATCATATTCCACCGGAGAAAATTGAAGTAGTTTATAATGCGATTGACCTGGCTGATTTACCGCCGCACGATTATGACTCGAGTACTTATAGGTACCTGGAAGAGCTAAAGTATGATGGCTACACAGTTGTAGGTGCTTTAACGCGTTTGACGGTGCAGAAAGGTCTGACTTATTTTGTGCGGGCTGCAGCGAAGGCTCTTGATAAATGCGAGAAGATTGTGTTCGTGCTGTCCGGTAATGGCGAGCAGCGAGACGAATTGATTGAGTTGGCGGCGGATCTGGGAATTAGCGATAAGATGATTTTTACGGGTTTTGTGCGCGGAAAACAATGGCGGGATATTTACTGTTTGATTGATGTTTTTGTGATGAGCTCGGTTTCTGAGCCATTTGGCTTGACAGCACTGGAGGCGGCTCATCATGATACGGCTCTACTGATTAGCCGTCAATCTGGCGTTGGCGAGGTGCTGAATAATATCATGCGGTTTGATTATTGGGACGTGAATAAATTGGCGGATGAAATTGTCAATATTGCCGAGTCGCCTGCTTTGAAGAATTCTCTCAAGCAAAATGTTAAGGATGAGTACGCAAAGATTTCATGGCAAGATGCGGCTAGACAATGCTTAAGATTGTATGAGGGGGCGTTGACGTGAGCGAAGACAAAGGTATAGTTTTATATCTTCATGTCCATCAGCCTTGGCGGGTACGTGAATATAGCATATTCGACGTAGCTTGGAAACATGATTATTTTTCTGGCGGTCAAAATCCAGCTCAGGACAACCAAAAAATATTCCAGAAAGTTGCAGAAAAATCGTATTTACCGATGAATGTTTTACTTGAGAAATTGCTGAAAAAATATCCTGATTTTAAATTGTCGATCAGCTTTAGCGGTACGTTCTTAGAGCAGGCCGAGCAGTTTAATCCTGATGTCCTGGATAGTTTTAGGCGCTTGGTGAAAACTGGCCAAGTGGAGATTTTATCAAGTCCTTATCATCACAGTCTGGCGTTTTTCTATTCACGTAAGGAGTTTGAGCGGCAGATTGAGCTTCATCGCTGGAAGATTCGCGAGGTTTTTGGGGTGGAAACGCGGGTGCTGGCAAATACGGAATTAGCGTATAGCGATGAACTGGCCAAATGGGCAGAGCAATACGGTTTTAAAGGCGTACTGGCCGAAGGCTGGGATCCAATTCTTAATTGGCGCAGTCCTAATTATGTTTACCGACCGACTGGCACGGAAAAAATTGGATTACTACTTAAAAATTATCGACTGAGTGATGACTTGGCGTTTAGGTTTAGTGACCAGAAATGGAGCGATTGGCCATTGACTATAGACAAATTTAATACATGGGTGACTGATTCTGTTCGCTACGCCCCGCTGCTTAATTTGTTTATGGACTATGAAACTTTTGGCGAACATCAGTGGGCAGAGTCTGGTATTTTTGACTTTTTCGAGAAATTTGTTGGCAAGTGGCTGAGTGTCAGTGGTAATACTTTTTATACAGTCAGTGAGGCTTTGGCTAAAAATAAGCCAGCTGGCGAAATTAGTATGCCGTCACCCGTCACCTGGGCTGATGCTGAGCGAGATTTGACAGCTTGGAATGGCAATAGTCTGCAGAAAGAGGCCTTGCGTTACGTTTATGAGTTGAGAGATGAAGTACTGAAGAGTGGCGATGAATCGTTGATTAATGATTGGCGAAAGCTACAAACCTCAGACCACTTCTATTACATGGGGACAAAATGCTTTACCGACGGTGATGTGCACGCCTACTTTAGTCCCTATGACTCGCCGTATGACGCTTTTCTCTACTACATGAATGCTATTCGCGACATGCGCTCACGGCTGCGAAAATAAGAACATTTTCTTAGGTAATAAAAAACTCCCTCTGGATTTGAGGGAGTTTACTAGTGATTCTGGTAAAATTAGCTTTTACGAGCTTTAACTTCATTACGACCGAGGTTCTTCTTTGTCTCGGTGTAAGTTGCGTGCTGCCTTGCGATTGGGTCGTACTTCTTCAGTGTTAATTTTCCCTGACCTTTAGTGGTGCGGTTCTGGGTGTTAACAGTAGTATAGTAAGTTCGGTGGTTGCTCAAGTTACTCACCAAACCAATCAGCTTTCGTTTCGTATTCTTCTTTGCCATCTCTTTACTCGTTAGATTTTATAAAACGTCTTGACTAATTATAGCATGGGTGAAGTGAAAATGCTAGTACCATATCAGATTTTACTAATTTTAGCTTTCTTTCGCCTCACTCAGCATTGACCCGCGCACTTTATCAATTCTCTGCTCTATCGATTGTTTCGTTATAACACCCTCCTAACCTTGTTAAGACTATACCATTAGCTAAGTTTTTGGCGGTCGTTTTATAGTATAATTATCAGAAAGGTTACTCACTTAGTGACTGCGGAGGATATTTATGAATGATGATAAGAAAATAATAAAAACCACAAAGAGGATTTATCCTCAAATATACTCTTATATTCTGCCGGATATTCCAGCAAATAAAGGTTGGCAAAAAGTTGGATATACAGAACGTAAAGACGTTGATTCGCGAATATTAGAACAGACTAAGACTGCAGCTGTAAAATTGCGATATGAGAAATTATGGAGTGCTAGTTCCTTTTCTAACGTGACTCGCGAATTCTTCAAGGACAAAGATCTTCATAAATATTACGTAAAAAATGGAATTAAAAAGAGTAAAAAACAGGATGATGGCGGATTGGGCGAGGAATGGTTTTACTTCAATGGTACGCCAGAAAAATCTAAAGAATTGTTTGATGATTACGCTAATGGCAATTTATTCAGTCGATCTTCCGAGAAAAGTCCGTATAAGTTGAGAAAGGAGCAAGAACGTGCCGTTTCTCAAACCCTTGCTTATGCAGAATCTCACCAGACTACAGATTTTTCTTTGCCAAATAAAGAAGCGGAATTTTTATGGAACGCAAAACCGCGTTTCGGTAAAACTCTCTCTTCTTACGATTTTGCAAAAAAGTTTAACGCTAAGAATGTTCTGATAGTTACTAATCGTCCAGCAATCGCCAATTCGTGGTTTGATGATTTCGATAAGTTCATTGATGGATATTATTTTATTTCGACGGCAGATTCTTTAAAAGAACGCGAAACCTTATCTAGGGACGAGTTCCTTGATAAGGCTAATTCATCAAGTGAGGATAAACAGATAACTTTCTTAAGTCTACAGGACTTAAAGGGCGGTAAAGTTTTTGGCGGACCGCACAACAAATTAAAATGGGTGGCGGATCTTAAGTGGGATTTGTTGATTATAGATGAGGCTCACGAAGGTGTTGATACAGACAGAACTAATGAAGCTTTTGGAAAAATTAAGCGCAGGTTTACGCTGCATTTATCTGGAACGCCTTTTAAGGCAATAGCGGATGGACATTTTAAGGACAATCAGATATTCAACTGGACTTATATTGATGAGCAAAAAGCTAAGCAGGAAGAATTGAAAAATCTGGACGATTCGGGTGATCACGTTAATTTGCCAGATATGAGATTATTTACCTACAAGATATCCGACATGATCTCTGATCGGCTTGAAAAAGGCATGGAGATGGACGATGAAAATATCGATTATGCTTTTGAGCTGAATGAGATGTTTGCAACAGACACAAGTGGCAAGTTCGTTCATGAGAATGATATTTCAACATTCTTAAATCAATTAACTTCAAATGAAAAATATCCATTCTCAACTCCCGAATTAAGAGATCAATTAAAACACACGTTTTGGTTGGTAGGAAACCGTGTTGCTTCAGCGATGGCTATGGAGAAAATGTTGCGCCATCACCCAGTATTTAGTGAATATAAAATAGTGCTTGCCGCGGGCGATGGAAGATCTCAGTCTGACAGTAATTCATCTGAAGATGAAATGAAGGATACTGCAGCTAACGAGAAAGCTCTGAGTAGGGTTAAAAAAGCCATCAAGGAGAATGATCGCACCATAACCTTATCTGTCGGGCAATTGACAACTGGAGTTACCGTTAAAGAGTGGTCTGCCGTGCTTATGCTATCTGATATTAAATCTGAGTCACTGTACATGCAGGCAATATTCCGTTCTCAGAACCCGTATGAATTTATAGATAATAACGGCAACCTCTGTCGTAAAAAGTCGGCTTACGTCTTTGATTTCTCGCCGAATCGCGTGCTTAAAGTTTATGACAAGTTTGCCAACAGTCTATTGGCGGACGTAGCCAGAGGTGACGCTACAGAAAAAATCAGAGAGCAGAACGTAGCAGAATTGCTGAACTACTTCCCTGTCTTGGCGGAAGATGAATCTGGTAAGATGATCGAATTGGATGCAGAGCAAGTTTTGACTTTCCCTAAAGCCATCGTCGCAAAGGAGATTGTGAACCGCGGCTTTGTCACTAATCTTCTATTTGTAAATATTAACAACGTCTTCAATATTCCTTCTGAGGTGATTGCGGCATTAAATAAGGCGCCTTCAACTAGTGATACCGATAGACAGACTAAAAGTGAAGAGGTTCAGCATGACCCAGATCGTAAAAAGAATCGAGATCACAGAATATCTGTAAATAAGGATAAACTACTCGGTAATAAGGTTTATACTTCAAGGATGCAGGATATTGTATTGTCTGCGGTTGATTCGGATATGGAGGCAGATGAGATCGTTGAAAAAATTACCGCTGACTGCATGCCTGAAATATCTGAAGTCCTTGGGAAATATAAAGAGACCTACTCTCCTTCAAAAGCAGAGCTTGATAATATTAAAAATGGACTCTGTAAAAAGGTCAAAGAGGCAGCAGAAGAATTTGTGTCTGGCGATATAGCAGACAGAATAGCTCAGGACAAGTTAACGGATAGTCTGGCGAATATAATTGAAAAAGATCTCCCTAATGATACTGTAATTCGCGAAGAGGAAGATAAGTACGAAAAAGAAGAAAAGTCTGAAATGGACCAAATTAGGAGGAAATTACGTACATTTACTCGCGCTATTCCTTCATTCATTATGGCTGCCAGTAAAGACGTAGATGAAATTACATTGGATAACATCGAGGATACCGTTTCTGACAAGGATTTTGAGGAATTATTTACAGAAAAAGATAGTGAGCCATTCACAAAAGACGATTTCCGTAAAATTCGCGGCCCATGGACGAATCCAGAAACCGGCGAAACATTTGAAGGATTTTTTGATCGCTATACATTTAACGCTGCCATTCGAGAGTTTGAGGAGAAGCGACAGGAAATTGCGGATTATCTCTCCCCTGGCGCCAAAGAAGACATCTTCTCCTATATTCGTCCGTTAAAAACAAATCAGATTTTTACACCAAGAAAAGTTGTAAATAAAATGCTTGATTTGTTGGAAGAAAATAACCCTGGCATATTTGAAGATCCAAATGCCACATTTGCGGATTTATATGTAAAGAGCGGCCTGTACCTTACGGAAATAGCAAAGAGGTTAAACAGAGGACTTGGGAGTAAAATACCAGACAAATCAGAAAGGGTGAAACACATCCTTGAGAAGCAACTTTATGGATTTGCACCAACGAATATTATCTACAATATCGCACGCAAGTACATTTACGGGACATTTTCAGATATTGATGATAACAATCTTAAGCAATTAGATTTAACGGACACGTTTAAAAAGGGAGAGACATTAAACATGAAATTTACAGCAGTAGTTGGTAATCCGCCGTATCAGGAGGCTAACGCCAACAATAAAATGTCAAGGAGTATATATCCAATTTTTGTCGAACAATCTACTAAGATGTCAGATATTGTCTCTCTTGTTATGCCGGCAAGGTGGATGAGCGGAGAGGATGGACCATATCGAGAGACTAGCGGATTTGTGGCTAAAATGAAGAGCTACGGCATTAAGTCCTTCACTCTTTTCCCGAACTCTCAAGACGTATTTTCTGGCGTTGACGTAAAGGGTGGTATTTGCTATTTCGTTATTAAGAAGGGCTATCAAGGTAAGGTCGATTATTCCCTTGTAGACAATAAGAATATTTTCCAGGATAGGGTCAATTTCAGCAATAAGTTGGATGATAATATCATAATACGCTTCCCGGAATTGATTAATATAGTGGAGAAAATAGATTATACTGTCCAGGATGATAAGTTCACGGAACCCATTAATGCTTCCATGAAGACACTAGTGTCTTCACGGAACCCATTCGGTTTCATCTCTGATTTCTTTGTGAAAAATAATGAAAAAGTAGACAGGATATCAGAAAAGCGTATGCTTCCTGATGATTATAAAATAATTGGACTGATCAAGGGAAAGCGAGAGTTTCGCTATATTCCTAACCAAGCCCTAAAGAAGAATATAGAGGGAGCTAAAGCCTACAAAGTGTTTATTCCTAGAGCAAATGGATCTGGTGTTTTTGGGGAGGTATTTAGTACGCCGATGCTCGGCTCGCCGATGCTCGGCTCGCCGATGCTCATATGTACAGATACCTTCTTACAAGTTGGTCAATTTGATAACAGTGTGGAGGCTGAGAATTTATTAAAATATGTAAAGACAAAGTTCTTCCGAGCGATGGTTGGAGTTAAAAAGACTGCTGTATTTAACTATAAAGACGCCTTTTCCTTTGTGCCCGTTCAAGACTTTACTGCAGAATCTGATATTGATTGGTCGAAGTCTATTGAAGAAGTTGATAAGCAGTTGTATAAAAAATATAATCTAAGCGATAAAGAAATTGCCTTCATAGAAGAAAAAGTTCGCCCGATGGAATAAAATTACGTGCCAGACTCCGCTGTTGACATCCTTGAAAACACCATTCGCCGCCACGGCGACTTGCTGGATGTTCTTTTACTGGACAGGACGCGGACAACGAAGCGAAAATCGCATAACATCCTATGGGCCACTGACTCCTATGTTGGTCATAATCCAAAGC
This sequence comes from Candidatus Nanosynbacter sp. TM7-074, assembly GCF_041006295.1. Lineage (NCBI taxonomy): Bacteria > Bacillati > Minisyncoccota > Nanosynbacteria > Nanosynbacterales > Nanosynbacteraceae > Nanosynbacter > Candidatus Nanosynbacter sp. TM7-074. Next base: position 335,586 of record NZ_CP158487.1, read on the forward strand.
AAGAAATATCGATATTAGATATCACAGGGACAAATACGTATTTAATACAGCCCAGAATTGCCAAGTCGAAAGAGGAGCAAAAAAGCCGCACAAAGGATAAGGCTGAGGTTTTTACGCCAAAAAATATCGTTAGCCAAATGAATAGGCAGATAGACTGGAGCTCAGGAAACTGGCCTGCAGACGAGAGTAATTGGAAGGATTACGTCAAAGAACTTCGTCTGGAGATAACCTGCGGCGAGGCGCCGTTTATAGTTGGTAGATATAACGCTGCTAATGGAAAAAAAGTTTTGAAACTGTCTGACAGGGTGGGATTTTTAGACCGTAAGCTTCAAGTTGTCGGTTCATATTGTAATGATAAGAAAGAATGGCTGGAATGGGCGATTGTTGCTTTTCAATGCTCTTACGGATATGAATGGCAAGGTGATAATCTTCTGCTAGCCAGAGAGAACCTTTTATACACTTTCATCGACTACTGGAATGACAAATTCCCTAACGATAAGATAAATCTTGACAGGAAAATATCAAAAGAAAAAATGGAAATGTTATTACGGGTTGCGGAAATTATTTCTTGGAACATTTTCCAGATGGACGGAATTAAAAACGTAATACCAATGAGTTGTCGTCATGAAGTGATAGAAAAAGAAATCCCCCCTATGGTCAAATTATGGGGCGAATCTCCAAAGATTATTAAGAATGAGTGTGCTGGGTGCAAAAATAATGACCATTTTAAACATAATGGCAAATATGTCTTTATTATGGATTGGGAAAAAGGAAAAACAGTTAAATTTATAAACTTAATGAAGGAAGAATGAAAAAGATCCGCATCTCTGCGAATCAGTGTTTCATATGGAGCCACGATCGGGGCTTGAACCCGAGACCTCATCCTTACCATGGATGCGCTCTACCAACTGAGCTATCGCGGCGTAACAGGCTTAATTTTAGCATATTAAGCCATGTTTAATCAACCGGGTTATTTCTTACGAGTGGATTTTTTAGCTGGCATGCCGGCTTCTTTTGGCAGTTTTGGCGTGACAAATGCCTCTATTATTCCCCACGCTACGCTATTGACTAAGAACGTAACGAACAATATTCCTGAAGCTGATGCCGCCAAGTGTGCTGACGAGGCGTTAAATAATGTCAATAATCCCGCTATAGCCAGTCCGATTATAGCTAACATAATATAGGCGTATTGTAATTTCAATCGTTGGTTTTTTTCGCTATTCCATAATGCCAGAATGGATTTTGTAAATTCAAACATGCTCATATAATAGCACATATGCTTATAAAAGTCAATAATGTATGCTTTTCCCATCTAAAAAATCGCCCGTAAAGGCGATAATTCAATCTTGGTGCTGGAAGTAGGACTCGAACCTACGAAGCCTTACGGCGGGAGATTTACAGTCTCCTGTGATTGCCACTACACGATTCCAGCGTGATGTGGAGCCGCTTCTCGGGCTCGAACCGAGGACCTACGGTTTACAAAACCGTTGCTCTAGCCAGCTGAGCTAAAGCGGCACTGGATTTATTTTAGCAATTTTTTAACCCCGTGGCAATAGCCTACATGACAATTTTTCGTGGCTGATGGATTTTGCGCTGTTGGCGCGGCCGTGGAGTACCGACAATTTTTTGAGCCGGTGTAGATGGTGTTAACATCTTAGCGGCCTTTTTACGTAGACCTTCAGCAAGGTCTGATTGACCGGAGTTTTCATAGGCCTCTGCTAATATCTTAAGAGTTTGTGGAATTGGCTCTAGCTCAACAGCCTTTTCTAGTGCGTTTATCACCTTTTTCGTATTTCCAATTTTTTCTTGGACTTTAGCGTAGGCGATGTAGCGAGCCGCCAAGTCGTCTTCCATTTCCAGGGCTTGCTCAAAGGCCAATGAAGCCTTTTCATAATTTTCAGTTTCATAGTAAATCAGACCAACGTTATGAAGGCTTGATGCGCTTGGCTCTAAACTTTGGGCAATCTCAAAACACTCGATGGCGTCTTTATAGGCGCGCTGTTTGGCGTATAAAATGCCTAAGCGATTATAGGCAGTGGCGTTCTTTTCGTCGACACGTAAGATGGTTAGCAAGGCCTTTTCTGCTCGCAGATATTTATTTTCGCGAATTGAATCTTGGGCAATTACCCACAACTGATCAAGCTTTTCGGTAATTTTAGTTGGTAAATCACCAGCGTCTTTGATTGATGGATGATAAAAAATCGCCCAAATCATTAGAATTAGAATGAGGAATAGTCCAAACATATCTATATCATTATAGCACAAGTTGCATCAGCGCTAGTCTGACATTAGCGTTTGAGTTTAGTGCTTTACTGACGATTGTAGTCTGATTGAGCTGTTTTTCTAATGTTGAATTCATGCCACGAGACAGGGACTGAAAGCGAATCATGTTGATGATGATATCAGTGAGCATTAGTGCTTTTTGGCGGTCGGTAAAATATTTTGCGATATTTTTTAAATTAGTATATTCCTGATTTGTGGCTAAAATTTGCTTCGCATCAGTGGCTAGTTGTCGATATTCGGCGAATTTGTCTGGGTTCTCTGCTAGCTGACGAATCAGTAGCGGCCTACCGGCAGCCAAAAAGAGGATTTGCTGGATAGTGGCTGAGTCTAAATTGTAATTTTTAAGCAGTTTTTTATCCTGGACTGATGATGTTTTATGAAGCGTAAGGGTTTGGCATCGAGATTTTATTGTATCTAGCATTAGTTTTGGATTTTTTGCAATAAGGATAAAGACGGTGTTTTTATTTGGCTCCTCCAGGGCTTTTAACAGTGCGTTTTGGGATGATTCAGTCATTAAGTCCGCCTCATCAATAATAATAGTTCGGCGATTTATGGCGTAAGTTCGTAATTTAGCAATGAGATCGCGAATCTGCTCAACGGATATGGACTGTTTATCTGGAAGCGGAGTCAAGTGGAAGATATCACTATTTTTAGCTATTTTTTGAGCCACGCTTTTGCCGTCTAGCCCATAGTCTGCCACAATTAAAAGTGCGTGTGGTGGCCTAGCGGTGATTTGGTCGATTTTTTGGACGTCTTGGGTTGAGATAATGATTTCAGACACTACAATTCCCCTGGAAATAGCTGCTTGAATTCTTCTGGAGTGGCTGCTTCAAATGTTTTTCGTTCGCCAGATGGTAACGTAATCTCTAATTTGTGGGCGTGGAGCATCAGGCGGCTGGCGTTTGGCTTGCCGTAGACGCGGTCGCCGAGAATTGGCGTGTTTAGGTATGCCATATGGACGCGGAGTTGATGGGTGCGGCCGGTGGTAGGTTTCAGTTCAATCAGCGCCTGAATATCAGTCGCCGTCAGTACGCGGTAAGTTGTTTGGGCGGGTTTGCCGTTCGGATTGACGCAGAAGGTGCTGGGCGCGGACGGATTGCGGCCAATCGGCAGGTCGATTTTTGCGGCGGCTAGTTTCGGTACGTCGTCGGTAATCGCCAGGTAGGTTTTTTTAGTGGTGCGCTGGGCGAATTGCCGTTGTAAATGGGTCGCAGCGTCAGAAGTTTTGGCGATAATCAGTACGCCCGAAGTGTCGCGGTCGAGCCGATGGACGATGCCCGGCCGGTCGGTGTCCGAGGCAAACGAAGTCTTGGGGCGAATAATTTCCGCTACTGTCGGCTCGGTCGATAGCCCGCCCTTCGCGTGGGTCAGGAGCCCGCTCGGTTTATTTACCACCATCACGTCGTCGTCTTCGTATAGTATCGGCAGCTCTGCACTGGCCTGCTCCTGTTCTGGCAGCTTGACGGCGATCTCGTCGGTCTCGTCGACATCAAATTTCGGCGTCGTTACTACGTGCTGGTTGACCGACACGTAGCCGGCTTTGATGTACTTTTGCCAGAGACTGCGCGAAATTGATGGGTCAAAGTCCGTGGACAAGTGAACGTCCAGGCGCTGCTTGGTCGGTACAATTCGAAACATCATGACAAACTTGCCCTGAAATGGCGTCTCGGTGCAGCTCGAATCAAGCGGATTTGGCAAAGTTTCAGCATTGGCTGGCTTGTCAGGCCACAGCTCGTCAATCGATTCTTCGTCGACAATTGAGCCGTAGATTACAGCGAAATGCTGCTTGTTCAGGATAAACTCCGCCACAATGTGCGATTCGTCCGTCTGAATCTTCAGGTGGCGCAAGGCCTTGACGGGCGTGTTGTTATCTGCCAGTTGATATAGCCTGGCGATCTTGAGGACGGTGCGCGGCGAAATTTTCACGCGAGTGTTCCTATCTCCGCAGCCCCACGGCCGTTTGGACGCGGTACAAGGTTTCGTTAGCGACGAGGTTCATGTCGCGCTCGCTCGACTCCAGTTTGCGTTCAATTGCCTCCTCGTCAACTGCCGCCAGACGCGCTTGGAAATTCGCCAAGAATTCTGCCACTTCATCAGCCACGATTCGCTTGAAATCACCATAGCGTTCCATACCGGTGTACTGGCTGATGGTCTGATCCAAGCTGACGTCTTTTCCGGCGTCTTGGCGTACCAGCGTCAAAATCTCCAGTAGATTGGAAATTCCTGGTTGGTTGTCCCGGTCGTACTGTACTCTGCCCAGCGAGTCGGTGGTGGCACTCATAATCTTTTTGTGTGCCACTTCTGGCTCGTCGCCAAGGAAAATGACACCTTTGCCGCTGTCGTCGGATTTGCTCATCTTTTTGGTCGGGTTCATCAGATCTTTGATTCTCAGACCTTGGTCGTTACCGAAGAATTGATGTTGCTCGGCAACTGGTTTGGGCACGATGAATAAGTCGCCAAATTTGCGGTTCATCCGCTCAGCGATGTCGCGGGTAAATTCTAGGTGTTGCGTCTGGTCGTCGCCAACTGGCACGTAAGTGGCGCCGTAAAGCAAGATGTCGGCAGCCATCAGAACTGGGTAGTTGAAGAGACCGACGGAGACTTCTTTTTCGAAAGTTAGCTCGTTGTATAGTTGCATAAGTTCCATTCTTCCCAGAATGTTATCGTCATTTTTTTGCGCATCAAGAGCTTTTTTGATTCTCTCGGCGACACTGCGAATATCTATCTTACCACCCTTATCCTTAAACTGCGTCATCCGGCTCATCTCGCCAAACCCGGTGAAGCAATCCAAAATCCACGCCAGCTCGCTGTGTGCCGGAACGCGGCCTTGGCGGTACAGATGAATGGCTGGTTTGTCCAGCGGCAGTCCGGCGGCTGTATAAATCCGGGCGTTGCTGAGGATGCTGTCGTACAATTTACTGTGGTCAATCGGCGTAGTGAAGCTGTGAAGATCTGGGATGAACAGATTGATATCAAAATCGGCCGAGCGGCGCTTCGCCATATCGACAATCGGCAAAATGGCACCAAAATAATTGCCAATGTGAATATCGTTGTTGGCGCGCACGCCAGTGAGGATAACGGGTTTTGATGATTTCATTGAATATAATTATACCACTCTACTATGGTGTGATGCTAATTATCGTATTTGTTGTTGTGATTAGACGGCTGGTTAGTAAAGCTCGTCATCATATTGTAACGGTTCATGTTTTAAGTAATCAGTATTATCGGCAGCGTTTAGCACAGTTTCTTCGTCCACTTTCACTTCTATACCACACTCTTCAAGCAACTTAAATAAGATAGACACAGCTTTTTTTATTTCGGACCACCTTCCTATTGATGCATCTGCTATATTTTTGTATATAGTTTCAATATCATGTTTTGAGGCAATCAGATTTTTTTGGTTATCTGTAAAAGTATCTTCTGGTAATAAATTAAGTAGAGCTAATTTCCTTATTTTTTTAGAATCCTCTTTATTATCTAAGAAGCTTTTAATTTTCTGAGACTCGTCAGATAAGCCTAGCACTTCTATAAGCTCTTTGTCTTCTGACGTTACAATATTAAAGATTGAGCTAATTATTCTATGATTGAAGGGATAATTATTCATGATAGTATGAGCAAGCATGTACGGATCAAGAATGTATTCGATTTCTTTTGTAAAATATTGCCTGTAGGTTTCGTTGTTTAATATGACATCCCTCTTAGATTTATAATCTTCGTCTTCTGGGCTTATTGTGGTTGTATTTTCATAATAAATTTTACTTTGGTAGTCGCCTAAAAACTTAGGGTTAGGATATTCTGCTTTTTTGGCTTTTTCCTCGATGAGTGAAGTGAAATTCTCTATGTCTGGGTTGTTTGTAATACTGTCAGTGAATTCAGACAACGCTTCAATATTATTAATAATTTTTTCTATAATATTTGAGTCTGTTAATTTTTCTTTGATCTCGGGGATACTCGAGTATTCCTTTAGGGTAGCAAGGCAACCATAGTCGTAATCATTCTTAGATGGCTCTAGAATTCCACCATCCTCTAATCTTGCGATGTATCTAATGCAGTATTTAACCGCTTGTTCTCTTAAAGATTCCTTATTTTGATGGAGCTGACCTATGATGTTATTTTTAATTTGCTCTTCTAGTAGAGCGTCGAAGCGTAGATCTTCACAACAAGTGGCATTATTTGCAGCGTAATTGCACGTACTGTCGAATTCAGTAATTGTGCGCGTAGTGCCTATCATAAATTCCTCAGCTTTTTTATATAAGTTTTTACTTAAGAATTCAGCAATCATTCCCCTATTGCTATCAAGCCAGTTGTTTGCAGCATTAATCTTCTCAATATCTTCTTTGGATAGTCCTCTGTACTCTTCTGTCTTATCTTTATAGAAAGTATCTATCCAATTTCTAATGACAGGGACACTAATAAATTTGTCATTTGGGTAGTCATCTAGGCGTGCTACAGCAAGGGTCATCCTCACAACGTCAGCGACAGTAGCCTCGCCGTTTCTGTAGGCCCTTTCCATGGTAGATAAAGCCGAGCTTGCGCTTAATCCATTTTGAGGATCTATAGCGCTGAGTTCGGGGCGTGCACCAAAGGACGCCATACGTCGAGTTTTTCCGTCGAATAGGTCTACATAAGCAAAGATGCCTTTTGCGCCTTCCAAAGCAGCCTCAATTTCAGGCGGCAACTGAAGCTCGGGGTGGTTGCGTACATCTTCGAGCGATGGCTTTAGCTGCTCAAAAGGATTGTTATAGTTATTTAAGTCAGATCTTCCAGTTTCCATAATACCCATATTATACGACGATATTACATTAAAGTCAATAGGGGCTATTTATTGATAGTCAAGTGCTGCCTTATAATCCCAGACAAACACTTGGCATATTTATCGGTAATTTCGTGGCTCTGCATAGTCATTGAGCGGTGGGCTATATTCTTATGCTCTTTGGCTAATTGCTTCAAATTCCGTTCGACAATCAGCGGGTCGAGTTTGCCTGACAGAATAGTAATTGGTAGTTTCAATTGTGATATATCAGCCATCGTGGTTTGATTAATAATTGCGGCGTTTAATGCGGTCAGGAAAGATTTGGCGGTGACTTTGTCAGCCTTAAACCCAGCATCGGGCCATATGTTGTGTCGGTCGGCAAATTGCAATAGGCGCTTTGAATTCCTTGGGTGCTTGTTGATAAGGCTGTATAGGGCGCGTAATATTTTTTCTGGATGATGGATTTTTTCGTTAGCTTTAGGTTGATATATTGGCGGGCTACATAAGATTAAAGAGCGGCTTAATCGCGGATATTTCTTAGCGATCTCCACGGCGGCCAACGAGCCCATGGAGTGACCGATGATGATGTCCAGGTGAGTGATTGATTCGCGGCGCAGAGTGGCGGCGATGCTGGTAGCTTGATCTTGGACGTTGTAGGATTTCCAGTCGGGCTTTGGTGAATTGCCAAATCCCAACATGTCAATAGCAATAACCACCGCGTCCTTGGGTAGATATTGCGTCAATGGCTTCCAGGTGCGCCATGAGGTGCCTAATCCATGGACAAGTAAAATCGTAGACTTTGGATTGACTGGGCGGCAAAAATAATGCACGTTTAAGGTGTAAGGAATACGTAGCCAGCGATGGATTATTCTATCAAACATAGCCTTAGTATACTATGAAAATACCCCGCCTGCATATGACGGAGTATTCTCGAGAATTGGCCTCTCCTCTGTTTAACGCTTGGAGAATTGTTCGCGCTTGCGGGCAGAACGCAGACCATATTTCTTGCGCTCTTTCTCGCGTGGGTCACGTTTCAATAGCTCAGCCTTCTTCAGAACTGGACGCAGATCAGCGTGAGCAGCCGTCAATGCTTTGGCGATGCCAAGCTTGATGGCGTCAACTTGACCAGCGAGGCCACCACCTTTGACCAAGATGGTAACGTCGTATTCCTTTTGCTTGCTGACGACAGCTAGTGGGTCGGTCACTTCGGCTAGCAAGGTTTTGTTGCCATCCAAGTACTCAGCGGCTGCTTTGCCGTTGATGGTGATGGTGCCCTTGCCAGGAAGCAAGCGAACACTTGCTGAAGCACTTTTGCGTCGTCCCAAGCCGTAGAAATAGGTATCAGTAGCCATATTACTTTACCTCAACTTTCTCTGGGGTTTGTGCTGTGTGAGCATGCTCGCTACCAGCAAATACGCGCAGGCGCTTGAGGCGTTCTGCTTGCAATTTGTTCTTTGGCAGCATACCTTTGACAGCTTCTTCAATAATTCGTTCTGGGTGGTGTTCACGCATTTCTTTGAACTGCGTTTCTTTGATGCCGCCTGGGAAACCACTGTGACGGTAGTAGTACTTGTCAGTTTCCTTGTAACCCGTAACGACGGTGTTTGCAGCGTTGATAACCACGACGTAGTCGCCACCATCAACGTGCGGCGTGTAAGTTGGCTTGTATTTGCCAGTCAGGTGTTTAGCAATTTCAGTTGCCAGGCGTCCCAGTGGTAATTCGCTCGCGTCAAACAATACCCAGCGGCGAGAAACTTCAGATGGTTTTTGTGAATAAGTCTTCATCTTATTTCTCCTTCTTTGGCATTGGTTTGATGTCGTCGACAAACTCGATGATTGCCATTTGAGCGCCGTCGCCAACACGTAGGCGTGTTCGTTCAACGCGAACGTGTCCGCTGGTGCGGCCGCCCAGCTGTGGGGCAATTTCATCAACCAGTTTGTAAGCAGCAGCGCGGGTACTGAGTGCTGCGATCACCTGGCGGCGGCTGGCTAGATCGCCTTTCTTCGCCTTGGTGATGATTTTTTCAATGTGGCGCTTCAGCTCTTTGGCTTTCGGCAAGGTGGTCTCGATTTTGCCGTGCTCGACCAGGCTGGTTGCCAGCCCTTTCAGCAAGGCTCGCCGTTGATCACGCTCACGGCCGAACTTGCGCCCTTGATATCCGTGTCTATGCATAGTTAAAACTCCAACTCCGCCATCTTGTCGCGTACTTCATCCAGCGCCTTTGAACCAAAGCCTTTCAATTCTCGCAAATCTTGCTCGGTCAAAGTCACCAGGTCGCGAATCGTGCGGATTTCATTGTTAATCAGCGCGTTCGTCGTGCGGGCGCTTAGGTTTAATTCTTCAATTGACATAGCCAATTCTGACTCTTCGTCATCTTTGGTTGTGCCAAGTGCTGGCGCACCAGTCACCATGGTGTTGCCTGCTAAGGCCGTGTATTGGTTAACCAGGATTGCCGCTGCTTCTTCAAACGCCTCGCGTGGAGTAACTGTACCGTTGGTTTCAACGGTAATTGCTAGTTTATCCAAGTTTGTCTCTTGGCCAACACGAGTTGAGTCGACTTTGTAGCGAACACGCAACACTGGTGAATACATTGCATCAATAGCAATCATGTCACTGTGCAAGCGGTTTTCGCTTGACTCTTCAATTGTCTGGTAACCGCAACCTGCTTCTGCCACCAAATCCATCACCAAATGCTTGTTTGGATCGTCAATTGTAGCAATTACTTGCTCTGGGTTAACGACTTCAACATCAGCGTTTGTCTTGATATCAGCGGCAGTTACTTCACCGGCACCAGATTTCTCCAAGCGTAGCTCAACTGGCTCATCGGTAAATACGCGCAAGTGGACGTTTTTCAGGTTAAGCATGATGTCAACAACATCTTCTTTGATACCTTCAACAGTGGTAAACTCGTGAGTTGCGCCCTCAATTTTGAAAGCGACAATCGCACCACCACGAACACTTGATAGCAGAACGCGGCGTAGTGAGTTGCCAAGAGTATTACCGTAGCCTGGGTGAAGCGGCTCGATTAGAAAAGTAGCACTGGTCGCTGAAATGTCATCAACGCTCGCGAGTGCTGGATTGTAAATTGCTTTTGCCATAATTCTTCCCTAACCCTTCTTTTATCGTGAGTAATACTCAACAATTAATTGCTCGTTGATGTCAGCTTCTGCTTCCTCGCGCTTTGGCAAACCAGTTACTTCAATCTTCAGCTTCTTGTTATCGCTCTTTAGCCAGCTCAGTGGGCCTTGGATTGAATTGTTGATTACATCGTCAATGTGCGTAAAGTACTCAGATTTGGTGCTCTTTGGACGAACAGTGATGACGTCGCCAGCCTTAACACGAATCGATGGAATATCGACGCGGCGGCCGTTTAGCTCAAAGTGGCCGTGGCTGACCAGCTGGCGAGCAGCGCGGCGTGATACAGCGAAGCCAGAGCGGTAAACGACGTTGTCCAGGCGGCGCTCCAACAATTTCAACAGGTTCTCGCCTGCCAAACCTTCTTGGGCGCGTGTTGCTTCGTCCATCAGCCGAGCAAATTGCTTTTCAACCAAACCGTACAGGCGGCGAACCTTTTGCTTTTCACGCAGCTGTGTTGCGTACAAACTTGGTTTGTTGTGTCGGCTGTGTGCGTGCTGACCTGGAATGCCAGATTTTCGTGCCAAAACTTTATGTGCTTTTGGATGAAGCGCATAACCTTCGCGGCGGCTTTGCTTGACAATCGGTGAATTATCTCGTGCCATAATTATGCCCTCCGTGCCTTTCGTGGACGAACGCCGCCGTGAGGCACGCCAGTTACGTCCTTAATACTTTCTACTGAGATGTCGAAAGCGCCAACCGCACGAATAGCGGCATCGCGGCCCAAACCGACACCTTTGACGAAAACGTCAACTGATTTCAAACCATACTGAGTTTTCGCAGCTTCAGCAGCTTTTTCAGCGGCAACCTGTGAAGCATAGGCGGTGCCTTTTTTGCTACCGCGGAAACCACATGCACCAGCTGATGAAGCGGTCAACACGTTACCCTTCTTGTCAGAAAAGGTAACAATGGTGTTGTTAAATGTTGCTTGAATATGCAGCTGACCAGCTGGGACTGATCGGCGCTGCTTTTTCTTGGTAGATTTTGCGTCTGCCATTTCTTAGTCCTTTCTTTAGGTCTTACTTGCTGCTTTTGGTTGTGTACCGCCCACGGCGATGGCGCGACCCTTGCGAGTTCGTGCATTCGTACGAGTCCGCTGTCCGCGTGTCGGCAGTCCTGCTTTGTGGCGAAGACCGCGATAGGCGTTGATATCCTTCAAGCGCTTAATGTTGTTAGTTACCAAGCGCTGGAGATCACCTTCGACGGTGTATTCGCTGTCGATAATTTCGCGAATCTTGTTTTCTTCAGCCTCGGTGAGATCTTTCACCCGAGTGGTCGGCTCAATCTTAGCCGCCGCAAGGATGCTCGAAGCGTGCTTTGGCCCAATCCCATAAATATAGGTGAGCGCAATTTGCACCTGCTTCTCTGTTGGGATAACTACCCCAGCAATTCGAGCCATGCTTAACCCTGCCTTTGCTTATTCTTAGGTTTTTTCTTGTTGATGACGTACAACCGACCCTTACGGCGGACAAACTTGTCATCGGGGCTGATTTTTTTCACACCTGCACGAACTTTCATAAAGTGCTCAAATCTCCCTTCCCGAGTAAACCCGAGATTAACGTTAATATTTGACTACCGGCCCTGCTGGGGTCGATCGTCACGTAGGCGGAAGCTGATTCGTCCCTTTGTAAGATCGTAAGGGGTCATCTCAACTTCAACCTTATCACCAGGCACTAGGCGAATATAGTGCTTGCGCATTCGTCCTGAAATGTGCGCGATGATACTATGGCCGTTCTCCAGTTCCACCCTAAATTGAGTATTAGGCAGTGCTTCCACTACCTTTCCTACCATTTTGATGACTTCCTTTTGACTCGCCATAAGTTACAGTTGTCAATTATACAGTACCAGGCGTAGTTTGACAAGGGGTATTTTCATAAATTTATGTGCTATAATTTAGCTATCAAATTTAACATAAGGATTTTTATGGCAAGTACGAAAAATCGGACAAAAACTCAGGCGAAAAAATCTCAGATTGAGATGTTGGTGCCGGTATTGATTGGTGTGGTGGTAATTTTAGCGCTAATAAGTAGCTGCTTAGCTTGGCAGTTGAAAAACCAAGTTCCACATAAAGCTCCTCAGGTAGCAGAAAAAGTCGGTAATGGTTTTGTTAGTCTGGGGTCTTTAGGCTTTCGGCTTGAGGGCGGTAAGGCGGTTGCGCGGCATGATGCGACCACACAGGAAATTCTTAATTTTCTGAAAAAAGAAGTTGAGAAGTCGGGCTGCAATGATAACAGCGGTGCGGCCAGCGTGATTACTCATTCGCGTGATGAGAAACAATTGCTGCTGGGATTTGGCTGTGGCAGTACGGCTGCGCGAATGTTTGCGGTTAAGAAGGAAGATGGCTGGAAAGCAATTTCACCAACTAACCAGTTTAATACGTTCGATATTCCAAGCTGCAAAATGACTGATGAGAATAACATTAGTAAGGAAATCGCGCCAGTCTGTCAAAACGAGAAAAAAGATGGCGATAATCTATCTTACGATTACAGGTTACGCTAGAATATTTTATAAAATAATTCCCCGCTTTATCGGCGGGGATTTTTTATAATAATTATTTTTTCTTAAACAAGCGGCGTTTTTTAGATTTTTTACCACCGTCGAGTAACTCATCTGGGTCAAAGTCATCATAGGTGACCATCAATGCTCGCGAGTTAATCTGCCTTAAGGTCTCAAGTCCAACTGATACAATAATCAGGATTCCGGTACCGCCGATTGATAGGCGTAAGCCTCGTAGGCCCGTCAAATGATATGTCAGATATTCAGCGACAAATGGCAGAATTGCTACAATTCCCAGAACAATTGAGCCAAACAGAATTAAGCGATTAACGGTCTTTGTTAAGTACTTCTCGGTTTGAGCGCCTGGACGAACACCCTCGATGAAGCCGCCTTGCTTTTGTAAGTTTTCAGCAATTTCATTAGCATTAAAGACGATGCCAGTATAAAAGTACGTGAAGGCGATGACTAAGAGGAAGTATAGCGTTGGATAGATGAACGCTTCAGCAGTACTGCCTGTAAATGAGCCAGCGCTTGGCGCCTGGAACCAGGTGATGAGCTTGTCGGCTGTCGGCAGAAGATTGGCATTACCAGATGCTTTCATGACTTGACCAACGAACTGCGGCAAGCTAAGAAACGCAACTGCAAAAATAACTGGGATAACGCCAGCCGCAATCAGCTTGACTGGCAGAATGCTTTTTACGTCACCATAGTTACTATTGCCGTGGACGCGTTTGGCATAATTGATAGTAATAACACGCTGCGCTTCGTTGATTTTCACCAGGAAGTACAGAACGATAAGTCCCGCAATAGACATGATAAGCACTGTCCAGAACATGGTCGGGTTAAGAGGTAGCGTAAACCAGTTAAATACGTTCAGGCTGCCTGATGAAGTGTCGAGCAGTGAAGAAATGAGCGACGCAAGCATTTGCGGTAGCTGGCTAATAATTCCGGCAAAAATCACGATGGAAATACCGTTGCCAATGCCCTGCTCCGTAATCAATTCACCTAGCCACATCAACAGAACTGAGCCAGCAGTCATGGCGGTAACAGATACAATCCACTCCATCGTCGTTGGGTCAGCTAGCGTTGTTGAGCCACCTTGAAGAACTGTTTGGCGTAGAATGAAGATAAAGGCGATTGACTGAACGATAGCCAACGGAACGGTAATCATGCGTGTCCATTGCTGAATTTTACGACGACCAGTTTCACCGTCCTTGTGAAGTTCTTCTAGCTTCGGAATTGCTTTAGTTAATAGCTGAATAATGATACTGGCGGTAATAAATGGACTAAGTCCGACCAACACTAAAGAAAAGCTTGATAGTGCGCCGCCAGAAAGCAGGTTCAAAATTCCGCCCAAATCAGTCTGTCCGAGCACTGATGAAATCGCATTACGTAGCTGGGTCGGTTCAGCCAATGGCACTGGTATATGCGCCAACAATCTGTAAACGACGATTATTCCAACGACAATCAATAATCGCTTTTGCATGTCTTTATTTTTTAGCGAGCGGAAAATTATTCTCCAATTCATGTTTTAGCCCCTCATAGTCTCTAACAATTCTTAACTCTGTTAATTATACATTACCACAACTAATATTTCCATACTGAAATAAAGAATCCCCTTATTCTGTGGAGGGGATTCTTGTGCTTGACGAGAATATTTATTTCTCTTCAGCTTCTTTCATGCTTTGGCGCAGCGGTGTTGCGACTTTTTCAAATGAGCCGCCAGCTTTTTCAATCGCTGTAACGACTGAAGCGGACGCAGCTTGCACTTTCAAGTCAACCTTGGCTTTCAATTCACCGCGGGCTATCACCTTGACTGTGTGGAACGGTGTCGCGATGTAGCCTTCGGTAAATAGCAATGCGTTGTCGACAGTTTTGCCGTCAAAGGCGTTCAAGTGGTCGAGGTAGACTACCTGAGCTGGCGTGCGCAAGCTCTTGAAACCGCGAGCTTTTGGCACAGCCTGAGCCAGTGGGCGCTGACCACCTTGGAACATAGCGCGAAGCTTTTTACCAGTGCGGGCGTTCTGACCTTTGGTACCACGACCAGCGGTTTTACCTTGACCAGCAGCGATACCGCGGCCGACGCGCTTTTTATTCTTATTTGCTGAAACTTGGAGATCGTTGTATTTCATTACTTAGCCTCCTTTTTAGCAGCTTTTTTGACCGGCTGAACGCCCAGCCACTCCTCGTGCGGAACCAGTGATTTCAATGCTTCAATGGTTGCGTAAGCGATGTTCACCTTGTTGGTTGAACCAAGTGACTTGGTCAGCAGGTTACGAACACCAGTTACACCGATGATCTGTCGGACAACACCACCAGCGATGATACCGGTACCAGGAGCGGCTGGCTTGATCAGTACGCGGGCGCCTGAAAACTTGACTTCGCTGTCGTGTGGAATTGTTTCGCCATTCAGTGGCAAGGTGATCAAGTGCTTCTTAGCAACTGAGGTTGCCTTGGCAACGGCAGCTTGCACGTCGGCACCTTTGGCTACACCAACACCGACCTTGTCCTTGCGGTTACCAACAACCACCAACGCCTTAAAGCGGAAGCGGCGGCCACCTTTGACCACGCGGGACACGCGGTCAATGTTGATGACCAATTCTTCAAACTCTTTTGGTACGTCATCACGCACATTTCGCCGGTCATCGCGGCGACCACCACGCGGACTGCGAGGCCGACGGCCTTCTGCGCGTGGGGTAGTATTTGCAGCTTGTTCTGCCATACTAGAACTCCAATCCTTCTTGGCGCGCAGCCTCAGCCAATGCCTTCAAGCGACCAGCGTACTGGCGGCCATTGCGGTCAAAGACCACTGCGCTAATTTTACTTTTCTTTGCTTTCTTAGCAATTTCCGTACCGATGGTAGCACATTTTTCGCTCATCGTACCTTTTGCTTTGGTGCCAACGGTGGTTGCGGCAGCCAATGTCTTGCCTGCGACGTCGTCGATCAGCTGAGCACTAACATGCATGTTGCTGATGGTGACGGTTAGGCGTGGGCGCTCTGCAGTGCCTGAAACTTTCGCGCGAACGCGGTTTTTGCGAAGAGCGCGGTTGAGTAATTTCTTGTTTTCAGCCATGATTACTTACCTGTCTTTCCTGCTTTGCGCAAAATCTGCTCGTCGGCATACTTGATACCCTTGCCCTTGTATGGCTCAGGCTTCTTCAGCGCGCGGATTTCCGCAGCGACTTGACCGACTTGCTGTTTATTGATACCGCTAACGATGATGGTCATCTTTTCATTGGTAACGGTGATGCCCTCTGGGGCTTTGTATTTGACTGGGTGTGAAAACCCGAGCGCCATTTCCAGCTCATTGTTACTGGAACTCACGCGGAAACCGACACCATTGACTTCGAGACGCTTCTCATAGCCTTTGGTAACGCCGATTACCATGTTGTTGATCAGCGCGCGCATCAGACCGTGCTGGGCGCGAGCAGTTTTGGACTCATCCTTCGGATGAACCGTGACTTGTCCGTCTTCGACTTTCACCTCAACTGCTGGCGTGATGAATTGTGTCAATTCACCTTTCGGGCCCTTTACGACCACATCACCAGAGTCAACCGTGATTGTCACACCGGCCGGAATAACCACCGGCAGTTTTCCGATTCGACTCAGACTCATTACTCACCTTTCGTGTGATTTGATATTAACCCTGGTATTTTAGCATAGATTAGGGGTGAAATGCAAGGTTTTTGATCGTCCTGCTTAGTTACCGTATGGAATGAGTAGAACAATCGCCAAAATGCCGAGAGTAATATATGTCGCTAGCGCAGCCTTGGTTAAATACGGTTCCGTCATGGCGTAGATTTTACGCACTTCGTAATAATCCCATAGCCGCCAACCAGAGATCATTAACAGAATACCAGCGAAGATACTTAAATAGCCGCTGACATCGATGTGCCAAAGAAAGTTTGATGCATCAATTAGAGCAATGAATGTAGCCATCCCCATTGTCGACCAGAAGCGTGCCTGTGGCTTTTGTCCGACAGCAATAAAGCAGGCAGCGGCGACCATGATTAACTCAACGAGAGGATTTTCCATAAATAGTACCTGAATATAATAACTGGGAACTCCCTGCCTGGGGTCAGCACTGCCAATAAGCCAGCCCATTCCGTAGAGCAGTGGCACCATAACGACAATAGATAACAAGAAGGGTAAAAAATCAACAGTGAAGACATCTTTGACAGTTATTTCTGCTTGGTTTGATGTTTTTGTCATATGGAGGAAGCTACGCATATGATTACAGTATAGCAAAATACGTTATACTAAAAGTTATATTAGGCGAGGGCTGACTGATCTTTAAGCATATAAAAATAAACGCCCTGCACGAGAGGGGCTTTATTTCATTTATTGTGATCCTCTAGTACACCTTCAACAACAACTCACCGCCAAGTTTTTGATTGGCCGCTTCGTTGATGGTGACGACCAGTACGCCACGAGGCTTAGCGTCCTCTAGTTTAACATCTGCGAGATAGCCGACTAATTGTTCGGCGATGACTTTTTTCATCTTGCTACCTTTCTACCATGTTTAACTACTACTTTTACACGGTGGGTAGATTATTTATTTGGCTTTGTATAGCGGCCTGCAACTCTGCGCTTTCGCTTGCCCATGGAATGTGTCGTGTGAGTTCATCAACTGTTACAAATTTAGCATACCGTATCTGCTCTTCCTGTATTTGCTCTTTGTCCTCGTTCTGTTGATGTAAGATATACTCATCGGCATTCTTATCAAGGTTCAAGCTAACCCGAAGTTGTAAGTACTCGTTATCATTTTTTAAGCTATCTGTTTCCAAGATATCGTAATAACCAAAGAACTTATACTGACTAGATACGCTGTCTGTATTAATTCCCGTCTCTTCTTCTACTTCACGTACAATAGTTTGCAAGCAGGTCTCGTGCTTATTTGGTTTTCCACCGGGCAGCTGCCACTTTCGACCATCCTTAGAGACGATGGCTATTTTATTATCGTGAGTAAAAAGCCAAGCATATACCTGATTTACTGGAAGAGCCTGATCTTCCAGGCGAATTTCTTTACCATCTTTCCAAGAGCGTGCTTTAATAGTTTTTCTTATGGTGTTCATAATATCTACTAAATTTATTGCCTGGGCTAGCCAGCCTAGTCTATTATACTTTATATCCCCGGGTGTCAGAAAGTGTCCTACGTTTTCTTTTATAGCACAGAGCGACAATTATCGCTAAACTCCAATTATTAAAAGCACCCCCCGTTTGAGGAGCGCTCTTATGTTTCTGGCGTGATTGTGATGTCGGGAAACTAGTACACTTTCAGCAACAACTCACCGCCAAGCTTCGCCTTGGCTGCCTCAGCGCCAGTCATGACACCTTTTGAGGTTGAGATGAGTACCAAACCGCGGCCGCTTTTCACCTTTGGAATCTCGCTAGCGCCGACGTAGACACGACGACCTGGCTTTGAGACACGAGTGATCTCGTTGATGGTGCTGTTGGTACCTTCTTCGTTGATGGTCACGACCAGCACGCCACGAGGCTTAGCGTCCTCTAGTTTAACATCTGCGAGGTAGCCGTTTTTGACTAATTGCTCAGCGATGACTTTTTTCATCTTGCTGGACGGAACACGAACTTCCGTCTTGCCAACCAGTTTCGCATTGCGAATGCGCGTCAGAAGGTCGGCGATTGGGTCTGTAGTTTGCATAGACATTGTCGAATCTCCTTTCCTTCTTACCAACTACTCTTTGTTATGCCTGGGATTTCACCCTTGGCTGCTTTTTCGCGGAAATTGATGCGGCTCAGACCAAACTGGCGCATGTAACCACGTGGACGGCCGGAAATGCTGTCGCGGTTCTTGTGCCGGGTTGGGCTCGAGTTGCGAGGCAGTTTCTGCAAACCGTCGAGGTCGCCAAGTTCTTTGAGCTCAGCGCGCTTCGCAGCATATTTTGCAATCATCTTCAGACGCTTTTTGTCGCGAGCGACCATTGATTTCTTAGCCATTACCTGACGCCTCCTTTCTTCTCAAACGGCATGCCAAACTTCTCGAGCAAGGCTTTTGAAGCTTCTTTGTTACCGTTCTTGATGACAAATGTTACCTGTAACCCGTGCAAAATCTGCGTCTCCTCGAACGTCAGTTCTGGGAAAATTGATTGCTCGATGATGCCCAGGTTGTAGTTGCCGCCTTTGTCGAACTTCAGACCAACACCGTGGAAGTCGCGTACGCGTGGTAATGCCACGTTGATCAAGCGATCAATGAACTCGTACATCCGAGCACCACGCAGCGTAACGCTCACACCAATTGGCGCACCCATGCCTTTACGGATGCTAAAGCCGGCGATTGATTTCTTTGCCTGGCGGGCAACTGGCGCCTGACCGGTGATTTTCTCAACAGTGTTTTTGACAATTTCAAAGTGACGCTTGTCATCTTTCTTTTTGCCGGTGCCAACGCTCACGATGATCTTTTCCAAAGCTGGCACTTGGTGCACGTTCTTTAGATCTAGTTCGGCTTGCAGTTCCTTCAGGTATTTCTCCTGGTACAAGGCTTTCAAGCGAGGAGCTGGCACGACGGTTTTCTTCTCTGCCATTATTTAATCTCCTTATTTTTTGCTTGGCGAGCGACGCGAGTCTTGCCGCCGTCAGCGTTCTTTACTAAACCAACCCGGCTGGTTTTGCCTGACTTTTCGTCGATAACCAGCGCGACTTTGCTGATGTCCATCGGTACGTGGATATCTTTCTTGCCGCCTTTTGGATTGTACTGGCTTGGCTTGACGTGGCGGTGTCCGACGCCAACACCTTCAACCAAAATAGTCTGGTCTTTGGTGTTAACTTTCAGGACTTTACCAGTCGTACCTTTATTCTTGCCAGCAATGATTTTTACGGTGTCATCTTTGTGAATACGAGCCATTAGAGTACCTCCGGAGCTAGGCTTACGATCTTCATGTAGCCCATGTCGCGTAGTTCGCGTGGTACTGGGCCGAAGACACGGGTAGCCTTTGGCTGCTTGTCATCGTTGATAATCACCACGGCGTTGTCATCAAAGCAAATGGTCGAGCCGTCCTTGCGGTGGATTTGATCGCGGGTGCGAACCACCACAGCCTTGACAACAGATTTCTTTTTGACGTTGCCGGTTGGGCTGGCGTCTTTGACTGAACAGACGATCACGTCGCCAACGCGAGCGTAGCGGCGGCGGGTACCGCCAAGAACGCGGATACACAATACTTCTTTGGCACCCGAGTTGTCAGCTACCTTGAGGCGAGATTCTTGTTGGATCATTTGTCGTCCTCCTTAGCCTCTTCCTCAGCTTCGCCAGAAACTTCAGCCTTTAATTTGATAGAACCGCGAGACTTTTCAATCACCTTGACCAGCGTAAAGCTCTTGGTCTTGGAAATTGGGCGAGTCTCTTCGATTTGCACCTTGTCGCCTTCGCCTGCTTGATTGGTCTCATCATGAGCAGTGTACTTGCGAGTCACGGTGTACTGTTTGCCGTAGAGCGGATGCGTTTCGCGGCTGGTGACCGTCACGGTGATGGTCTTGTCGCGCTTGGCACTCGTTACGACGCCAATCAGTGTTCGTCGGGCCATTACTTGCTCTCCTTTTCGTTAATTTGTGTCAGCAGGCGTGCGATGTCCTTGCGGAGTGAACGCAGCGCTTTTGGATTAACTAATTCGCCAGCAGCGTGAGAACGTTTTGCTTGAAGTAGATCATTTCGCTTTTCGGCGAGCTCCTTCTTCAAATCCTCAACCGTCTTTACAACTGCTGCTTTTGCGTTTTTCTTTGCTTCAGCCATTATGCGTCCTCCCGCTTGATGAACTTACATTTGACTGGTAGCTTGTGACTAGCCAGACGCATTGCCTCACGGGCTACTTCCTCGGAAACGCCCTGCATTTCAAATAGCACCGTACCAGCCTTCACCTTGGCGACAAAGAACTCTGGATTACCCTTACCACCACCCATCTTCAAACCAAGTGGTTTGCGAGTAACTGGGGTGTGTGGGAAAATCCGGATCCAAATCTTACCACCACGCTTGATGTAGCGGGTCATTGCCTGACGAGCAGACTCGATTTGGCGGGAGTTGATGCGCTCGTTTGATTGTGATTGCAGTGCAAAGTCGCCGAACGCGATGTAATTACCACGGGTTGCTTGACCACGGTTTTTACCGATACGCACTTTGCGGTGCTTGGTTTTCTTTGGTAACAGCATTTAGCGACTCCTTTCTCCCTTATAAATCCACACTTTCACGCCGATGATACCAGCCGGTGTCTGGGCGCGAGCACAGTGGAAGTCAATATCAGCGCGAAGAGTGTGTAGTGGCACAGAGCCTTCAATCACCTTTTCGCGGCGTGCCATTTCAGCACCGTTCAAACGACCAGCCACCTCGATGCGGATACCTTTGGCACCAGCACTCATGGTGTTTTGCGCGGTCATTTTGGTTGCGCGGCGGAAGTTGATGCGGCGTTCCAACTGGCGGGCGATGTTCTCTGCCACCAATTTGGCTGCTAGTTCCGGTCGGCGTACTTCTTCGATGTTGATGCGAACTGCCTGACCGACAATTTTCTCAACTTGCTTTTTCAATTCATTCACACCAGCACCACCACGGCCGATCACCACACCAGCTTTCGCCGTGTGAATGGTTACCGTGATCAAGTTGGCACTCCGCTCAATCTCAATGCGATTGATGGTTGGGCGTGAGGCAAATTTCTTCTCAATCAATTCGCGGATTTCGTGATCCTGGCGAATTGCCTCCGCAAACTCTTTCTTATTGGCCGTAAACCAACGAGAGCTCCAGTTCTTGTGAACTTGTAGGCGGAAGTTGATTGGATTCACTTTTTGACCCATTTACTTCTCCTCCTTTTTTGCCGTGGTTTCGGCGGCTTTTTTCGCTGCAGGCTTGGCAGGTTTGGTCTCTGCCTTTGCCTCTGGTTTCTTTGCAGGTGCTTTCTTTGGCTTCTCGGTACCAGTTACTTCAACCAAAATGTTTGAGGTCTTTTTCTGGAATGGCAACGCACGGCCGCGTGACGCTGGTTTAAAGCGGCGCAGACGCGTACCAGTGGTAACGCTCAACGTGGTAATCACCAAGCTTTTAGCGTCCAAACCGTGGTTGTTGATGGCATTTGCCTTGGCACTGTCGATTGTCTTTTTCACTGGCAAGGCAGCGCGTTTTGGCACGTGCTCCAAAATAACCAATGCATCAGCAACGGTGCGGCCACGTACCAGCGCAGCCACCAGGCTAACCTTGCGTGGTGTTTGGTCAACACCTTTGGCGTAAGCGCGAACAGTATAAGTTGTATCAGCCATGATTACTTCTTATCCTTTCCGCCGTGCTTACGGAACTTACGGGTTGGACTAAACTCACCAAGCTTGTGG
This sequence comes from Candidatus Nanosynbacter sp. TM7-074, assembly GCF_041006295.1. Lineage (NCBI taxonomy): Bacteria > Bacillati > Minisyncoccota > Nanosynbacteria > Nanosynbacterales > Nanosynbacteraceae > Nanosynbacter > Candidatus Nanosynbacter sp. TM7-074. Next base: position 357,576 of record NZ_CP158487.1, read on the forward strand.
CCAACCATGTTTTCGGTAATCAGCACAGGCACGTGCATCTTACCGTTGTAGACAGCAATCGTTCGACCGACCATTTCTGGTGTAATAGTCGAAGCGCGCGCCCACGTTTTGATAACGGTTCGATCGTCAAGGCTGAGAGCAGCGACTTTTTTCGCAAGCTTCACATCGACGAATGGACCTTTCTTTAATGAACGACTCATCGTGATTTACCTCTTCCTCTTCGCGTCGTGACGCGTGCGTACGATTAATTTATTTGAGCCTTTGCGGCGGCGAGTTCGATAACCCAGCGTCAATTGGCCCCATGGCGTACGTGGTGCTTTACCAGTACCGTGGCGACCACCGTCACCACCACCATGTGGGTGATCTGCGGCGTTCATGACGACACCGCGAACCGTTGGGCGAATACCCTTGCGGCGGCGGCGGCCAGCTGAACCGATCTTCACGTTCTGGTGCTGGACGTTACCGACTGTACCGATGGCAGCGGTAGCTTCCAGGCGAACTTTGCGAACTTCGCCAGATGGCAATTTGATAGTTGCGTAATTGCCTTCTTTGGCCATCAACTGAGCTTTGGCGCCAGCGGCGCGAACCATTTGCGCGCCTTTGCCGGCAGTCAGTTCAATAGCATAAATCATCGTACCAACAGGGATAGCAGACAGCGGCAGGCGGTTTGAGGCCTCGATTGGCGCTTCCTCGCCAGTCTGAATCGTCTTGCCCTTAACCATCGAGGTGTCGGCCAATACGTAGTGGTACAAATTGTACTGATCTTTCACCCGAGCGATGCGTGCTGAGCGGTTTGGATCGTACTCAATTTCTTCAACCGTCAGCGTCAGACCGGCCGGCAAATTGTGGTTCACCAAACGGTAGTGACGGCGAACGCCACCGCCGCGATGACGCACGGTGATGCGGCCTTGGTTGTTGCGGCCAGCATTTTGCTTTTTGGCTTTGGTCAGACTTTTGAGCGGTTTCTTCGTCGTGATATCCGACAAGTCCTGACTCGTCATGCCGCGACGAGCAGGAGTGGTTGGATTGTAAGCTTTCACTGGCATTACTTGGTCTCCTCCATCTGCTGCTCTACTGCGTCAAACACATCGAGCTTATCGCCATCTTTCAGCGTCACGTAAGCCTTCTTCCAATCCTTGCGCGTGGTTGTGCCAGGATAGCGGTTCTTGCCTCGTGAGAAACGCACAGCCTTGCCGTCTTGTACCAAGGTTTTCACCTTCAGAACGGTGACGTCAAATTGCGCTTCAAC